>JADJEE010000001.1:943141-1257522 GCA_016709225.1 Deltaproteobacteria bacterium | reverse complement strand
CCGATGGCGAGGGCGAGGGCATCCAGTCCTGTGTCGAGGGCATGTGGGGCCCGTGCGAGTGCATGGTGCCCAGCAGCGACACCGGCGTGTCCGGTGGGTCGAGCGGCGGCGACGAGTCGGGCGGCGAGGCCGGCGACGGCACCACCGGCATGCCCGAGCCGCCGGCGACCGAGGTCTGCTACCCCGGCGCCGACGGCTCGTACACCACCTGCTTGCCGCTGGTCGCGATCGATCCCGATGCGCCGCCGGCCGGCTACGAGTACCCGCCCACGCTGGGGGGCGATCCGAACTATCGCCGGCCGATCGCCGTGCTCGACCTCGAGGCCATCGACGACGCCACCGCGCTCGCGCCCAACTTCACCCTGGGCGAGCTCGCACAGGCCTACAAGGGGCGCTACGGCATCGTGCAGCCCCACGCAGTCGCCTCGCTGCAGGCCCTGCGCGACGACAACGGCGCGCTGAACGTGAACTCGGGCTACCGCTCGCCCGACTACAACCTGCAGGTCGGCGGCGCGACCTACTCGCGGCACATGTACGGTGACGGCTTCGATCTCGATCCCATCAGCGTCAGCATCGCGACCCTCGAGGGCGCGTGCACCGACGCGGGCGGCATGCTGGTCGAGTACGAGACCCACGTGCACTGCGACTTCCGCTTCGACGACGTCGACCCGGCGTTCTACGGCAGCCCCGACATGGCCGCGCCGGTCGAGCCCGCCTTCGTCGCCGACGTGCACCACCAAGGCGATGTGCACTGGCTCGAGCTCGGCGGCTTCGACGAGGGCCTGCCGCGCATCACCTGGGTCGCGCACGACGACCACGGCCTGGTGCTCGCGCGCGGTGGCGGGCCGATGTTCGTGGCCCCCGCGGGCGCAACCGTGATCGACGTCGGCATCGGCCATGTGATCGATCGCAGCGTCGCGCGCGAGCCTTGACCTCGGCGCGCGCGTGCGCCCAAACTGGCGACCATGCGCTCGCGCAACGCTTCGCTCGTCGTCGTCGCGCTGCTGCTCGCGTGCGGCGGCGACGAGACCTCCGTGCCGAGCAGCAGCGATGGCAGCGGTGGTGCCACCACGGGGGCGTCGACGAGCGGCGGCAACACCACCGGCACCACGCCGGGCGACGACGGTCGCACGGCCACCGACGCCACGAGCGTCGGCACGACGGCCGGTGACGACGACGGCGTGCCCCACGAGTGCAACGAATCGCTGCCGTGTCCGCCGGGGGAGGGCTGCTACCTCTCGCTCTACGACGGCGAGTACTGCGTCGAGGTCGAATGCGTCGACGATGCCGATTGCCCCGCCGGCCTGGTGTGCGTGCACGGGGCCGTGCGGCTCATCGGCGGCAACTGCGAGGCGCCGAGCGACGATGACAGCAGCGGGGGCTCGAGCTCGGGCGGGGGCTCGAGCTCGGGCGGGGGCTCGAGCTCGGGCGGCACCGCGGGCTCGAGCGGGGGCTCGAGCTCGGGCGGGGCCTAGCAGTGCTCGGGTACCAGAGGTCGGAATCGAACCGACATGACCTTGCGGTCGGCGGATTTTGAGTCCGCTGCGTCTACCAATTTCGCCACTCTGGCGTGGTGGGGCGAAGGAGGTAGCACGACAGGCGGCGCGCTCGCAAGCGTGCTCGCTTGCCCAAGTGGGGCAGACGGAGGTGGCGGGTCGAGATCGGCAGGCCGCGGCGTGTTGCGCCGGGCGACGCGTTGGTCCGCGCACCCGCTGGCGTCACGGCGTGGGCACGGCGCTTGCGAAGGCAGCCGCGCCATGGTCCATCCCCTGTTCTCGCGCGCGTTCCCGCGGTCGTGCTCGGCGCTCGTCGCCCTGGCGCTGACCTCCTCGATGCTCGGCGCCTGCGCGCCACGGGTCTTCCACGACGGCACCACGATCGCGATCGTCGGCACCGCCCCGCCGCCGCCAGCGGTCGTGCAGGTGCCGGCGCGGATCGAGCTGCGCGAGAAGATCCAGTTCGCGAAGAACTCCGATCGCATCCTCGAGGTCTCCCACGCGGTGCTCGACGAGGCCGTCGGTGAGATCCAGGCCCACCCGCAGATCCGCCGCATCCGTGTCGAGGGCCACGCCAGCGCCGATGGCAACGCCGACCACAACCTCGATCTGTCCGCCCGACGCGCACGCGCGGTGCGGGCGTACTTGGTCGCGCACGGGGTCGCCGAGGGCATGCTCGACGCCGAGGGCTTCGGTGCGACCCAGCCCGTCGCCGACAACGACACCGCGCAGGGCCGCGAGGCCAACCGCCGCGTCGAGCTGCGCGTCATCGAGGTCGACGACGGCGCCACCGTCGGGCCGGCGACGCCGTAACGGCGCACGCGGGCGATGCGCCCCGCCGCGCGGCGATGGAACTCGCGCGGCGACGCGGCGCATCGAGATGCACGGCGGCCGCGTCCCGGCCATACTGCGGTTGCAGCCCGCGAGGCGAAGAGCCGCTTTGTCCGCCCACCCCGAGAGCCTCGTCCGCCATGTGCTCTGCGCCGTGCCGCAGCTGGTGGATCCGAACTTCCGCCGCGCGGTGGTGCTGATGCTCGACCACGACGACGAGGGCGCGCTCGGGCTGGTCGTGAACCACCTCGGTCGCAACCACATCGCCGACGTCGTGCCGGGCCTGGGCCTGCGCTGGTGCGGACCCACGCGGGCACGCGTGCGCATCGGCGGGCCGGTGTCGCCCTCGCGGGGCTGGATCCTGCACGACGACGCGCACTGGGATCCCGCTGCGCAGGCGCTCATGCCCGAGCTGTGGCTGACGACCTCGCTCGAGCACGTGGTGGATGCCGGCCACCAGGACACCGGCGCCGGCGACTCGCGCGTGATGTTCCTGCTCGGCTACGCCGGCTGGGCGCCACAGCAGCTCGAGGCCGAGTGCGCCCAGGGCAGCTGGTTGCCGGTGCCGATCGGCGGCGATGCGCCGCTGTCGTCGCGGTGGTTGTTCGAGACGCCGCCCGATCAGATGTGGGAAGCGGCGTTGCGGGCGATCGGCATCGACCCCGGGCGGGTGTCGGGCCTGCTCGGCGGTCGCGTCGGATCCGCCTAACCTCGCTGGCGCAAGTGTGCGGGGTGGATCACCTCGTCGCGTCGGGATGACGCGACAGGAATCTGCGACTAGACGTTTGTGGTGGGTATCGCTAGCCTGCGCGAGCGTTCCCCGCCGCCCTTGGAGCCCTCGATGCGACGAACCATTTTCGTGACGCTGTGCCTCGCCGTCCTGCCCGCCACGGCCTTCGCCGCGGGGGCCCCGATCGCCCCTGACGCCCCGTGGGCGCGGCACGCCGACGACGAGCTGTCGCGACCGCTGCACGAGCGGCTCTACGGCATCACGAGCGAGCAGCTCGCAGCGTTGCCGACCACGCGAGAGGGCGACATGGTCTTCACCCCCGATGGGCTCGGCGCCGACACCCTCGCGGCGTTGGGTCGCGCGCCGCTGCACGCGATGTCGTACGACCCCACGCCCGGCGTGCTGTACGTGGCGATGACCGGCGTGACGCTGTCGCCGACGTGCGGCAACACGGACACCGCCAACGCAGCGCTCAACTGCACGCCGCTGGTCGACAGCGTCACCGAGTTCCCGCCCTACGGCAACGGCAGCGCGCAGGCGTCGATGTTCCAGGAGCTGCAGAACTACTACGAGCCCTTCAACATCGTGATGACCTCGAACCGTCCGCCCGACTGGCTGCCGTACACGATGGCGGTGATCGGCGGCGCGTCGAACCAGGGTGCTGGCGTGTGCGGCGTGGCCAACGTCGCGTGCGACGGCCTCAAGCGCAACCACGTCTCGCTGTCGTTCCCCGAGAGCTGCGGCGGGGTGGCCGAGGTTGCCGCGCAGGAGACCTCGCACAACTGGGGCCTCGAGCACACCGACGATCAGACCGACTTGATGTATCCGTTCAACAACGGCGGCTTCAAGACCTACGTCGACACCTGCAACGACATCAGCCACGCGACCGGATCGGGCGTCACGCAGTGTGGCTACATCCACGAGATCTACTGCGAGGCGGGCGGCGGCGAGCAGCAGAACAGCTACCAGGAGCTCATGGGCGTGTTCGGTCCGCGGGTGGCCGACACCGTCGCGCCGGTGATCACCAGCACCACGCCGGCCGACGGCGCCGTACTCGGCACGCTCGACTCGGTGCTCATCACCGCCACCGTCGAAGAGGACTCGAACTTCCTCGCCGCCAAGTGGACCTGGCTCGAGGGCCTGCCCGAGGGCGTCGACGAGTACACGCGCTGCACCAACCACGTGTGCACGCAGGACATCGACCTCACGCCTGGCACCGATCCGAACACCGTGGCCTGGGACTTCGCCAACTTCGCCCAGGCCCCGGTCGGCACCTACAGCTTCCAGTTCGAGGTGATGGACGCGTACGGCAACTACGACAGTCGCGTCATCACGATCGAGGTCGTCGAGGGCAGCACCACCACCGGAGGCAGCGCCGACACCACCGGCGGCACCGCCAGCGCGGGCACCGGGGAGGGCACCGCCGAGGGCGGCAGCGCCGAGGCCGGCGAAGGGACCGACACCGACGGCGGCACGGATGCCGGCTCCGACACACTCGACGCGACCGGCGGCAACCCGGAGGGCACCGGCTGCGCGTGCGGGCCGACGTCCTCGCCGGCTGCGTCCGCTGCGTGGGGTCTGCCGCTGTTGCTGGCCGCCCGCCGACGCCGTCGTCGCTAAAGCACAGGGCGGTCGGTGCTGCGCGGACGCGGAGCTGGCCGACAACGGGCCGCGGCGGTGGGTCGACAGCGGTCGCACGGGACCGCACGAAGGCACCAGAGGTGTCCGAGCCGATCCATCCCTCGCCGTTGCCGTGGCCGGTCGTCGAGTCCGTGCTGCTGGCGATCGCACGGGTCGCACCGACCAGCTTGCACGTGACCCGCGATCCCGCGGCGCGCATCGGTCGTCACGCAGGCGAGGGCGATCACCCGCGCTTGCAGGTCGAGGCCGACGGCGTCGCGTGTGCGGTGTGGATCGGGGACGGCGTGACCGCGTGTGTCGACGCCCGCGCGGCGCTGGTCGAGCTCGCGGCCCGCTGTCGCCACGACCTGTTCATGGTCGAGCCGATCGTGCCCGGCTGCGGCATCGGCCTGCACATGCTGCGGGCGATCGATCCCCAGCTCGTCGAGCTGACCACCGACGAGATCGGCGACGGCCCCGAGCGCACGCGCGAGCGCAAGCCGTGGGAGCCGCCGGCGAAGTGGGTCGTCGGGCACGTGCGACCGTGGCGATTCGAGGCCGACGCCGAACTCGCGCGCGAGGGCTTCGTGGCGAGGCTGTCGCGCATGTCGGCGCCGCAGATGCTGCTCGCCGCAAGGCGCGTGCTGGCCCGCTTTCCCCGTGCCCACGAGCTGCTGCTGCTCGGTGTGGTGGAGCTGGTCGCGCGCGGCGACGAGGCCGGTGCGCGCGCGCTGTGGGGCGAGCTCGAGGGCAGCGACGATCCCGGCTCGGTGCGACGACTCGCCCGCGCCGCGCTGCTCGATGGCTTCGCCGCGGCGTGGCTCGAGCCGCCGCGCGCGACCGGTTAGCGGACCCTGCGGGCGCCGCGTCGGCCTGACGTGTGCGGCCGAGCGCCGCCTCAGCCGACGGCGCCCATGCGACCGGTGCCGTGCCGCCCGCCGCCGTCGGCGGCCTGCAGTGAGCGCTGCAGCGACAGCGGCGGGCCGCAGAAGCGCACCCCGACCTCGTCGGCGCCGGTCCGGCGCACGACCTCGACCGGCAGATCGATCCGCAGCGACGAGCGCTCGGACGTGAGGCTCACGACCACGCGATCGCCGGTGCGCAGCGGCAGGCGGCCATCGTTGCGCAGCCGCAGCCCGCCGGCTCCGATGTCGAGCACACGCGCCGGCGCCTGCATGTCGGCGTCGCGGGTGATCGCAGCGAGATCGACGAGCATGCGTCGATGGCGACGCCGCTCGTCGGGCGCAGCGTTGCTCTGCTCGAGCAAGACCCGCAGCCCGGTGAGCTCGTCACGCCCGGCGTCGTGGGGCGCGTGCACCAAGGAGACATAGCGCAGCACCGCCGAGAGGAACGCTTGCTCGAAGGGCGTCATGGCGTGCTCGCGGCATCGACGGCGGCGGCCGCCGCGTTGACGGCCAGCGTCAGCTTGGGCCGCGCCGTGCGTCGTCGGGCCCACGCTCGGGCGCCGGCTCGGCAAGCTCGCGCGAGGCCACGGCGGCGGCGGCGAGCGCCAACCAGCCGGCCATCAGGCACAGCCCGCCCAGCGGCGTGATCGCGCCGAACCACCGCGGTGCGCCCAGGGCCATCGCCATCAGCGTGCCCGAGAAGATCGCGATGCCGGCGGCGAACGCCGGCACCGCGACCCGCAGCGCCCGCGCGCGCGCGCGTGACAGCCCGATCGCAACCAGCACCACCGCGTGGAGCTGGGCGTAGTCGGCCGCGGTGCGCCACCAGCCCAGCGCCTGCGCGTCGATGCGGCCCGACAACGCGTGGGCCCCCATGGCCCCCGCGGCCACGCCCACGAAGCCGGCCACACCACCGACGAGCAGCGCCGCGCGCACGGGCGAGCTCACGGCGCACCGCCCTTGGCCAGCGCGGCCCGCCGTGCGTCGAGCTGCGCGAGCAGCCAGCCGCGGAACTCCTCTTCGCTGCCGTCCTCGTGCAGCACGCGATAGGGCTCCATCGTGGAGAACGCATCGGTCGCGATCTCGTCGATGAAAGTCTCGAGATCGCGGACGTCGGCGCCGAGGAACTCCCACTTCTTGCGCAGCATCTCGGCGAAGTCGGGCGCGGTGTACTCCCTGCGCTTGCCCTTGGTCTTGCCGCTCGGCAGCTTGCGGGCCGGCGCGACGAAGGTCTCGCGGCTGCGCTCGACGATCGTCAGCGCGTCGAGGATGCCCAGCGTCACGGGTGCGTTGGGATCGTGCCGTGCCGGGCCGGTCGCGCGCGGTGCCCGGGTCGCACCTTCCATCTCGTCCAATGCCGCGAGGTACCAGTCGCGCGCCTCGAGCACGGTGCCGTCGGTGAGCCGCACCCGCAGCGGCTCGGCCTTGCTGCGGTCGATCGCGGCGACCGCATCGACGAACTGCCGCGCGGTGGCGAACGTCAGCCGCGTGACCCGGTGCTCGAGCTCGTCGGCCATGGTCGCGCCGTCGAAGGTCTCCTCGCCGCGGACGAACACCGCATCGACCTTGCGGACCTCGTCGATCAGCGCCCGGATCTTCTCGGCCTCCGACGGCTCGCCAGCGTGCTCGGCGGGCTCCATCCGCTGGACCTCGTCCTTCTCCATCACCCGCGCGTTGGGGCTGCCGCACGCCGCCACCGACGCGAGTGCGACGACGAACGGGGCGTGGGCCCGCCGCCAGCTTCGGCGTAGACTCGCCCCGCCGCCGCCCCAAGGCCGTGCGATTCGCACGCACGAAGGCTAGCACGCATGGCACGCCGTGACGCCCCCGAGCTCTTCGATCGCGCCGACGATGTGGGCGCGCCTGCGTCGGGCTCCACCGACCCCGACCAAGGCGCGCGCGATGCGTTCGCGCCGCTCGCCGAGCGCATGCGCCCGCGGACACTCGACGAGTTCGTGGGGCAGTCCCACCTGCTCGGACCCGGCCGTCCACTGCGACGTGCGATCGAGACCGGCCGCGTACCGAGCATGATCCTCTGGGGCCCGCCCGGCACCGGCAAGACCACGCTCGCGCGGCTGCTCGCGCGCCACGGCGAGGCCGCGTTCGAGACGCTATCGGCCACCGCCGCCGGCGTGAAGGATCTGCGCGAGGTCATCGAGCGCGCGAAGACCCGCCGACGTCATGCAACCGCGGCCGCGATCCCGACGCTGCTCTTCATCGATGAGATCCATCGCTGGGGCCGCGGCCAGCAGGACGCGCTGCTCCCCCACGTCGAGGCCGGCGTATGCCGCCTGGTCGGCGCGACCACCGAGAACCCCAGCTTCGAGGTGAACTCCGCGCTGCTCAGCCGCGCCCGCGTGTTCGCGCTGCAGCCACTGGGCATCGAGGACGTGCGCGCGCTGCTGCGACGCGCGCTCGAGGATCCCGTGCGTGGGCTCGGGGCCCGCGCGCTGACGGCCGACGACGATCTGCTGCGCGCGCTCGCGGCGGGTGCCCAGGGCGACGGTCGCCGCGCGCTGTCGGACCTCGAGACCATCGTCGACCTGATGCCCGACGGCGCCACCGCGCTGACCGCCGAGCACATCGGTGCGGCGCTCGGCCGTCGCGCGCTGCGCTACGACAAGGCCGGCGAAGAGCACTACAACGTGGTGTCGGCGTTCATCAAGTCGATGCGCGCCAGCGATGCCGACGCGGCGGTCTACTGGCTGGTGCGCATGCTCGAGGCCGGCGAGGATCCGATGTTCGTCGCACGACGCATCGTGATCTTCGCCGCCGAGGATGTCGGCAATGCCGACCCCCAGGCGCTGGTGCTGGCCCAGGCCGCGGCTGCGGCGACCCACCTGGTCGGCCTGCCGGAGGCATCGCTGCACCTCACGCAGGCAACGCTGTACCTGTCGCTCGCGCCCAAGAGCAACGCCGCGCTCGCCAGCTACGCGGCCGCGCGCAAGGAGGTGCAACGCTCGGGCGCACTGGCGGTGCCGATGGACGTGCGCAACGCCGTGACGGCGATGATGAAGGCCGCGGGCTACGGCGCGGGCTATCGCTATCCCCACGATCTCGCCGGCGGCCTCGACCGCGAGCACGACAGCCACTTGCCCGAGGCGCTGCGCCGCACCGGCGCGACCAGCTTCGCGCGCGTCGGCGCTCAGGGCTGGGAGGCCGCCGCGCTCGCACGCCTCCAGGCCGCGCGGTCCGAGGCCGCGCGCACCCACGCGGCCGCCGGGAAAGAACACGCCGACGCGTCGCCGAGCAACGACGACGCGTCACCGCCCGACGACGCGCCGCGCGAGCCGACGGACGACTAGCCCTTCTTCTGCTTCTTCGGCGCGGCGGCGGCCTTGCCGGCCTGGGCCACCTCGCGGCGGCGCTTGAGCCGGTCCTTGAGCTTGCGCTGACGTTGGCGCCGGCGCGCCTTGGGGGTACGACGATTGTCTCCGCGTGCCATGTGGCGGGAAGGTCCCGCACCACCCCGGTCGCCGTCAAGCGCCGTCGAACAGGACGCCCGCAGGTGCTCGCCACCACGTGCGCCTGGCCGCTGGCGCGGTCGCGCCGTCGAAGTCGAGCCTGCGCGGTGAAGGGGTCGAGCGCGGGGTTGCGTCGATGGGCGACGCCCTGGTAGCGAAGCGCGGCCATGGTTGCGCTCTCGGTCAACGTCAACAAGGTCGCGACCCTGCGGAACTCGCGGACCGCCCAGCACGGCGCGCGCGCGGCTGGCCGCCCCAGCGTGGTCGCAGCGGCGCGCACGTGCATCGAGGCCGGCGCACCGGGCATCACCGTGCACCCCCGCGCCGACGCGCGCCACATCACCGCGACCGACGTGCTCGAGCTGCACGATCTGCTCGCACCGCTGCGCGACCGCGTCGAGTTCAACATCGAAGGCGACCCCCGCGAGGACCTCGTGGCCCTGGTCGAGCGCGTGCGCCCGCACCAGTTCACCCTCGTGCCGGTGGCCCCCGGTGAGATCACCAGCGCCGCGGGATGGGCGGGCGATGCCGACGCGCCGACGCTGACCTCCGCCATCGCTCGCGCCCACGCGGTCGGCACCCGCGTGAGCATCTTCGTCGATCCCGAGCCCGCCGCGGTGCGCTGGGCTGCGGGCCTCGGAGCCGACCGCGTCGAGCTCTTCACCGAGCCATTCGGCCGCGCCTTCGCGCAGGGAGGGGCCGCGGCCGACGCCGCCTTCGAGGCCTGCGCCGTCGCGGCGACGCTCGCCCACGGCCTCGGCCTGGGCGTCAACGCCGGGCACGATCTCGATCTCGACAACCTCGTCCGCTTCCGCGCGCTGCCCCACCTCGACGAGGTCTCGATCGGCCACGCGTTGATGAGCGACGCGCTGTGGCACGGGCTCGCAGCAACGGTGCGGGCGTATCTCGACGTGCTCGCTAACCCTCGAGCTCCGCAATGATGCCCTCGACGCGGACCTGCTCGCGGCGGCGACCGGGCACCAGCTCGAGGTAGCGGCGGTAGTGCGCGATGGCCTCGTCGCGGTGACCGAGCTCGCGCTCGATGTCGCCGAGCAGGCGATGCAGCTCGCCGACGTCGGGCGCCAGCGCGTGGGCGACCTGCGCCGAGCCCAACGCGCGCTCGGGGTAGCCGCGCGACAGTAGCTTGCGCGCGTGGGTGATCGCGCCCGTCGCCTCGATGAAATCGCGGTACTCCTCGGTGAAGAACAGCGGGTCGGGCGGAAGATCGTCGAGCGGTACCGCCGGCGCGTCGGTGCGACCGAGCAGCCGCGAGAGATCGAAGGCCTGGAAGCGCCCGAGTGCCGACGGACCCTCGGCGACCCACAGCACCATCGCGGTCGCGTCGACCACCACGGACTGCGCGACCGCGAAGTTCTCCAGCGCGTTGGGATTGCCCAGGCCGAGGTCGGCGCCCTTGGTGCCCCGTCGATCGCGGAGCACCGACACCAGCTCCGCGGGATCGACGTCGCCGGCCTGCGACAGCAGCTCGCCCAGGCGCTCGTAGCGGTAGCCGCTCGAGGTGTAGCGCCGCACCCAGTCGTTCTGCAGATCACCCTCGAAGGCCTCGCGCAGCATGTGATCGGTGGCCCATACCACCGGCTCGCCCTCGCCGCGCACGACCCGATGATCCTCGCGCTGGCGCGCGCCGAGTTCGACGAACACCGCCTTGCGCTGCACGCCGTCGGCGACCAGCACGATGCCCGAGGTGCGCAGCGAGGCCGCGCGCAGGATCTCGACCGCGTGCTCGAGGGTATCGGCCTCTTCCAGCACGCGACGCAGCACGATCGGGCCCGGCGCGCCGTCCTCGAGCGGCTCATCGGTGCGGGCAGGATCGAGCGCCACGAAGATGCCGCGCGCGTTGATGCCGGTCACCACGCCGATCTGTCCGGCCCAACCGACCGAGACGAAGGGATAGCGACCGTCGGGGCGTACCACCGACACGATGCGATCGGGGGCCTCGTCGTGGTCGATGTCGAACCACAGCGAGCGACCGATGAGCAGGTTGCCGGGCTCGGCCGCGCTGCGCTTGCGCGAGACCGCAAACGCGGCGCCCTCGACGATGACGTCGTCGAGCCGCGACACCAACGAGTCGAAGCTCTGGTAAAGGAACAGCCGGTGGTAGGCGCCGATGCGGCCGCCGCCGGCCTCGGGCATCGCCTGCGCCATCGCGGCCAGCTCGCGGCGGTAGACCTCGTCGAGGTGACGGTCGGCGTCGCGGTAGTCCCAGCGGGTCAGCATGGTCGCGGTCCAGCCTTCGAGCCATGCGCCGTAGCGGGCGTCGACGCGGGCGGCGACCAGCTCGTCGAGCTGCTCGAACAGTCGCGCGCTGAGGCGGCCGCGCGCGTCGCCGATCTGCTCGGGGCTGCCCTCGAGGTGGAGCAGCCACAGCTTGCCGTCGCGGGCGAGGTGCGAGCGCCCGTAGTGCAGCTCGCGCCCGGACTCGCTGACCTCGAAGCGCTCGGCCGGCACGTCGATGTCGGGCCCGTCGAGGTCGGTGTAGTTGAGGTAGCCCGAGTAGAGCAGGGCCACCAGCACGAAGGTCGTGCCGAGCAGGGCGAGCGCCGCCCGCAGCAACGCGAACATCGCGTTGTCGCTGTTGCGGGGGCCACCACCGAGCGCGAGCTTCGCCATCGCCGCCAACCGTCATAGCATCGATCGGCCGACGCTTTTAGGTGCCGGCGGCGCCCCATCGGCGCTGCCATCGGCGCTATGCTCCCGCGCCCGAGGCGACACACGTGATGTTCCGCCCGCACCGCCACACATCCATCGCCCTGCTCGGGCCCATCCTGGCCGTCGCGACGCTGCTCGCCAGCGCCTGCGCCCCCGAGACGCCGCCCAAGCCCGACGCCCCCGCCAAGGCCGGCGACGACCCGGCCACGCCTGCGGTCGCCGCGACATGGACGCCGAGCACCCCTGCGGTGCTGACCTTCGCGGCCGAGCGCGGCAGCTTTGCCGACGCCGGCGACGCCGCGAAGATCCCCGAGGCCAGCCGCGGCCTCGTGCGCGTGAGCCTGCTCGATGGCCCCGCGCCGCCGCCCGGCATGGTGTGGGTCGGCAACTTCCGCGATGCGCAGCAAGACGGCAGCGTCGCGCTCACGACCGTGCCGCGCGACGCTTACGAGGAGCTCGCGCTGGGCCAGGGGCTCTCGAGCAGCTTCGAGCTGCCGCAGGGCCTGCAGCCGCCGCAGCAAGTCGCCCCCAGCGACGCCGAGGTCATCGTCTACAAGACCGCGTGGTGTGGCGTCTGCAAGAAGCTCGAGGGTTACCTGAAGAAGAAGGGCGTCGCCTACGTGGCCAAGGACATCGAGAAGGACCGCGACGCCGCTGCCGAGCTGCAGGCCAAGGCCGCCGCCAAGCACGTGCAGACCGGAAGCGTGCCGATCGTCGACGTGCGCGGCGAGCTGCTGGTCGGCTTCGATCGCGCACGGCTCGAGCAGCTGCTCTAAGCGGGTGCGCGTGCCCTCACGGCGTCGGGGCGGCTGCGCCCAGCAGCGCCAGCAGCTCGTCGGCATCGACGTAGGTCTTCACCACCACGCGCGCCCGGGGGGCCTGCGGCGCGGATGCCATCAGCGCCTCGCGCAGCGCCGAGGCGTCATCGAAGACCAGCAGCCGCGGCAGCGACAGCGCGTCGAAGAACGCCTGCATGCCCTCCTGCGCGGGGGTGCCGGCGCTGACGTCGACGCGCACGAGCGCGTGGTCCCGCAGCGCCGCCAGCACGCGGGCATCGGCGAGCGTGTTGCGTTCGAGATCGAGGCACGGCGCGCACCATGTCGCGCCGACGTCGATCACGACCGGCGTGGTGCCGGCCTCGCGCAGCGCGGCGACCAGCGCCTCGCGATCGTGCACGCGTCGCCAGGGGCCGGCGTCGACCGCTGGGCCCGTCTGCGACGCCGGGCTCGCGCCCCCCTCCGCGTGCTCCGTCGCCGGCGCACACGCGAGCGCCACGGCGATCGACGCCGCAGCCCGCCTCATCGCACCGGCGCAATCGCGAGCCGGAAGGTCTCGGCGTCCACCAGCGCCCGAAAGCGCACCGCAGGCTCGGGCATGGTCGCGTCACCCTCGCGGCGCGCCGCGATCTCGGCCCGCAGATCGATCGCCGATCCGTACACCAGCACGCTCGGCAACGTCTCGCTGTCGAACATCTCCTGCAGCCGCGACTGGTCGTCGGTGCCCTCGGAGACATCGATCTTCACCAGCGTGTAGTCGTCGACCAGCGTCGGCTCCACGCTGGGGTGACCGAAGGTCTGCAGCTCCATCTCCTTGCACGGCAGGCACCAGCTGGCCGCGAAGTCGACCAGCACCGGGCGCGTCGGGTCGCGATCGGACAGCGCCGCGTCGAGCTCGGCGAAGTCGTGCACGTAGCGCCACGGCAGCTTCACGAACATCACGTTGTTGAGCGCGACGATGGCCCCGAAGGCCGCCACCGCCACCGCCAACGCCTTGCGCACCTGCTCGCCGCGATCGCCATGGAAGCTCAGGTGCACCGCACCGGCCGCGATGCCGGCCAGCGCCAGCGCGACGCCGATCCAAAGCCCGAACTGCTCGTGCAGCACGAAGTCGGCCAGGTCGTTGGAGAGCGGCCGCATGAACCAGTACGCCATGACCAGCAGCGCGATGCCGAACACGCTCTTGACGTGTTCCATCCACACGCCGGGGCGGAACAGGCTCGCGCCCAACGCGACCGCGAAGAACAGCGTGCCCATGCCGAGCGCGTAGGTGAACAGCAGCGAGGCCCCGAACGCGACCGAGTGCCCCTGCGCGGACGACTTGGCGATCAACGCCAGCAAGGCCACCAGCGCCGGTCCACTGCACGGCGCCGAGATGAAGCCCGACACCAGCCCCATGAGGAACGCGCCGACGGGTCCCGCCCCGCCGACCGTGTTGAGCCGGCTCTGCAGCGACACCGGCAGCTGGAGATCGAAGGCGCCGAACATGCTGGCCGCGAGCGCCAGCAGCAGCACGGTGATGGGCAGCACCACCCGCGGATCGGCGAGCCAGGTGCCGAACGCCCCGCCGGTCGACGCCACCAGCACGCCCAGCGAGGTGTAGAGCGTGGCCATGCCGAGCACGTACGCGCTGGCGAGGAAGAGCGCGCGCGGTCGCGATACGCCCTTGGCCCCGAACACCGCGACGGTCACGGGGATGAGCGGGTACACGCAGGGCGTGAGGTCGACGAGCACGCCCTGACCGAAGGCCCAGGCGTAGGTGCCGAGCTCGGCGGAGGGCGACGCGCCGGCTGGCGCGGCGAGGAGGGCGAGCAGTGACATGGGGTCCTTGCGGCGAGCACAACGATGCAACGCCGCGGCGCAGGACGCCAGCCTTCGCCGGCGCGGCGTGCGTTCTACGGCGGCTCGACCCCGAGGCACACGCCCTGCAGCTGGATCTCCTCGAGCTCGGCCGCGGACAGCGCGGTGCAGCAGGTCTCGTCCTGGGCCTGCAGGATGAAGTCGACCAGCAGCGGCAACGGCAGGCCGTAGCAGCACGCGGGCTGGCGGTCGCGCTTGCAGTCGGGCGCCACCAAGCAGTCTCCCGCGCGGGGATCGAGGCACTCGAGCCGCACCGACGGGTTGGGGTCGGTGTAGTCGAGCACGACCGAGGTGTCCTCGAGCATCCGCGCGCCGATGAGCCCGTCGGGTTGGATCGCCTCGGGCGCGACGTCGAGCCGCAGCGCGACCGGCAACGGATGGCTCGCGGGCACCACGATCGCCTCGATCCACGCGTCGGGATCGGGTGTCGCGGTGGTGCCCTGCAGGAACGGCTCACCGAGGATCGCCATCGATGCATTGGCGCGGTCGCGCTCGATCGCACGCGCGTCGGTGTCGGGATCGGCGGAGTAGGGCGGCGCGGTGTCGCGGACGTCCCCGGTGCTGGTGATCGCCTGGGTGTAGCGGGTGCACTGCGCGACGAGGGCGGCTTGCCGGTCGGCGACGCGGCGACACGGATTCGCGTCGCGCGTGCGCGTCGAGCCGGCGACCAACGCGACGGCCCGCACGGCGATCCGCGGCAGCGGAGCGTCGACCCCGGCCGCCGGCCAGCCCGTGAACGCGATGACGCCGTCGTTGCCCCACAGGCACGCGTGGTCGGCCTGCGTCGCCGCGCTGCACGCCGTCAGCTGATCGAGCGGGCCGAACATCCGGATCGCGCTGTCCTCGAACAGCACCATGCTCGGCACCGAGGTTGCGACCACCAAGCTCGCGGGGCGCCCACCGAGCACGGGATCGGAGGCGGCCGCGCAACCGCCGTCGAGTTCCGGCCCCGGCGTGGACTCGCACACTGCGGCCTCGAACGGGTTGAACGCGTCGACTTGGTAGCGCAACGCGCACGGCGGCGTCGCGACACAGGCATCCAACACCATGCGCGTGGCCTTGAGCGCAAAGTTGGGCTGCGCCCGTGCGAGATCGAAGCCATCGACGCGGCAGCCCTCGGGGTCGTAGTCGCAGCGATCGCCGACGTCGCGTCCGAGCAGGCGCCCGGGGAACTGCAGCGCGAGGAAGGCCCGGCCCTGGTCGGCGAGGTCGTCGTCCGAGCCGGGGAACTCGGCGTAGAACGTCATCGTCGCGGGGCCGTCGTTGGGGTGACGCATCGCGATGGCGAAGTCCCGCAGCAGGTTGCCGCCCAGCACGCCGCGGGGCTCCACGGGCGCAGCGGCGGTGCCGGCGAACCACGACCAGCCGTCCCTGCCGCCCGCGGGCGCGCGCACGAGCGGCAGATCGTGGAAGCGGAAGCGGGCCACCGCCGCGGCCAGGACATCGGCATCGGGCGCGGCCGCGGCGAGCCCCTCCGCGGAGCGAATCTCGAGGCACTCACGATGGAACTCGGGCCCGGTCAGGCCCTCGCGCGCCAGTGCCGACATCGGCGCGAGTGTGTCGATCAGCAGCGTCCCACAGGCTCGGTCGCCGTCGAGCTCACAGCCGCCACGCGCAGCAGCGCCGGGGCAGCCCTCGTCGACGAAGGCGAGGCGCGGCAGCGGCGACGCGTCGCCGCTCATGAGCCGGATCGGATCGCCGAACAGTCCCTCGGCATCGAGCGACGGCGAGCCGCAGCCCACCAAGACGAAGAGCCCGCATGCACGGCGGTGCAGGCGGGCTCGGGCTCGGGCGGGCGTCACGTCCCGGGCAGTCTATTCGGTCTTGGCGAGGTCGGCGAGCTTGGTGTCGAGGCGGGCGATGAGGCCGTCGACGCCCTCGTCGCGCAGGATCTTGCCGAACTCGTAGCGGTAGTTCTTCGCCAGGCTGACGCCGTCGGTGATCATGTCGCGGACCTGCCACTTGCCGTCGACGACGTGCATCACGTACGCAACTTCGACCTGCTGGGAGGCGCCGTCCTTGTTGGTGAAGGTCACGCGGGTGGTGACCTTGCTGGCGCGCGGGCGCTTCTCCTCGCCGAGGTACTCGACCTTGCCGGTGTCGGCCTGGCGCACCCGCTTGAGATAGTTCTGGCGGATGAGGCGGGCGAGCAGCTCCTCGAACTCGGCGCAGCGGGGCTCGCAGCGGCGGTCCGCGCGGTTCTTGCCGCCCAGGGCCAGGTTGGCGATCGCCTTGTAGTCGAGCAGCTGGTCCACCGCCTCCTGCAGGGCCTGGTCGGGGACCTTCGACTTCACCAGCAGCTGCACCACGTCGTGCTGCTTCTTGAACTCGTCCATCGCACTGCCAGCCGCCGCGATCTCCTCGGCGGCGCCGGCCTCGAGTGCCGCGGCATCATCCTCCGTCGCGGCATCACCCCCACCGCCACCACCGCCCGCGGCGTGGGCGGAGACGGGAACCAGGGCGCTGGCGATGACGATGGAGCTGATGAAGAGGCGGAGCATCGGGATGGACCTCGTGGGCAGTTGCGCCCGTTTGGCAGGGGCTTGAGACGGGGGGTCCGCGTCGACGATTCAGCGGGACGCCAGTCTAGCGAGCTTCGGACGACTTTCGCGGTGAGGCGCCCCACAGCGGCACCCCCACGGCGCGGGAGAGCCGCGCGGCGGCGATGTTGTGCTGGCCCACCGCTTCTACGTGGGCGAATCGCCACTTGTACCACTTCTCCAGCGCCCGAAGCAGCTCGCCGGAGTTGCCGCCGCCGACGGAGTCCTTCTGTTCCTGGGACACCACCAGCTTCCACGCCTCCTTCGTGCCGGCCCTGCGCAGCTCCAATGTGGCGCCCGCGTCGACGAGGTCCGCGAAGGCCTCCTCGACGTCACGACCCAGCAACAGCTGGGCGGCATCGCGCTGGTACTCGGCGGCGCGGAGGTCCGCGCGGCTGGCGAGCAGATCGAAGGCATCGTTGTGGAAGTCGAAGCGCCAGCGTAGCGCCAGGGCCGCGGTGACCCGCGAGAAATTGTAGTTGTCGACGTAGTAGAGCGTGCTCATCGCCGTGTCGGCGGCGTTGGTGCGTGCGACGCCGACCGAGAGCGCGATCCCGAGATCGGGCAAGAAGTTCGATCGCGCCAGGCGCTCCTGCGCCTTGCGCAGCTGCACGCCGGCCGCCGCCATCTTCGCCTCCGGGCGGCTGCGCACGGCCAGCTCCTTGTAGTGGGCGAGGTTGCGCCGGCCGCCTTCGAGCTGGACCGCCGCCAGCTCGGACTTCGCGACGTCGAACCCGCGTGGCGCCGCGGCGCCGGCGAGTGCCCACAGGGCGGACAACGCGAGCGACTCGACCTTCAGCGCCTCGCGCATCTGCTCCTCGAGCTCGTAGCTCGCGAGCCGAACCTTCATGCGGTCGTCGGGATCGCGATCGGGATTGCCGGCATCGTCGTCGTCGAAGTCGTCACCGCCGAGGTCCTTCTCGACCCGCGCGCTGGCCTTGTCGAGCACACCCTGGGCCTCGCGCAGGATCACGATCGACTCGCGCGCGAGCTGCAGCGTGGTGTGGGCCTGCTCGACGCGCAGCAGCGTCTCCTGCTCGGTCGCGGTCTTCTGCAGCTTCGTGAGGGCCACGGCCGCGTCGGCGGCCTTGCGCACGTTCTTGATCTTCCCGAAGGTGTACAGCGGGATGACGGTGTCGAGCTGGAACGCGAAGCGCACGCCCGCGCGGCCGAGCTGCTTGAAGTAGTCGCCCGCGCTCTGGATGTCGAGGTTGGGGTCGCCGCCGGGATGGCAGAACTGGAAGTCCTGCATGCTGGCGTCGGCCTTCTGCAGCACGACGTCGTCGCACTTCACGTTGGCGCCCGGGCTGAGCACGGTGGTGGTGTCGATGATCGGCACCCACGCGAACTGGGCCTTGCGTGCACGCGCCCGCATGGCTTCGACCTGCGCCTGTGCGGCACGCACGGCGGGGTTCACCAGCGCGAAGCGGGTGATCTGCTCGAACGAGAGCACGGGCACCCCCGACGGGCGCGGGCCGTACGGGTCATCGCGCTGGGCGACGGGCACCTCGAACGCGGACGCGCCCCCGGCCGTCGTGGCGCCGGCGCCAGGCGCATCCAAGTCGTCGTCGGGGACGTCGCGGGGACCGACGCGGGGCGAGCTGGTGGCGCCGGCGTCGGCGCTCGCCGGCGGTGCCGCCGAACCCCGTGCGGGCCACGCGAGCGCCACCGCCAGCGAGAACACTGCAGGCCCGTGCCAGCCGGTCGCGCGTCGCACCGTGCATGGCGTACTCCGGGCCCGGCCCACAATCAAGGGCCCGGCCTTGCGCGATGTGATCGCGGCTTCGTATGCTCGCCCGCGAACGAGGACGCCAGGAATGCTCTACGCCGCCTTTCTCGATGCGATCGAAGGGCAAGCGCGACGCCTGCTGCGGCTGGGTGGCGCCGATGCCCGGCGATTCTTGTCTGGCAGCGTGTCGGGCGATCTCGACGCACTCGCGCCGGATCGCGCCGTCACGGCGGCGTTGCTCACGGTCAAGGGCAAGCTGGTGTCGGAGCTGGTGGTGTTGGCCGGAGCCGACAGCATCGACGCATGGATCCCACAGGATGTCTTCGATGCGGTCGCGCGCGCGTTCGACGAGCACATCGTGATGGACGACGTCGTGCTCGAGCCGGTGCCGGATCATGCGGCGGCGATCGTCTGGGACGACGACGGCGAGACGGTGGCGCTGCCGGCCGGGATCACCGTGGTCCACACGCGTCACCCGTTGCCCGCGCAGCTCGCGGTGGGCCCCGCCGAGCTGCTGCAGCGCGCGCTGGCGGCGGCCGAGCCGGTCGACCGCGTCGAGTTCGAGCGCGCCCGCATCGAGAGTGGCACGCCCGGCTGGGGCGCGGAGCTGCGACCGGGCTTCTTCCCGCCGGAGGTCGGCTTCGTCTACGCGGTCTCCTACACCAAGGGCTGCTACATGGGCCAGGAGCCGCTGGCGCGCCTGCACGCGCGCGGGCAGGTCCACCGCGTGATGGTGCGGGTGGTGCTCGAGCGCGCGTGTGCGGTCGGCACCGAGCTCGCAGCCGAGGCGCGCGAGGACGCCGGCACGCTGACGACCTGCGTCGGTGAAGTGGGGGGCGCTGCGGGGCTCGCGATCGTGCGCCGCGAGTTCGCGTCGCCAGGCGGCGTGCTGCGGACCCGCGGCGATGCAGCGGTGGCCGTGCGCGTGGTGTCGGGGCCGCTCGGCGACGACGAGGGCCTGCGCAAGAGCTGAGCGGCGCAGCAACGGCCTCGGGGGACGAGACCGTCGACGGGGACTCTGCTAGCGCTCGAGCACGGCGGCGGCGGCCATGTGACCGCTGCAGACCGCAGACTCGATGGTCGCGGGGATGCCGGTGCGCACCCAGTCGCCGGCGAAGTAGAGCCCCCGCACCGGCGCGCGGGTCTCGGGGCGGAAGTGATAGGTGCCGGCGGCGTGGCTGATGGTCGCGCGCTTCTCCTTCACGACCTTGGCCTGTCGCACGATCGGCCGCGCCGCGGGGAAGTAGCGTGTCATCTCGCTCTTCCACAGCTCGACCAGGGTCTCGGGGCTGTCGTCGACGAAGCCGCGGGCCCCCGACATCGTGCAGTTGAGCAGCACGGTGTCGCTGGGATCGCGGCCCTCGATGCGAGTGCGGTCGAACATCCAGTGCAGCGGCGAGTTGACCAGCCCGAGGAACGGCACGTCGTCGAACAGCGGTCGCTCGAGGAACAGCCACAGGTTGATGATCGGGCTGGTGGTGAGCTTGGCGACGTCCTGCAGCACCGGCGTGCGCAGCACCGCCTCGGGTAGGCACTCGAGCAGCGCGAACGGTGGCACCGCGGTCACCACCTCGCGGGTGGCGATGCGCTCACCACCGCGGAGCACGACGCCGGACACCCCACGATCGTCGATCTCGATGGCACGCACGCTGCTGCCGAAGCGCAGCTCGGCGTCACGGCTGCGAAGCCACTGCGTGGCACCGTCGACGTACAGCCGCGACAGCGGCACGCGCGGCACGCCCAGACGCGACGCGTCGCGGGTGCCGAGGAACGCCCGCTCGAGCACCGCGACCAACATCGCCGCCGACGCGATGAGTGGGTCGTCGTTCAGCACGGCCCAGATGAGTGGATCCCAGAACGCGCCGCGGATGCCCTCGGTCTGCCCCAGCCGGTGCAACCACGCGTCGCAGGTCTCGTTGTCGTCGGGCCGCACCACCTCGCCGCGCAGGAACATGCCCATGCGCAGTGCCGAGGCCTTGTGCAGCGGGCCCAGCCCCCGCATCGTGAGCAAGCCGGCCGCGAGGTGCAGCGGCGCCGGCAGTGCGGGGCAACGCAGCTTCACCCGGCGGCCACCCGGCTTGACCATGTCGATCGACAGGTTGCGTTGGAACGCGACGTCACCGTCGGTGCCGATGGTGCGCAGGAACGCCAGCGTCTCGTGGTAGCAGCCCATCATCAGGTGCTGCCCGTTGTCGAGCTCGAGCCCGCTGTCGTGGCCGAACGAGCGCGAGCGTCCGCCGCCGGCCTTGGTCGCCTCCAGCACGATCACGCGACGGCCGGCCTCGACCAGGCGCACGGCCGCGGCGAGGCCCGCGAAGCCAGCCCCGATCACGACCACGGGCGGCGTGGTGTTCGTGCTGGCGCCCGCGCCGTTGCTGTCGGCGTTGGTGCTGGCGGTGTCCATGCGTGTGGCTCCTCGCGCGCCTTCACGAGCGCAGGCCGAAGCCGGCACGCGCAATCGCCAGCGCGGCGACCTTCAGCTTGTCGCGCCGGCGCAGCGAGGCCCGGCGGGTGTAGACGTTGAACTCGCGCTCGCGGATCTCGACGAGGATGCGGTGGTAGGTGCGGCCCATGACCTCCGCGGGCACCAGCGCGCGCAGGTCGGCCTGCGCGAGGGCGTCCCAGGCCTGGCGGTACTCGGCCTCGGCCGCGGCCGCGAACTCGCTGGCGAACGCGACGAAGCGAGCGTCGTAGCGCTGCTCGAGGATGTCCTCGTCGCGCAGACCGTGGCGCTCGAGCAGCGCCAGCGGCAGGTACACGCGGCCGCGCAGCGCATCCTCGCCGACGTCGCGCAGGATGTTCGTGAGCTGCAGCGCGAGCCCGAGGTGCTCGGCGTAGCGGGCCGCGGCTGGCGAGGTGTCGCCGAAGATCGCGATGCACAGCAGCCCCACGCACGACGCGACGCGGTAGCAGTACAGCCGCAGCTCCTCCATGTCGGCGTAGCGCGTGCGCTCGAGGTCCATCTCGCAGCCGGCGATGATCTCGTCGAAGCCGTGGCGCGGGTAGGGGAAGCGCTGGAGGCTCTGCTGCAGCGCCTGGCCCAGCGGCGTGGTCGGAGCGCCATCGCCCGCGTCGTAGACGCGCGCGACCTCCTCGCGCCAGTGCTGCAGCCCGGCGCGCGCCTGCGCGACACCCTCGTCACCGGGCGGACGCTCGTCGACGATGTCGTCGACCACGCGACAGAACTCGTAGACCTGCTTGAGCGCGTCGCGCTGCTCGGGCCCGAGGAACAGGAACGCGAACGCGAAGTTCGAGGAGCTGCGCTTGGTCAGCCGGCGCAGCAGCTTGACCCCACGACGGGGAAGCGACTGCGCGAGCGGGCCCAGGCGGTCCATCGTGGCGGCCCCGTTCACGCCTCTCCGCGCAGGAACCGGCGGCCGAACGCGAACAACGAGCGCAGCGCGATGCCGGCCATGTCGCGCTTCTCCAGCGTCGGGCGGTGGATCAAGGTGGTGTACTCGAGCGCCTCGATGCGATCGAGGATCGCCATGCCGCCGCGCCAGGTCGCGTCGAGCTCCATCGACAGGCCCGGCGAGACCCGGCGGATGAGCGGACGGCCGCGGTGGAACATCGCGCGCACGCGGGCGAGTTCGTAGCGCATCAGCTCGCGGAACTCTTCGGTCATGCGACGACCGAACAGATCGTCGTGGGCGACCCCGAAGTGCACCAGGTCCTCCTCCGGGATGTAGATGCGACCGCGCGGGATGTCGACCGAGAGGTCCTGCAGGAAGTTCGCAATCTGCAGCGCGCTGCAGATCTCGTCGCTGAAGCGGTGCAGGTCGGGCTCGCGATGACCGTGCACGAACAGCACCAGCTGGCCGACCGGGTTGGCCGAGTGGGTGCAGTAGCCGAGCAGCTCGTTGAAGCTGGTGTAGCGGTGCTTGGTGAGGTCCATGCGGAACGCGGTGAGCAGCGCTCGCAGCGGCCCGATCGGGATGTTGTGGCGCCGCACGGTGTCGCGCAGGGCGATGAACACCGGGTGCTCGACGTCGCGGTGGTAGCAGGCCTCGAGCAGGCTCTCCCACGCCGCGAGCGCCTGCGAGCGACGGCCCTCGAAGCGCGGCTCGTCGGCGAAGTCGTCGGCGGTGCGGGCGAAGGCGTAGATCGCCGCGACGTGCGGCCGCAGGTGCGGCGGCAGGAACTTCGACGCGACCGGAAAGTTCTCGTAGTGGCTGGCGGCCATGCGCTCGCACCAGCGGTAACCGGCGGCGGTCGTCCACGGTCCCGGCGGCGCGCCGTCGGGCGGAGCCTGGCGGAAGCTGCCATCGTCGTCGACCAGCTGGGCCGGTACGCAGTAGAGACGGGGTTCGGTGGCGTTGACCATGGTTCAGCTCGATTGCGAGGGGTTGCGCAGGGTCGCGAGCAGGGCGGTCGCGCGCTCGACCTTGATCTCGCCGCACTCGACGAGCAAGGTGGCGAGCGACTCGACCTCGGTTCCAACGGCGCCGGCGGACAGCGCCACGGCGCGCGCGTGCAGGGACATGTGGCCGCGCTGGATGCCCTCGGTGGCCATCGCGCGCAGGGCCGCGAGGTTGCTCGCGAGACCCGCTGCGGCCATGACCTGGCCGAGGAAGGCGGCCGAGGGCGCGCCGAGGATCTCGAGCGCGAGCTTGGCGACGGGGTGGGCCTGGGTCGAGCCACCGACCACGCCGACCGCGGCCGGCAGGCTCATGCGGCCCTCGAGGTGGCCCTCGTCGCCGACGCGCCAAGTCGCGAGCGGACCGTAGCGGCCGGTCTGCGCGGCGTAGGCGTGGGCCGACGATTCCATCGCGCGCCAGTCGTTGCCGGTCGCGAGCACGACCGCGTCGACGCCGTTCATGATGCCCTTGTTGTGGGTCGCCGCGCGGTAGGGATCGAGCTCGGCGAAGCGCGAGGCCGCGACGATGCGCGTGACCACCTCGGGGCCGGTGAAGCCCTTGCCGGCCAGCGCCGACGCGGGCACGCGGCACGAGACATGGGCGCGGCGACGATCGGCGAGGTTGCTCAGGATCCGCAGGCCGGGGTTCCAGCCGGTGAGCTCGGCCAGCCGCACCGCGACCTGCTCGGCCACGGTGTTGAGCAGGTTGGCCCCCATCGCGTCCTGGCAGTCGACCAGCACGTGGACGACGGCCATGTCGTCGGCCAGCACGCGGGCCTCGATCGCACGTGCACCACCGCCGCGGGCGACCAGCCGCGGATGCGCGGCGTCGGCCAGTGCGAGCAGCTCGGGCTCGTGCTCGCGGACCACCGCGAGCACGTCGACGGCGCTGCGCCGCGCGCTCTCGCGGACCAGCTGCACCTGGGCGATCATCCACGGCGGATCGGAGTGGGCCGCGAAGCCGCCGCCCTCGCGGATCATCTTCGCGGCATTCGACGCCGCGGCGACCACCGAGGCCTCCTCGACGCACATCGGCACCAGCACGTCGCGGCCGTTGATGCGGAAGTTGGTCGCGATCGCCAGCGGCAGCTCGAAGGTGCCGACGACGTTCTCGATCATGTGGTCGGCGTGGGCCTCGTCGAGCCGCGCCTGCGCGAGCGCCTCGAGCCGCTCCGGCGGCAGCCCGGTGGCCTCGGCGACCGCACGGCGCCGTGCCGCGGGGCTGAGCTTGAAGAAGCCCGACAGTCGCGACACGGTGGGCACGCGGGCATCGGTGCGCAGGCCTTCGCTGGGCGCCCGTAGCTCGCCGAGCAGCGGCCAGCCGAGCTGGCGCAGCGGCTCGGCCAAGCGGTCGATGGCACCGCGATCGGGCGCGAACAACACCACCAGATCACCGCCGCCGGCCCCCGAGGGCTTGGCCGCGACGCCGGCCTTCGCACACAGCTCGACGATGCCGACGATCGCATCGGTGAGGATCGGCACCGCCGCCGCACGCTGCAGCACGTCGAGGCCCCGCACGTGCAGTGCCACCGCCTCGCGCAGGCTCGCGAAACCGCCGCCTCCGGCCGCAATCGCCTCGGCGAATCCGGCCGCGGCCGCGCGCAGCAGCGACATGCCCTCGCGGTAGCCCTGCGCGGCATGGGTCGCCGACGCACGCACCGCCTGCACGAACGAGCTCGTCACCGCGGGGGCGCCGGCGTCGACGAACCCGAGCGACAACCAGCCGGGCAGGGTGACCGCATCGACCTGGCGATCGACGAAGCGGATGGTCGCGCCGTGCACCGCCGTGGCCACGTCGGCACCGCTACCGGTGCCGCCCTGACTCTCGGCGTGGGCGGCCTGGGCCAGCGCCAGCGCGTGGGTGCGGGTCTCGTCGTCGGCGAGCTCGAGACCGGCGGCCGCGAGGTGATATCCGACCACGGCGGCCGCGACTGCCGCGCTCGAGCCCAGCCCGAGCTTGCGATGGCCGAGCGTGAAGCCGCCGGTCTCGACCGCGGGTGCAGAGCCGATCGCGGCCCCGCGGGCCTCGAGGAAGGCGGCCGTGCGGGCGTGCGCGCAGCTCACCACCGCGGAGCTGGCCGCGGGTCGATCGTCGCTCGCGTCGTGGGCGACCGCGCGCACGTCGACCGCTGTGACGTAGGCGGGCGCGCCCTCGAGCACGGCGTATTCGCCGATGAGGAACGCCTTGCCCGGCGCCGACACGGTCAGCGTCACGGCAGCACCTCGACGTGGGCATCGGGACCAGGCGCACAGGTGCGGACGCCGAGCACGCCGGGCAGCTCACCGAGGCGGCGCGCCAGTGCGGTCGCGGTCGCGGCCTCGCACAACACCTTCACGTGCGGGCCGGCGTCGATGGTCGCGTAGCCCTCGAGCCCCTCGGCCCGCGCGGCCCACAGCGCACGCACGACCTCCACGGTGGTGCCGTTCCAGTACAGGATGCTGGGTGCGCTGGCGATCATGCACGCGTGCATCTTGAAGCAGCTGTGCTCGACCACCGCGCCGAGTGCGGTCAGATCGCGGGCGCGCAGGGCCGCTTCGGCGCGATCGAGATCGGCGTCGCTGCCGTCGACCCAGGCGTCGTAGTAGGGCGAGGTCTGTCGCGAGCGTTCCATGCCGGCGGTCGAGCCGATCGGCTTCTTGCCGGCGGTGGTCTGCACCACGAGCAAGCGCAGATCCCAGGTGTCCGCGGGCAGCAGTGGGCGCGCCACACAATCCGCGCCGTCCGGTCGCACGCCGCGATCGAGCCGCACGAAGCCGCCCCACAGCGAGCGTGCGGCGCTGCCCGAGCCCTGGCGCGCCAGCACCGACAGCGATGCGGGCTCGAGCGGGCCCTCGAACGCAGCCATGCCCGCGAGCGTGAGCGCGGCGAAGCCACTGGCGGAGCTCGCCAGACCGGCGGCGGTCGGCAGGTGGTTGGTCGAGGTCACGCGCGCGCTCGGGCGCGGCCCCTCGCGGCCGGCGGCGCGCCACAGCCGATCGAGCTGCGCGAACACCTTGCGGGCCGACTCGTCGGCATGCACGGCGCCATCGAGCTCGAAGCGATCCTGGGCCGCCGGCGCGACCTCGGTCTGCGTCCACAGCCCATCGAGGGTCATCGACAGCGAGCCGGTCGCGGGCAGGTTGAGCCCCGGCGGGTTCGACTCGCGCTTGCCCCAATACTTGACGAGCGCGATGTTGGAGTGGGCGGCGGCCCGTGCGGTCTTCATCGACCCACCTCCACGACCAGCGGTGAGAGGCCGCGCGCTTCGAAGGCCGCCACGAGTGCGGTCGGGTCACCGGCCGGCCACGCCAGCATGCAGCCGCCACCGCCGGCACCCGTGAGCTTCGCACCCGCGGCACCGGCCGCCCGCGCGACACCACACAGCTCGTCCAGGATCGGCGACGACACGCCGAGCCCCGCCAGCACGCCGTGGGCAATGTCGGCGAGCTGCCCGAGGCGCGCCACGTCGCCCTCGAGCAGCGCGCGCTCGCCCAGCTCGGTGGTGCGACCGAGCACCTCGATCATCGGCCGCGCCAGGGTCGGCCATCGCTCGAGCGCGAGGTGGACCTTGGCGACCTCGGCGGCGGTGCTGCGCGCGTGGCCGGAAGGCACCACGAGCAGCGTCACCGGCCGCGGCAGCGCGACCTGGACCGGCGCCGCGCCGCGGACGAACCGCAGCACACCACCGCGCGCCGCGACCTGGCTGTCGATGCCCGAGGGCGTGCCGTGGAAGACCTGCTCGCCGACCATCGAGGCCTCGACGATCTCTTCGACCGCGGCGTCGGGCCCCAGCGCGAGCTTGGCCAGCGCGACCGTCAGCGCCGCGGACGAGCCCAGCCCGGCGCCGGCGGGAATCGAGGCGTCGCCACGGATGGCCCAGCCCTGCAGCGGTCCGTCGCAGTGCGCGAGCACGTCGGCGCAGGCCCGCGCGACCGGATGCTCGAGCTCGGGCACGAGCTGCAGCGACAGCGACCACGCGGGGATGTCGAGGGTCAGCGGTGCGCGCGGATCGTCGAGGCGCTCGGCCTCGAGTCGCAGCGCGTCGGGCAACGCGGCCGCCAGCGCAGGCTGGCCGTGCACGACGGCGTGCTCGCCGAACAGGATGATCTTCGCGCACGCCGATGCGCGTGGATGCAGCACGGGCATCATCGGGGGACCTTGGCGCTGCTGCGATCGGGCTGCCACGCCGCGAGCGCTCCGGTGATGATCTTGGGGGTTCTGCGTAGATCGGCCACCGTCTTGCAGCCGCACAGCAACATGATCGCGCGCACGGTCAGCATCGTGCGGCGCAGGAAGGTCTTGGCGCCCTCGTAGCCACCGACCTTGTGGGCCTTCAGCACCGCCGCCGCGATGCCGCCGCAGGTCGCACCGAGGGCGACGGCGCGCGCGACGTCGCTGCCGTTGCGCAGGCCACCGGTGGCGATGATCGACAGCGGCAAGTCGGCCATCTGCAACACCGACGCCGCGGTCGGGATGCCCCAGTCCCACAGCTCCTCCGCGATGGCCTTGTCGTCCTCGTCGACGGCGCGGTGGGCCTCGACCGCGACCCAGCTGGTGCCGCCGGCGCCGCTGGTGTCGACGGTGCGCACACCGGTGTCGATGATGCGCTGCGCGACGCGGCGCGAGAGCCCGCAGCCGGTCTCCTTGGCGACCACCGGGATCGCGAGCTCCTCGACCAGGCGTCGCATGGTCTCGAGGCCGCGCGAGAAGTCGCGGTCACCACCTGGCTGGACGATTTCCATCGCGGGGTTCAGGTGCAGGCACAGGGCGTTGGCATCGACGCGACCGCAGAGGTCGGCGATCTGCTGGGTGGACATCGAGCGGGCCTGCACGATGCCGAGGTTGCCGAGCAGCAGTACGTTCGGCGCGACCTCGCGGATTTCGAAGGTCCACGCGGTCTCGGGGCGCACGAACATCGCGCGCTGCGAGCCGAGTCCGAACGCGAGCCCGAGCTCGTCGGCGGCGCGGGCGATGTCGCGGTTGACCTCGGCGGCCTTCTCGGTGCCGCCCGTCATCGCCGCGACGATCACCGGCGCCGACAGCTTGCGACCGAGCAGTTCGGTGGTGGTGTCGACCTCGTCGGCGTGCATCTCCGGCAGCGCGTCGTGGACGAGCTCGACACACTCGAGCAGGGTCGACTTCTCGCGAAAGCCGACGTTGGGGCCAGCACACAGCGCCAGGTGGTCCTTCTTGCGCTGCGAGATGTCGAGCCGGTCGGCCATCTTGGCGTGGAGCTTACAGACTCGAGCGTACAGCGCCAGCGTGGGCGAGTGATCGACCGCACGAGAGATTCTCGAGGCGCGGAGCGGTGTTGCATCGATGCAACACCGTCGCTCGCGGGCCACGGTTTGCGATCGCGCAGCGTGTCGAAAGCAGGCGCGCAGCCGTAGTCGCGGTCACTGCGGCGGCAGCGTTCGCAGCCGCATCGCTCACGGCGCCAGCATGCGGCCGCGCCGCGCGGCGCCGTGGCGTGCACGCAGCTGCACGTGCGGCCGCGCGGGCGCATTTGCGGCGACAATCCAGGCCCATGACCGAGGCCCCCGGAGCCGGTCGCTACGCGCCGTCGCCCACCGGGCCGCAGCACCTCGGCAATGCACGCACGGCCCTGCTGGCGTGGCTGTCGGCGCGTGCCAGCGGCGCGCGTTTCGTGCTGCGCATCGAAGATCTCGATCCCGATCGATCGCAGCCGCGCTTCGAGCAGCTGGTGATCGACGATCTGCGGTGGCTCGGACTCGACTGGGACGAGGGCCCCGACGTCGGCGGCCCCCACGGGCCGTACCGGCAGTCGCAGCGCGGCGATCACTACGCCGCCGCGATCGCTCGGCTCGCGACGTATCCGTGCACGTGCACGCGCCGCGAGCTGCGTGAGATCGCCTCCGCGCCCCACGGCGTCGAGCCGATCTACCCCGGCACGTGTCTGCGGCATGGGTGCGATCCCACGCGGCCGAGATCGTTGCGGTGGCGCGCACCCAGCGGGAGCGCGAGCGCCCACGACCGCCGACTCGGCGAGCTGACGCAGGACGTCGCGCGCGACATCGGCGACTTCGTGCTGCGCCGGGGCGACGGCGCCTTCGCGTACGCACTCGCGGTGGTGGTCGACGACGCGGCGATGGCCATCGACCAGGTCGTACGCGGCGAGGATCTGTGGCCGGCGACGCCGCGGCAGGTGTGGCTGCAGCGAGCGCTCGCGCTGCCGACCCCGAGCCATCTTCACGTGCCGCTGCTGTGCGGACCCGACGGCACCAAGCTCTCGAAGCGACACGGCGCCCCCGATCTCCAGACGCTGCGTGCCGGCGGGGCCGACCCGGCGCGGGTGGTTGCAGTGCTCGCGGCCTCGGCCGGGCTCGTCGACGACCGGCGCACCGCCGTGCAGCCGCAGCGGCTCATCGCGGACTTCGATCCCGCGCGGCTGCAGCACGGCCGCCACACCCTCGATCCCGCGCGACTGCGCTGACACCGGCGCCGCACCACGGGCGTGACAGCGCTTGTCGAGCGCGACGCCGGGGCGCTACAACCCCGTGCCGCCCGGCAGCGACCGCCATGACGACCTCCGCCCCGACCCGTCCGCGCCCTTCGTTCCCCCGTCGAAAGCTCGCGCTCGCGGTGCTGTGCGCGCTCGCGTGTCGGCCGGGGGCGACCACCGAGTCGATCCCGCCCGCGGCCGATCCCTCGGCCCGCGGCCACGGGCCCGCGCCGATCGTGCCGCCGTCCGACGCCAGCTTCACGTACCCCGCGGCCACACGCGGCGACGTGGCCGACGTCTACCACGGCGTCAAGATCGCCGACCCGTACCGCTGGCTCGAAGACATGGACTCGCCGCAGACGCGCGCGTGGATCGAGGCCGAGAACGCCCTGACCGACGCCCACCTCGAGGGCATCGCGGCGCGCCCGAAGCTGCTCGCACGGCTCGAGCAGCTGTGGAACTACGAGCGCTGGGGCGTGCCCACGCGACAGGCTGGGCAGCTGGTGGTCGCGCGCAACGACGGGCTGCAGAACCAGTCGCCGATCTACGTGCTCGACGACAAGGGCAGCGAGCGGCTGCTGCTCGATCCCAACACGCTGTCCGACGACGGCACCGTCGCGCTGGCCGGGCAGGCCTTCAGCCACGACGGCAAGCGCATGGCCTACGGCACCTCGGCGTCGGGCTCCGACTGGCAGGTCTGGCGCGTGCGCGACGTCGCGACCGGCACCGACACCAGCGACGAGCTGCAGTGGATCAAGTTCGCGTCGCCGGCGTGGACCAAGGACGGCAAGGGGCTGTTCTATCCTCGCTATGCCGAGCCCAAGGCCGGCGCCGCGCTGTCGGGCGAGAACTACGATCAGAAGGTCTACTTCCACCGCCTCGGCACGCCGCAATCGGCCGACACGCTGGTCTACGCCCGCGCCGATCAGCCCAAGTGGGGCTACGACACCGAGGTCAGCGACGATGGTCGCTGGCTGGTGATGACGGTGCGCATCGGCACCGATCCCAAGAACACGGTGCTGCTGCAGGACCTGCGCAAGCCCGCCAAGGGACGCCCCACCATCGAGCTGCTGACCGGCTTCACCGCCAAGTGGGAGTTCGTCGGCAGCGACGGCGACACGCTGTGGTTCCGCACCGACGAGGGCGCGCCGCGTTCGAAGCTGGTCGCGATCGACGTGCGCAAGCCGAGCGTGCACCGCGACGTGATCGCGGAGTCGCTGCGCACGCTGCAGACGGTGCACCTGGTCGGTGATCGCTTCGTCGCCAGCTACCTCGACAACGCTCAGTCGCGGGTCGCGATCCACCGCGTCGACGGCAGCCTCGAGCGCGAGCTCGAGCTCCCGGGCATCGGCACCGTCGCCGGCTTCGGCGGCAAGCGCAGCGATCGCGAGACCTACTTCTCGTTCACCGGCTTCGCGACCCCGACAGAGGTCTGGCGGCTCGATCCCACCACCGGCGCGACCACGCCGTGGCGCAAGCCCAAGGTCGCGTTCGACCCCGCCGACTACGTCACCGAGCAGGTCTTCTACAAGAGCGCCGACGGCACCACGATCCCGATGTTCGTCTCGCACCGACGCGGGCTCGAGAAGAACGGCAACAACCCCACCTACCTGTTCGGCTATGGCGGCTTCGACATCTCGCTGACGCCGTCGTTCTCGGTGCCCAACCTGGTGTGGATGGAGCAGGGCGGCATCTATGCCGTGCCGAACCTGCGCGGTGGCGGCGAGTTCGGCGAGGCCTGGCACCAAGCCGGCACCAAGCTCGACAAGCAGAACGTGTTCGACGACTTCATCGCCGCCGCCGAGTACTTGGTCGCGCAGCGCTACACCAAGCCGGCCAAGCTCGGCATCGGCGGGCGCAGCAACGGCGGCCTGCTGGTCGGCGCGGTGCTGACCCAGCGGCCCGATCTGTTCGGCGCCGCGCTACCGGGGGTCGGCGTGCTCGACATGCTGCGCTTCGACAAGTTCACGATCGGCTGGGCATGGACCTCGGACTACGGCTCGACCGCCAACCCCGACGAGTTCGCCGCGCTGCTGGCGTACTCGCCGTACCACAACGTACGCATGGGCACGCAGTACCCCCCGACGCTGGTGTACACCGCCGATCACGACGACCGTGTGGTGCCGCTGCACAGCTACAAGTTCACCGCCGCGCTGCAGTACGCCCAGGGCGGCCGCGCGCCGGTGCTGATCCGTGTCGACACCAAGTCCGGCCACGGCGCCGGCAAGCCCACCCGCAAGCAGATCGAGGAGTGGGCGGATCTATGGAGCTTCCTGGTGTTCCACCTGCGGATGGAGCTGCCGTAGTCAGGCGGTCTGCGAGCGACCGCCGAGCTCGGCGTGGACCCACGCCGCGTACGCGGCCGCGACCGCGAGGGGCTCGAGCGCGATGATCTTCGGACAGTCGTAGGGATGCGCGGCGGCGATGTGCGCCATCGCGGCCTCGAGCGCGTCGGCGGTGGTCTCGAGCAGCACCACCGCCTCGTCTTCGCGGCACAGTGCACCCTGCCAGCGATAGATCGAGCGCCCCGGCAGGATGTTGCCGCACGCGACCACCCGGGCCTCGACCAGCGCCTGCACGAACGCCTCGGCCTGGGTCGGCGGGATGGTCACGAACAGCACGCGGATCGAGTCGGGCGGGGTGACCATGGCGGTGTGCCGTGATGGTCGAGGCGTCGCGCCGCGCTTGGCAAGCGCTGCGCGCCCACGCGGCGGATTTTCGGTATGGTCGGGCCCGCGGCGTGCCGATGCGAGAGCGTCGGCGCGGGGCGGGACGGAGGACGACGTGAAGCTTGCGCTGCTGGGGGCCACCAAGGGCATGGGTCGAGCACTCGCGCGATTGCTCGCTGCGCGCGGTGACGCGGTGTGTCTGCTGGGCCGCGACCCCGACGACCTCGAGCGCAGTGCCGCGGACCTACGTGCGCGCGCACCACAGGCGACCATCACCGTCGCGCGTTGCGATCTCGAGCGGCCCGACGACTTCGAGCCCGCGCTCGCCACCGCCGAGGCGTCGCTGGGTGGGCTCGATGCCGTGGTCGTGACCGCGGGCATGTTCGCGACCCAGGACGCGCTCGAGGCCGACCCGGTGCTGCTGCGTCGATTGTTGACGATCGACTTCACCCACACCGTGTCGTTCTGCGAGGCCGCGCGCGTGCGGCTGCTGGCGCGCGGCGGCGGCACGCTGTGCGTGTTCTCGTCGGTCGCCGGTGATCGCGGGCGCAAGCCGGTCGGGCTCTACGGTGCGGCCAAGGCCGGCCTGTCGGCGTACCTCGAGGCGCTCGATCACCGCTTCCACGCCGCGGGCCTGCGCACGGTGTGCATCAAGCCCGGGTTCGTGAAGACCACGATGACCGCGGGGCTCCGGCCACCGCCGTTCGCCGGCGAGCCCGAGCAGGTCGCGGCCACGGCCCTGCGGGCGATCGATCGTGGCCGTCCGATCACGTACGCGCCATGGATGTGGCGCTGGGTGATGCTGGTCATTCGCGCACTGCCGCGGTTCGTCATGCGACGCGTGGGGTTCTAGAGGCCCCGTGGCCGAAACGACGTCTGCGGGGACGCGTTCGCCGTACGCCGCCACGCGCCATGCATTCCTTGTCGGCGCGCCCCCAACTGCGCGACCATGTCGAGCTGCACATGTCGCCGGAGGGCACGACGGGTGAGCTGGTGGTGTTGGCCGGCGGGCGGGTGAGCTCGCCGACCGTCGGCTACGACGATCCGCCGCCCCAGGCCCGTCCTTCGCTGCCGGAGCTGCCGCGCAAGATCGGTCGCTACGCCGTGCTCGACGTGATCGGCATCGGCGGCATGGGCGTGGTGTGCACCGCCTACGATCCCAAGCTCGATCGCAAGGTCGCGCTCAAGCTGCTGCGTCAGCGCGAGTTCGAGGATCCCAAGCGCACTGCGACCGCCCGCGCGCGATTGCACCGCGAGGCGCGGGCACTGGCCAAGCTCAAGCACGGCAACGTCGTCGCGGTCCACGACGTCGACGTGTTCGAGGGGCGCCTCTACATCGCGATGGAGTATGTCGAGGGGCAGTCGCTGTCGGAATGGCTCGACGAGCGTCCCCGCAGCTGGCGCGAGATCGTGGTGAAGTTCGTGCAGGCCGCGCGCGGGCTCGCGGCCGCCCACGCCGCTGGCATCACCCACCGCGACTTCAAGCCCGCGAACGTCCGCGTGGAGTCGGGCGGGCGCGTGGTCGTGCTCGACTTCGGCCTCGCGCTCGAACACGGCGATCCCCACAGCGTCGAGCGTTCGCTCGATGACGACGACGACGACCGCACACCGATCGCCGCACAGCCCGAGCGACTCACGGCGGTCGGTCGTCGGGTCGGCACGCCGGCGTACATGGCCCCCGAGCAGATGCTCAACCAAGGCGTCGGGCCGGCCGCGGATCAGTTCGCGTTCGGGGTCTCGCTGTACGAGGCGCTGTGGGGCGTGCTGCCGTTTCGCGGCGACGCGAAGACGGCCATGTACGCCGCGCTCGACGGCCAGATCTCGCCGCCGCCGCGCGACCGCGAGGTGCCGGCGTGGCTGCATCGCGCGGTGTTCCGCATGCTCGCGCGCGAGCCGGTGGGTCGCTTCCGCGACATGCACGAGCTGATCGACGCGCTCGAGCGCAGCACGGCGCGGCGGCGGCGTCGACGGTGGTTGGCGGCCGGCGGCGTGGTCGCGGCGGCGGCCGGACTCGCCGGGGCGCTGTGGCTGGGCACCGGCGACCCATGCCCGACGGCGCGCGAGCGGGTCACAGCGGTGTGGGGTCCCGCGCAGGCCGAGGCCGTTCGCAGCGCGTTCGCGGACACCGGCTCGAGCTTCGCGGCGGCGGCATTCGAGCGGAGCAAGGCGATCCTCGACGAACGCATGGCCGGCTGGCTGGCCCTGCATGAGCAGGTCTGCGAGGCCACGCGCGTCCGCGGCGAGCAGTCCGACGCGCTGCTCGACCACCGCATGGCGTGCCTCGACGATCGCCTGCTCGAGGCCTCGGCGCTGGTCGAGCTGCTGGCCGGCGACGAGGTCGACGCGCGCATGGTCGAGCAGGCCATCGACGCGACCCTGCGCCTGCCCGCGACCGCGCCGTGCTTGGCGGCCCGCCCGGGCGAGAACGATGCCCCGCCGCTGCCGCACGAGCAGGACCAGGTGCTGCGCGTGCGCGAGACCCTGGCCCACGCCGAGGCGCAGCTGCGGGCCTATCGCAACGCGCCCGCGCTCGAGCTCGCCCGCGCGGCCTGGCTCGAGGCGGGCGCGCTCGAGCACGCGCGCACCCGCGTACACGCGCGCATGGTGCTGGCCCACGCGCTGCGGCGTGGCGGCGAGTTGGCGGCGGCCCACGAGGCCTACGTCGCCGCGATCCGCGACGCCGCGCGGGCGCACCTGTTCGAGTTCGAGGCCGACGCGTGGACCATGCTCGTGCAGCTGGTCGGGCTCGATCAGCACCGACCCGAGCAGGGCCTGCTGCATCGCGTCGCGGCCGAGGCCGCGCTCGAGCGGGCAGGGGAGCTGCCGTGGCAGCAGGCCGGGCTGGCCCACGCGCTCGGCGTGGTGATGCGCGACGCCGATCAATCCGAGCTCGCGCTCGAGCAGTTCCGCGTGGCCATCTCGGTGCGGCAGTCGATCGATCCCGACGAGCCACAGCTGGCGGGGACCCGCAACGATCTCGGCTTGACGTTGATCCGCATGGGGCGCTGGGCCGAGGCCGAGGAGCAGCTCGCGCTCGCACTCGACGACGCACGCCGCGTGCGCGGCGAGGACCACCCGCTGGTCGCGACGACCTCGCTGAACCTCGGCAACGCGGTGCTGGAGGGGCGCCGCGATCACGACCGGGCGCGCGCGCTGTACCAGCGCGCGCTGGCGATCCGCGAGGCGGTGTATGGTCCGCTGCACCCGAGCGTGGCCGAGGTGCTCATCGCGCTGGGCGTGCTGCACCGGCGCCAAGGCGAGTGGGCCGCGTCGCAGGGGGCGTTCGTGCGGGCGGTCGCGCTGATGGGCGGTCGGGACAGCAAGGACATCCGCGCCGCGGCAGCACTCAACAACCTCGGCCAGAGCGCGATGGCGGCGGGTGACGACGCCGCGGCCGTCGACGCCTTCACCGACGCGATCGCGGTGTTCGAGCGCGCGGGCCGGACCCGCGTGGTCTCGCGCCTGCGCAGCGTCATCCATCGCTGCGAGGCCAACGTCCACCTCGGGCACCTGGCCGCCGCCCGCAGCGACTGCGACGCGGCGCGGCAGCTGCTGCCGGAGCTCGCCGACCCTGCCAGTCACGACGTCTCCGACCTCGCGGTCGCCCGCAGTGCGCTCGCCCGGAGCGAGGGCCGCGGCGCCGAGGCGGTGGCGCTCGCCCGCGAGGCGCTCGAGCACGACCTCGCCCATGATCGTCCGCTCAGCGACCAACGCCGCAGTCAGCTCGCGCTCGCACAGGCACTCGCCGCCCATGAGCCGGCGGCGGCCGAGCTCGCCACGCTGCGCCGGACGCTCGCGCACGACGCCGACCGACTCGACGACGCCGCGCTGCGCGACGAGATCGCCGCGTGGCTGGCCGTCACCCCGTGAGCACGCGCGGCCGCGTCAGGGCGTGTGGTCGCCGTCTTCGTCGACCCACAGGCCGAGCCCGCCGCACTCCGCGGCGATCATCGACGACAGCACCAGCTTGCGGGTCTTGCTGGCGTTGGTGAGCGGCGAGGTCGCGGTCGCCAGCACCGGGCCGTCCCACGGCGAGTGGTCGTAGATGTGTGGACCGTTGAAGGTATAGAGCAGCTGCGCGTCGAGGTCGGCCAGGATCTGCACGATGGTCTTGTTGGCGAAGACCACGTCGCCTTCGAAGACCCAGCGGCCGATGACGGTGAACAACACTTCGTCGGTCTCCTGCGCGCCGATGCGGACCCGCTCCACCAGCTCGTTGCCGTCGCGCGTGCACAGCGTCACGCCGTTCGCATCGAGGATGGTGTTGCCGACCACCTGTGCGATCACCGGCCCGGTGGCGGGGCCCTGGTGCACCTCGGTGCCGACGGTGGTGTAGATGAGGCACTCCTCGCTCGCCGTCGAGGCCCCCTCGTACACGGCGATGTCACCGTTGCCGGGGTAGTTGGCCGGCGACGGGAAGAACCCCGCACGCAGCGTTGCCTCGAGCTCGTCGGCCTCCGGCCCGCGATCCGAGGTCGCACACGCACACACCAACGCGAGTACACATACCGTCCGCATCGTAGCCAAGGTACCCGAGTTCACCGAGGTCGCAAGCGCAGTGCATCACCTTCGCACCATCGATCTCGATGCTCGATCCTTCGGGCAAGTCGTCGCTCACAACAGCGCGCCATCGTGGGTCGCAAAGGGAATCGATACCGGCCCATCGCCGACCTGCCGCACGATCATGTGGGCCGCGAATCGGCCCTGCTGCACCTCGAGCCCCGCATCGCGCAGCGCACTGCACACGCGCTCGTAGAGCGTTCGCGCCAGCTCGGGTGTCGCGGCCCCCTCGAAGCTCGGCCGCCGACCGCGGCGCAGCGACGCCATCAGGGTGAACTGGCTGATCACCAGCAGTGCGCCCTGGACCTCGCGGACGTCGAGGTCCATCGGGGTGCGGCCCGGGAACACGCGCATCTCGGCGAGCTTGCGCGCGGTGGTCAGGGCGTCGGCCTCGACGTCGCCTGGCTCGACGCCCACGTAGGCCACCAGCCCGCGGCCGATGCGACCGACGATCTCACCGTCGACCTCGACCGACGCCTCGCTCACCCGCTGCACCAGCGTCTTCACGGCGGTCGCCCCGAGCTCGATGGCGCTTCGCCACCGCCCGCATGGGCCGGGCCGGAGGCCTCGGACGGCGCGAGCGCGGCGGCGGGGCCGGGCGGCGGCGCCAGGACGGCGGGCGGCCGTCCGTGCTGCGCGAGCACGGGCGAGCGCGGTGGCGACTCGCGCACCGAGACGATCTCGCGGTTGGTGATGGTCGTGCGCACCAGCAGCTCGGCGACCAGACCGGTGCCGACGAACTGGATCGACGCGAGCGTGAGCAACACGCCGAGCGTCAGCAGTGGTCGCGTGCCGATGGGCTCGCCCATGAACCACAGCACCGTCAGGTACGCCAGCAGCGAGAGGCCGACCGTGCCGCTCACGCCGGCCAGCAACCCGAACAGGTGCAGCGGCCGGGTGCGGAAGCGGGTCACCATCAGCACCGTCAGCAGATCGAGCGAGCCCTCGAACATGCGAAGGGCGCCGAACTTGCTGTGCCCGTGCACGCGGGGCCGGTGCTGCACCACCAGCTCCTCGACCCGGAAGCCGCGCTCGCTCGCCAGCACCGGCAAGAAGCGATGGAAGCCGCCGTAGACGCTGAGCTCGCGGATGCACGCGAGCCGGTAGGCCTTGAAGCCGCAGTTGAAGTCGCGCAGCGGCACCCGTGAGACCCACCGGACCACGCGGTTGAAGAACTTCGACGGCAGCGTCTTGCCCAGGGGGTCGTGACGCACCTGCTTGAAGCCCGACACCAGGTCGGCGCCGGCGTCGATGCGCGCGAGGAACTCCGGGATGCAGGCGGGGTCGTCCTGCAGGTCACCGTCGAGGGTGATCACGACCTCGCCGTGCACCCGCTCGAACGCGGCCGCCAGCGCCGGCGACTTGCCGAAGTGCTTGCGCAGGTGGACCACGCGGATGCGGGGATCCGCGGCGGCCAGTGCGTCGAGCAGGTCGGCGCTGCCGTCGGTGCTGCCGTCGTCGGCGAACAGCACCTCGAAGCTGCGGCCGCAGCCCTCGAGCGCTGCGATCAACTCGCGATGCAGCTGCGGCAGCGACTCGCGTTCGTCCCACACCGGCACGACGACCGAGACGCCGAGGCTGGTGGATTTCACGTCCGCCACCTTACTCGTCCGCGCGCGCGCGCGCGACCACCATCGTCCACGGTGGCACGAGCGGCGCGCCGCGCAGCTCGAAGCGTTGGCCGATGAACTCGAGGAAGCCGCGTCGACTCCATGCCTGCAGGTGCTCGGGATGGTTGCCCAGCCGGCGCAGGTGGTGCCCGCGCGCGAGGTTGGCGAGCCGGAACATCGGCTCCCACGGCACCGACGCGACCAGGTACGGGCGGCACAGTCGAGCCAGCACCGGCAACATCGCGCTCGGATCGGCGAGGTGCTCGAGCACCTCGAGCATGAGCACGACATCCGCGGCGTGGTCGTCGGCGAGGGTGAGCGCGTTGCCCTGCTCGATGCGCGCCCGGCTGCCGAGGCGCGCCCGAGCGTGCGTGACGGCGGTCGCCGACAGCTCGACGCCGATGAGCTCCGCGCCCAACCCTGCATCGGCGATCGCCGCCAACATGTGGCCCTCGCCACAGCCGATCTCGAGCACCCGTCGCGGTCGAAGCGCCGCGACCTCGCGCACCAGCACCCGCGTGAAGTGACCGATGAGCGCGCGCTGCAGGGGATTGCGGCTGGCGTGCTTGCGGGCGTTGCTGCTGGGTTCGGCCATGCGGTGGGCCATGCGGTGGGCCATGCGATGGAACGGGTGCGCGGACTCGTGTCCGCGAGCTGCAGGTATACTGACGGCCGGCCGTGCTGACCAGCGCCCGCGCGCGGGGCCGCAGCGGCCATCTGGATCGACCTGCCATGCACTACGCGAAGTATCTCGTCACCGGTGGCGCCGGCTTCATCGGCAGCCACCTCGTCGATCGCCTGCTCGAGTCCGGCGGCACCGTCACCGTCATCGACGACTTCAACGACTACTACGATCCCGCGTTCAAGCGCGCCAACATCCGCGAGCACCTGCAGCACCCGCGCTACCGCCTGGTCGAGGCCGACATCCGCGACCAGGGGCGCATCGACGCGTTGGTGCGCGACACGACGCCGGAGTGCATCGTGCATCTGGCCGCGCGCGCCGGCGTGCGGCCCTCGCTGGTCGACCCGTACCTGTACGAGACCACCAACGCCGGCGGCACGCTCAACCTGCTCGAGGCCGCCCGCCACCACGGCGTGCGCAAATTCGTGTTCGCGTCGTCGAGCTCGGTCTACGGCCTCAACACCAAGGTGCCATTCGCCGAGACCGACGCGCTGCTGCGGCCCGCCTCACCGTACGGCGCGACCAAGCTGGCCAACGAGGCCATGTGCCACGCGTACAGCCACCTGTACGGGCTGCCGATCGTGTCGCTGCGCTTCTTCACGGTCTACGGCCCCCGCCAGCGGCCCGACCTCGCGATCCGCAAGTTCGCCGAGCGCATGCTGGCCGGTCGTAGCATCGAGCTGTACGGCGACGGCTCGACCTCGCGCGACTACACCTTCGTGGACGACATCATCCGCGGGGTGCGGGCCGCGATCGAGCTCGACGCGCAGGGCCACGAGGTGTTCAACCTCGGCAACTCGAGTCCCGTCACACTCGCGGAGCTGGTCACCGCGCTCGAGCAGGTGCTCGGTGTCACCGCCATCATCGAGCGGCTGCCCGAGCAGCCCGGCGACGTGCCGCGCACCTTCGCCGACGTCACCAAGGCCGAGCAGCGGCTGGGCTTCGCGCCCAGCACACCGCTCGGTGAGGGACTGGCGGTCTTTGCTCGCTGGCTGCGGGCCGGCCGCTAGCGCGCGTACTTCTGCTGCAGCACCCAGATCACCGTCTGCGCGGTCTGGTCGTCGATCTGCAGCAGGCGCTGCATGGTCTCGAGCAGCTGGTCCTCGGCCTCGTCGACGTCGCCCGAGCTCATCGCGATGTCGGCGGCCAGCACGAAGGCCTTGTAGCGCAGCGCCGGCGTGCTCAGGTGCTGCAGCGCCGCGACCGACTCCTTGAGGCTGTTGTACTTGCGCAGCATCTTCTGCGCCTCGCCCACCAGGTTGCCGAAGTTCTCGCTCTTGAACTCCGACAGGCAGGTGACGAACGCCTCGACGGTGGCGATCTCCTCCGACTCGATCGCACCGTCGGCACCCGCCATGAGCAACATGGCGTGGACCAACAGCACGTTGTCGTTCGGCTGCTTGGTGGAGGTCATTCCGGTGAGTTTGGAGAGCAGGCCCATGGGTGTTCGGTACTCCGAGGGGATTGGCGGACGTGGCGGGTGCAGGAGGGTGGAGGAGGGTGGGCGGTGGCCCCACGGGGCTCGCCGCCGGCCAAGGGTGGAGTCGTGCCGCCGGCGATTGTGACACCGCCGGCGGCGAGCAGGCCCAGCTCGCTAGGACTGCGGCTTGCCGAGGGCGTAGCCCTGATGCGCGCGATCGACCACCCGGGGCGGCAGCTCGACGACCCGCTGCTCGTTGAGGGTCGGCGCGAAGTTCGACAGCTCGACCCACGGCAGCAGCATCGACTCCTGGAAGTTGGTCGAGTTGGCGACGTAGATCGAGGTCGCGTCGGAGCCGATCGCCATGCGCGCGAACTGCAGGTCGCAGCCGGTGGCGTCGACGCGATCGCGAACGGTGATCGCGTCGTCGGTGAACTCGATCTGCCGCGCGAAGGCGACCTCGGTGCGCGGCTTGCCGGTGATGAGGATCTTCTGCAGCGTGGTGCGCACGAGGTTGGGGTTGTAGCGCCCGAGCGTGAGGTTCATGGCGCGGAACGCCGCCTGCTTGACCGGGCTCGGCAGTTGGTGCTTGCGCTTGCTGAAGCGCCCCTTGGTCGAGAAGCGCCCGGCCGCAGGATCGGCCTCGCAGCTGTGGTCGTCGACCAGGTGCGAGACCAGCACGTCGTCGTCCTTGGTCTTGAGGATCGGCCCGGTGTCGCTGTAGAGCGGGCCGTCCTGATCGTACACCTTGAGCACGCCGCCCTTGTTCATCGCCAGCACCGCGTAGTAGCGCGGGGTCTTCTTCACGAACAGCTTGCAGTTGGGGAACCACTTCGTGAACGGCCCGCGATGATCCTCGAGCGTGCCGTCGCGGTGATCACCCTGCCAGTCGAGCCACGCGTGCATCCAGTCGTAGACGTAGTGCGCGCACATGCGGTTGTCGTCGTTGAAGTAGCGACGGCGCTCGGGCAGCGCGCGCTGCAGGTAGGTCTGCGCCACGCGGCCGGCCAGCGGGAAGCGGTCGGCGAAGACCTCGAACCCGTGGGGATAGAAGTGATAGGTGTTGCGGCTGCCGTACTCGCCGGCGTACGAGCCATCGGGGTGCATGAAGTAGCTGGCGAACTCGATCGCGCGCCCGACCGGTGCGACCAGCGACTCGTCGCGGCTCTTCTGCCACAGCTTGGCGAGGAACGCGATCGAGCACGAGTGGTAGCCCGGGTCGGCGCCCTCGTACTCCTGGAACCAGCCCTCTTCGTTCTGCCACGACAGCGTGATGTCGCGGAAGTCGTCGCTGGCCTTGCGCAGCGCGGGGTCACCGGTCAGCTCGAACACGGTGTAGAGCGCGAGCGCGGCCAGGGCCTGGTGGTTGGCCAGCTGTCCGCTCTCGTTGTGCTTGACCAGCCAGTGCCCGCGCGCCCGCAGGAACTCGAGCAGGTCGGGCCGACGCAGCCCGAGCACGCGGTAGCTCTCGGCCATCGCGTAGGTCGAGAACACGTGCGCGCCCAGGGCCCGCTCGAACGGGAAGTAGTCGTCGCAGGAGCTGTCGGCGTGGGACCAGTTCTTCGCGAACTCGATCGAGCCGATCACCAGCTCGCGCAGCCGCTCGTTGCGGTAGTACGGGTTGCCGGGGAACGGGTGCTCGTAGGCCAGCGCCAGCGGCAGGCAGAACTCCTGGCTCATGCCGCACGGGAAGTCGATCGTGCGGTAGTGCCAGAACTCGCGATCGAAGCAGCCGTAGGTGCTCGAGAACGGGTTCTTGTCGACCATCAGCAGGATGCGAGGCAGCGCGCGGATGGCCTCGAACGCGTACCAGTCGCGGTGACCTGCGGGGGGTTGGGAGAAGCGCTCGGACATGGATCGACCTCTTCGAAACCAGACGGGACCACCGACGCCCCTTGCGACGACGGCGACGCGGGCGTCAACCCGCGCGCGAGAGGCGTAGCACGAACCGCACGGTGAAGGGGATGCCCGCAATCGCGAACAGCAACGTGCCCAGCACGGCGTAGCCGAAGGTGGCCGCCAGCAGCGGCCCCTCGAGGATCGGCCGGTAGCCGGTCGCGCCCAGCAGGTACACGAACGCGCCGTCGCGGGTGCCCATGCCGGCCAGGGTGATCGGCACCATGCCGGCCAGCACGGCCGCGGGCCACAGCGCCAGCGTGCGCAGCGGATCGACCTCGGCGTGGGTCATCCACAGCAGCGTCTGCAGCATCGCGACCGCCGCGGCCCACGACGACAGCGACAGCAGCGCCGCGACCAGCAGGCGCCGGGGCGCGCGCAGCAACGCGCCGAACGCCAGCAGCAGCTGCTCGACCTGCGCGGGGCGCCGCCGCAGCAGCGGCAGGCGCAGCACGAGGTCGGCACGCCGGACCACGAGCACGATCACCGCCCACTCGAGCGCCAACAGCACCGCCGCCAGCACCACCGCGCTGCGGACCCCGACCATGGCGCCCCCGACCAGCGTGATGAGACACAGGCTCTGCAGGTCGATGGCCCTCTCGGCGAGCACGCTGCCGGTGCCGACCAGCACCGGCGCGACGTCGCGGATCGCGACCCCGCGCAGGACGTCGCTGGCGCGCCCGGGGGTGAGGAGCGCCAGCGGCCAGGTCGCGAGCATGGCCTCCAGCGCGCGCGCCAGCGACAGTCGGATGCCCATCGCCGCCAGCACGACGATCCAACGCTGCGCCGCCAGCCACAGGTTCGCCGCCACCAATGCGACCGCGGCCAACAGCAGGCTCCAATCGGCGCCCGCGAGCGCCGCGAAGAAGGCTTCGGGGCCGGCGAGCCGGCGCACCAGCACGAGCATGACCACCACGGTCACCACCAGCGGCGGCAGGATGCGCCAGTCGAGGCGGAAGCGGCGGGCCGCGGGCTCGGGCGCCGCTGCTGTCGCGCGCGCGGGCCCTTCGGGGTCTGGTTGCGGGGTCTCGGGCGGCGGCGCGCCCTCGATCACGGCAGCCTACGGTTGAGCATGTCGGCGAGCATGCCCATCATCAACAGCTGGAAGCCGGTGGTGAACAGCAGCACCGTCGTCACATCCATCAGCTGACCGGACATCGCCGAGATCGACGCCACCAGCAGCGAGGCGATGATGAACAGGCCGGCGGCGGGGATGAACACCCGCAGCGGATCGAAGTAGAGGATGGTGCGGAAGATGAGCTTGGTGAAGCCGATGGTGTCGGCGATGGGGCGGATCTTCGACTTGCCCTCGCGCTTCAAGTAGTCGATCTGCAGGTACTTCACGTGGAAGCCCGCCGAGAACATCGCCAGCGTGATGGTCGTGGTGTAGCTGAACTGATCGGGCAGGATGTTCTCGAAGCGCTGCAGGATGTCCTTGCGCATCAGCCGGAGCCCGCTGTTGAGATCGGGGATGTCCTGCCGGCTGAGGTACGACGCGAGCTTGCGCAGCACGTACTTGGGCGGGCGCCGCAGCATCGCGACCGCGGCCTTGGGCCCGGTGCGCGCACCCACGACCATGTGGAAGTTGCGGCGGTGGCTGAGCAGCTCCGGGATGTGCTTGGCGGGGTAGGTACCGTCGGCGTCCGTGATGAGGATCCACGGGTGGGCCGCCGCATTGACGCCGGTCTTGATCGCCGCGCCGTAGCCGCGGTTGTGCGGGTGACGGATCAGCCGCAGCTCGTCGGATTCGTACTTCGCGATCACCTCGGCGGTGCGATCGGACGAGCCGTCGTCGACGATGAGCACCTCCCACGGGATGTTCGCGAGCTCGCGCCGCAACAGCGCCAACATCTCCTCGATGACCGGGCCCGCGCCGCGTTCTTCGTTGTACGCGGGGATGACGATCGACACCCCGGCGTGCTCGTGCATGAAGGCACCGGTGGTCGTGATGGACGCATCGGCGTTGGTGATCGGAACCAGGTCAGTCATGGAACAGCGCCTAACCGTGCGTTTCCACAAGCACACGGCCCCGATGCTTTACCACAACGAACCCACGCCGGGGCGGGCCACGATCACCTCCGGCGCACCACGCCACGGCGCCGTCGCCGTAGCCGCTGCGGCAGTTGAAGCGAGCTCGGATCGCACTGTAGACTCCGCCGGCCCAAACGGCGTCCGCCCCCCGCGGCGCGGCTTCGGTCTCCAAAGACGCCCATGCCTTCACCGCGCTTCGGTCGGGTCATCGCTCGTGTCGGCGTCGCACTTCGCAGCTGGACGATCGCGCTCGCGCGGCAGTGGCCGAGCTGGATCGTGGTCGCGCTCGCGTGCGTGCTGATCTGGCCGGGCCCGCTCGGGCACATGCCGCTGTCGCAGGATCACACGATCCACCTCGCGCGCGCGTGGATGCTGGGCGAGGAGTGGAAGGGTGGCCATGTCTCCGGCTGGTCGACCTACTGGTACTTCGGCTTCCCGCTCGGCGAGCTGTATCCGGTGTTGGGCGATCTCTCGGTGCTGCTGCTGCGCGCGGCGTCGTTCGGGCTGCTGCCGTGGGCGAAGTGCTACGGCTTCGTGTTCGCCGCCGGCTACATCATGCAGGGCCTCGCGCTGCTGCGGGTGTCGCGGGCGATGGGCCTCGGCCCCGCCGCCGGTGTGATCGCGGCCGCGCTGGCGTACTTCGACGAGGGCGTCCTGCGCGAGGGCGGGTGGAGCTACACGGTCTACTTCGGCGTGTGGCTGCAGCCGATCGCGTGCGCGCTGATCTGGTGGGCGGTCGCCGAGATCGCGATGATCGTCCAGGCCGACACGCTGGCGCCGCGCAAGCTGGTGCTGCCGGCGGTGCTGGTGTGCGCGGCCCTGCTGGCGCACCCGATCGCACTGCCGATGGTCGCGCTGGCGTGCGCGGTGATGGTGCTGGCGTTGGGCCTGCGCGCCCGCATGGCGCGGGTGCTGGTCGGCTTCGGCTCCGCGGTGGGCCTCGGCGGCGCGCTGGCGGCGTGGTGGGTGGTGCCGCTGTTCGCCAACCGGGCGTGGATGGCGAACTTCGGCACGCTCTACAGCGACCTCGGCACCATGGTGTCGCGGGTCGCGACCGCGGGCTCGTGGGCCAAGCACATGCAGCCGGCGGTCGGCTACGGCATCGCCGCGGGCCTGCTGTGGTGCGTCATCCGAGGCACGCGCTTCGCCAAGGGCCTCGCGGTGCTGGCGGTGCTGCTGTGGATGATGTCGACCTCGGACTTCTTCTTCCGCTTCCGACTCGACTGGCTGTCCGAGAGCTTCCGCTACCTGCAGTACCAACGCTTCATCATCTGCGCCAAGCCCGGGCTCTACCTCGCCGGCGCCGCGCTGCCAGTGGCAGCGGTGCGCTGGGGCTGGGCGCGTTGGCGTCGTGACGACGCTGGGGGCCGCGACGTCGCGATGGGGCTCGGCGCGATCGCGTTCGCGCTGGCGGCCGGCGGCGCGATGATGGGCAGCGCCGGATGGGCCGCCAACAAGGGCGGCGTCGGCGACTTCCGCATCGAGCACATCAAGGGCGACAAGCGCTTCGAGAAGGACTTCGCGGCGTTCAACGAGTGGGCGCGCAAGAAGTGGGAAGGCCGCGAGGAGTACTTCCGCTTCGCCTACAAGGCCCGCCGACACAGCCACGTCTACGCCGACGCGCCCGCGTACAACCATGCGCCCGCGTACAAGCTCGGCTACACCCCGGGCGAGGTGTTCGTGCATCGGCCCGAGACCGAGCAGGCCAGCGTGCTCGACCGCCTGCGCGTGAAGTACGTGGTCGGTACCAGCGGTGGACGCGGCGCCAAGGTCGTCAAGCGCTTCGGTCGCATCAAGGTGTTCGAGCGCAAGGTGACCGAGCAGGTCGCTCGCATCGTCGGTGACGGCGAGCTCGAGGTGTTGGTCGACGACGCCGATCACGAGCGCGTGTCGGTGCAGGTCACCGGCGCCACCGAGGGCTCGCGCCTCGAGTTCAACATCGCCGGCTACCCCCGCTGGCAGCTGCTCAAGGACGGCGTGCCCGTCGAGTGGTACGAGGTGCCGGCGACCGGCAAGGGCCGCATCGCGACCCAGGCCGAGCGACGGGCGGGCGAGTTTCGCACCGGCAAGGGCAACCTGACGCCGGCCACCGACCCGATGCTGTTGTCGGTCGACGCCGAGGACGGCGTGTACGAGCTGCGCTACCGCCACTGGATGGCCGCCGATCTGCTCGGCGTGGGTCTGTGGGCGCTGGCGATGGCGCTGTGCGCCGCGATGCTGGCATGGCCGGCCCGCGCGGCGAAGCTGCTGGCCCGCATCGAGGGCTGGCTCGGCCCGTGGGTGATGGGCACCCTCGGTGCCGCGGTGGTGGTGGTGCTGCTCGCCCGCTACGCGATGGGCTTTCGCGCCGAGTCGCACTTGACCTCCGGCTGGCTGCGCGCGGGCAAGGCCGACGACGTCACCGGCTTCGAGAACGGCCCGCTCAAGATCGATCGCCTGATCGGGCCCGCGGTCACGGTCGACGCCACCGCCGACGAGCCTGCGACGATGGTGCTCGAGGGCGTCGAGCCCTCGGGCGACAGCCTCGAAGGATGGTTCGCCGTGGACGACGGCGATCTCAAGAACGTGCGCGGTGACTTCGAGTTCGTGATCGAGGGCCGCAGCAGCGGCGCGCAAGCGTGGGTGCAGCTGCTGCGGGTGCCGATCCGCAACCGCGGCGGCCACCAGAAGCTCGACGTCCCGCTCGCCGCGCTCGAAGGTGCCAGCCCCATCGATCTGAGCGTCACGGTGCGCGGCAAGTCCGGGAAGACCGCGCGCATGGGCTTCGACATCGATCTGCGCTGAGACCCGCGCCGCGCGGGCGGGCAGGGGGTTGCCCTCGTCGCGCCGGGGTCGGCCGAAAACCCCGCGTAAACCGCTGCGGCCGGCGATGGACAAGGGCGGTGCCGCGGACCCACCATCGCGCGCGGAGTCCCTCGCCATGCACTGCCCTTCGTCGCCGTCGTCGTGCCCCTGGTCGCGCCATCACGCCACGCGGTGCGTGCTGCTGCTGTTGCTCGCGCCGGCCTGCGTCGGGCGCACCGCCGAAGGCGACGGCAGCAGCGGCAGCGGCGGCGTGAGCAGTTCGAGCGAGGGCGGTGCGACGACCTCGACCAGCTCCGCGGGCGGCACCACGGCCACGTCGAGCACCACCACCGCGGCCGACACCGGCACCACGACCACCAGCACCACCACTGCGGCCGATTCGAGCAGCGGCGCCGACACCTTCAGCTTCGTCGATCCGACCGATGCGAGCACCGGCGTGGGCATGCAGCCCAACGGCGCCGAGTGCATGGACGCCACCGCATGCAGCTCGGGCTTCTGCATCAACCCGCCGGGCCCCGGCGGTGGCGTGTGCTCCGAGTGCGCGATGGATGCCGACTGCGACATGGGCACCTGCTCGTTCGAGTTCCAGGTCGGCTACGCCGTGTGCACCGATGGCGGGCTCGGGGATGGCTGCGACAGCGACCGCGGATGCATGGGCGCACTGGTGTGCAGCTCGACGTTTGCGGGCGGCGGCCCGCAGCGCTGCAGCGAGTGCAGCGACACCACACCCTGCGCTGGCGAGGCCGTGTGTGCGCCGCACTACGACGGCAGCCTGTTCGCGAGCTGGCGCGCGTGCGTCGAGCTCGGCAGCGTGGCCGACGGCGGCGGCTGCCCGGTCGACGACATGGGCCAGGGTGACGGCAGCGTGTGCAGCTCGGGCATCTGCGGCGTCGACACCATCATGATGGGCAACACCGCGGTCGGCATCTGCAGCACGTGCGACGACGACACCGACTGCGCCGAGGGCACCACCTGCACACCCGCCAACGTCGCCATGATGGGCGTCGTCGAGCCCGGGACCTGCGGCTGACGGCTACGACGGCGGCGGCGCGAAGCCCCGCGTGAGGCGATCGTAGAACGGCTCGGAGCCGCCGGCATCGTCCTGCGCGAACAGCTGCGCCTTGGCCAGCTCCTCGCGCACCAGCGCCTCGAACGACTCGAGCCCCTGCGCGCCGACGAGCACGCGGCCGTTGACGAAGAACGTCGGCGTACCGTTGACCCCGAACGCGCGCGCGTCCTCCTCGTCGCGCACGATCGCGGCCTCGATCGCCGCGGCCAGACTGGCCTTCGCGATCCGCTTGGGGTCGAGGCCGACGCGCTTGGCCGCGAACTTCCAGTTGGCCTCGCCGAGTTCCTTGCGCGCGAAGAGGAGATCGTGGAAGCGCCAGAACTTCGAGCGGGCACCGCCTCGCGCAGGTGCGAGGGCATCGACCGCCAGCGCCAGCTTCGCGAGCTCGCGGGCGTGGCGGTGGAACGGCAGCGGCAGGTTGCGGAACACGATGCGCACGTCGTCGGGGTGGGCCGCGCGCAGCTGCTCGAGCACAGGCTGGACGCGCGCACAGAAGGGGCACTGGAAATCCGAGAACACGATCACGGTGACCGGCGCGTCGCGAGGGCCGAGCACCGGGCGATCGAGCGCCGCGATCGCGTAGTTCACCGCCGGGTCGGGTCCACCCGCGGTGGCGGACGCCGGTGGGCCCGGTGTCGGGGGGGCTGCCGATGCCAGGATCTCCTCGCGGATCGCGGCACGCGGCAGCCCCTCGCGGACCAGCGCCGCGATCGCGGCGCGTTCGTCGTCGACGAGCGCGACGATGCCGTCGACGTCGAGCGGCGCCGCGCGCCCGTTGACGAACCCGACCCCCGCCGCGCCGATCCCCAGCGCCCGCGCCGCGCTGGTGTTGGCGTCGATCCACGGGCGGTGCACGCCATCGGCGAGTGCCTGCAGCACCGCCTCGCGACCCAGGCCGAGCTCCTGCGCCGCCGCCACGAGCGCCTCGCGGTCCCCCACCGGCGTCGCGAAGAGCCGATCGTGCATGGCCCAGAAGCGTCCGCTGCGGCCGGCCTCGATCGCCACCTGGGCGGCGTCCTGCGCCAGCGCTCGGGTCACGGCCGGCACGTGCACGAACTCGACGCGGACGTCGTCGGGCCAGCGCACCCGCGCGGCCTCGAAGCCGGCCGCCAGCGTCGCGCTGCCCCGATCGGTGAAGTCGCCGAACAGCACCGCGGTGACGAGCGGCGAGGCGGCCCCGCGCGCGACCACGAAGCCGTCGATGCGCAGCGCAACGCGACCGTCGCGAAGGGCGGCGCGCCAGCTTCGTGCGTCGCCACGCGGGGATACACCCGTGGGCGTTGCGACGACCTCGGTCTCGCTCGCGACCGCAGGCGTGTGCACGGGGGAAACCGGCGCGCCGTCGGGATGCTGCGCGCAGGCGAGCGCCGCCGCAAACCCGCAAAGCCAACGAAGCTGGGCCGCGAAGACCCCCGTGCGCACCGCCGATCTCGCGCCCATGTCACGGACGAACCTAACATGCAGCTCGCATCTGGTTCGCGCGCAGATCGGCCGGGCTCACATCGCGTCGCCGTGCCTCGGTCGTGCCGCTTTGATCACATCGCGCGCGACGGCGAATTCCAGCGGGCCGCGATCGCGGTTGTGCATACTGCGGCCATGGGCATGAAGCGGGCGATCGTGTGGCTGGGCGCCACCGCGATGTTGGGGTGCGGCAACGGTTCGGGCACGGCGCGCACCTCGGGTGACGGCGAGAGCTCGGGCATCGGCAGCGTATCGGCGGACAGCGGTGGCAGCACTGCCGGCACCGACGCGACCGCCGGCTCGATGACCGCGGGCGAGGGCGGCACCAGCAGCGGCGGCGTGACGGCGGCGACCACCGCCAACGACTCGGCGGCCGACGGCCCCAAGTTCGACCTCGGCACCACCCCCGACGTCGACCTGCACTGCGGGGGCAAGGGCGGTGGCGGTGGTGCGACGGATTTCTCGTACATCTGGATCGCGAACTCCAACGAGAGCACGGTCAGCAAGATCAACACGCAGACGCTGGTCGAAGAGGGTCGCTACATCACGCGCCCCGACAGCAACGGCAACCCTTCGCGCACCTCCGTCAACCTGAACGGCGACATGGCCATCGCGAACCGCAGCGGCGGCGTCACGATGATCTACGCGCTCATCGACAACTGCCCCAACCCCGCCAACACCTCGAGCGGCCCCGCCGACGTCAAGCCGTGGCCCGATGGCTGCGTCGGCTGGCATACGCCGATGGCGTACATCAGCCAGCGACCGGTGGCGTGGACCTCGGGGGTCTGGAACGACACGCTGTGCCGCTGGGACGACACCAAGCTGTGGACCTCGGGCGCCAACGATCCGCTGATCGACGTCGTGTTGCTCGACGGCGAGACCGGCACGATCGAGCAGACCGTGCCGCTGCCGGGTGAGGTCATCGCGAGCTACTTCGGCATCTACGGCGCCGCGGTGAACTCGGTCAACGACTTCTGGGGCAGCCAGCTCGGCATCGGGCACATCGTGCGGGTCGACTTCGCCAGCTTCGATGTCGAGACCTTCCCCATGGCCACCAGCGGCTACGGCATGGCCGTCGACCGCAACGACCGCGTGTGGACCTGCGCGTACGAGGCCGGCCGCTTCGACTACGACGCCGGCACCTGGCAGACCGCGTTGGTCAACGGTGGCGGCGGTTGCATGCCCGATGGCCAGGACCTCATCTGGTTCGCCAACGACCCGCTGGTCGCGGTCGACATCGAGACCCTCGGCGTGGTGCAGACCATCGACATCCCCAACTACGTGCACGGCGTCAGCATCGACTTCGACGGCAACGTGTGGGGCCCGGCGATCTACACCAACGAGGCGTACCGTGTGGATCCGGCGACCGGCATCGTCGACACCGTCGCGGGCCTGAACTACCCGTACACGTACAGCGACATGACCGGCTTCGGTCTCAGCCAGGTCGGCAACCCGAGCGGTTGATCGCCGCGGCGGGACGTGGCGTTCAGCCCCGCGCGACGCGGCGCGGGGTCACGGGCATCGCCACCGGCGCGAGCTCGCCGTCCACGCCGATGGTCGTGTCGACCTGCGGCGTGGCCGGCTCACCGGGCCGCCGCGGCGCCTTGTAGCGCGCGCGCAGCTCGGGCAGCGCCGCGGTGATGTGCGCCCGCACGCGCTCGGCGAGCAGCGGTGCATCGTCCTCGCCGAGGCCCTCGGTCGAGATCGGCTCGAGCACGCAGACGCAGGCGTCGGCCGCGAGCAGTCGCATGCCGCCCTTGGCCCGCATCGCACGACTGCCGGCCACGGCCAGCGGTAGGATCGGCACGCCGGCCCGGATCGCCAGGGTGAACGCGCCCAGCTTGAAGGGCAGCAGCTCGGCGGACTTCGAGCAGGTGCCCTCGGGGAAGATCATCACTGGCACGCCGGCCGCGAGGGAGCGCTCGCAGGCGTCCATCATCTCGCGGATGCTCTCGCCGTCACCGCGCCGCAGCGGGATGTCGCCCGACAGCCGCATCGCCCAGCCGACCAGCGGCATGCGAAAGAGCTCCTCCTTCGCGATCCAGCGCATGTCGCACGGCACCCACGACAGCAGCAGCGGATCGGTCACCGACTCGTGGTTGGCGACCACGACGTAGCCGCGTCGGCCGATGTCGGCCGGCAGCGTGCCCTCGACGGCGAGGCTCCACTGCGGCGCGAAGTGGGTGATCGTGCGGCCGAGCCGTCGCATCCAGCGGCCGGGGATCCGCTGGCCCTCGTCGCCGCGGTGTCGCAGCCGTGCCACCGCCATCGGCGGCAGGAACGAGACCACGCAGCCGACGAACCCGAGGTACCCGAACGCGGTGAGCGGCGCCGAAGAGATCGACGCGAGACGACGGGCGAGGGAACGAAGACCGAACACGACCCGTCCAGGCGTAACGCATGCCGCCGCCTCGGATTGTCGCGATTGCGTCGCCGGCCTCGAAGCGGCGCGCCGCATGGCCTGGCGCCGGGTTTCGAGCCCCCGAGGGGGGCGGGCCCCGGACGGTTTGCACGCCATCGGCCAGCTCGGCGCACGCATCGGCACCGTATACTGCGGCTCCCCGTTGCGAAGCCGTCGCCCACGTCGCGCCGCCCCTGGGCCCCGCCTGGGCACGGCCGTGCTCGTGCTCGCGCCGTGGCAGCTCTACCCGCGCGACGCCGCGGCCGATCCGCCGCGCTACGAGCTGCACTGGACGGCGCCGACCGCCTGTCCCGACGCCGACACCGTGCGCGCGCGGGTCGACGCGTTGCTGGTCGGGGCGCCGCCGCGCGAGTCCCCGCCGCTGCGCGCGACGGTGGACGTCGAGGCGATCGCGCAGGGCTGGCGACTGCGCCTCGCGACCTCACAGGCCAGCGGCGCCCGTGTGCTCGAGGGTCCCGACTGCGGCGAGCTGGCCGCGACCGCCGCGCTGATCGTCGCGATCGCGGTCGACCCCCGGGTGCTGACCCGCATCGACGATCCGGTCGCGCCGCCGGTGCCCGAGCCGCCGGCCCCCGCGGTCGTCGCTTCGGTGCCCACGCCATCGCCGACGCCCACCGTCGCCTCGCCGTCGGCGCCCCCCGAGCGCACGAAGGTGGCGGTGAACCGCGCGGCGGAGGCCACACCGACGCCCCCGAGCAGCTCGCGACGCGTGCGGGCACCGGTCGCACTCGCGCTCGCGCAGCTCGGCCTCGATGTCGGCAGCCTGCCGGGGCCGAGTGCCCACGTCGGCGCGTCGATGGGCCTGCTGTGGCCGCGGGGACGCGCGGTGGTCGAGGGCGACTACGTCGCACGTCGACGCCTGCGCTCCGCGAGCAACCCCGACATCACGGTGCTGGCCCAGGCGTGGTCGGTCGGCCTGCGCGGATGCGTGGTCGCATGGCAGCGACGACGGCTGTCGCTGCCGGTGTGCGGCAGCGCCCGGGGCGGCCTGCTGCACGGCCGCGGTGGCGGGGCCCTGCTGCCCCGCGAGGCGCGACAGCCGTGGCTCGGCGTGGGGCCCGGGGTCCTGCTGGTCGCCGCGCTGCGGCCCCGGATCGCGCTGGTGTTCGGCCTCGACGCCCTGGTCGCGGCGCTGCGCGGGGGCTTCCGCACCAACCGCGAGGATCGCTTCGCGCAGCCGTGGCCGCTCGCGCTGCAGGCGAGTGCAGGGGTACAGCTGTCGGGCCTGACGAGAGTCGCCGGCGGCGGACAACCACGCAGGTGAGCCCCAGGTGGCGGATCGAGATCGCGACACAGGCAGCGAGGCGGGCGTCCCGCTGGCGGCGCTCTACCGTGCCCACGCGGATCTCGTGTGGCGCGCGTTGCTGCGCCTGGGCGTCCCCGAGCACGCCGCCGAAGACCTCGTGCACGAGGTCTTCCTGGTCGCGCGCCGCCGGCTCGGCAGCTACGAGCCCGCGCGCGCCTCGGCGTCGTCGTGGCTGTACGGACTCGCGCGCGGGGTCGCGGCCAACTGGCGCCGGGCCCACGACCGCGGGCGGCGTCGACTCGCCGCGGTCGAGCCGTGGGTCGGCGACGTCGATCCCGAGCACGAGCTGGCACGCTCGCGCGCATCGGCGCTGGTCGAGACGTTCCTCGCCGGCCTCGACCCCGAGCAGCGCGAGGTCTTCGTGCTGTGCGAGATCGAGGGTCTACGCGGCGCCGAGATCGCGGCCTGCTTGGGCCTGGGTCCGAACCAGGTCTACTCGAAGCTGCGACTCGCCCGGCGGCACTTCGTCGAGTTCCTCGCCGGCCACGGCGTGCGCATCGACCCGGAGGCGCGATGAGTCGCCGTGAACCCGTCGATGCGCCGCTGCCCGCGGCCGCGCGCGCGCTGCTGGCCGCGTATCGCGGCGATCGTCGCATGCCGAGGGCCGCGTTCGCGCGGGTCGAGCGACGGCTCGAGCACCCCGCGGCGCACGGCATGCGCGTCGCGGTGATCGCCGCGGCCGCGGCCGCAATCACGATCGCAGCGCTGGTGGGACTGCAATCGATCACCACGCCGCGCACGGACGCGGCGGTCGAGCACGACCTCGCCAGCGACGTGCGCGAAGCTCCGCCGACGCCGGCGCGGGCGACCGAAGCCGACCGCGGCCATGCGACCGCCATCGGCGATCCCGACGGGCGCACGCCGCCGGTCGCCGAGCCGCCGTCGTCGTCGGCCGCCACGGCGGCCCCGGGCGCGTCGCGGCCGACGGGCGCCGCTGCATCGATGCCCGCGCCGCGTCCGCGCGCGCGCCCGGACACGCCCGACGACGACGACACGCGCTCGCCGGCGAATGGCGGCGACACGACCGAGGTGGCCTCGACGTTGGCGATCGAGCGGACGCTGCTCGGCCGCGCGCAGCGGGCACTGACCGCGGGCGAGCTCGCGGCCGCACGCAGCATCGCTGCCGAGCATCGCCGACGCTTCCCGGGCGGCGTGCTGCGACCGGAGCTCGACGCGATCGACACCGTCGCGCGCTGCCGCAGCGATGACGGCGAGGGACCCGCGCTGGCCTCGGCGTTCGCGGCCACGCACCCGGGCTCGCCCCTGCGGGCGACCGTCGACGAGGCCTGTGCGCGGCGTTGAAATTTTCTTCGGCCGCCGGTGCTGAACCCGACACTCGGCGAACAACCACGGTCATGGCACGATGGATGGACATGGGTCGCACGGTGGGGTTGGTCTCGGGTTGGGCGTGGATGGCAGCGCTGACAGGCTGCGTGCTGGACGAGAAGGGCGTCGGCATCGAGAGTGACAGCGACGCGTCGTCGTCGTCGGGCGGCACCGCGATGGGCACCGCGAGCGACGCCAGCATGGGCTCGACGTCGGCCGGCTCCACGAGCGCGACCGGCAGCGACGACACGACCTCGGTCGGCACCGACGACTCCGCCGAGGGCACCGACAGCGCGACCACGACCGGCGGCTGTCCCAACCCCGACGTTTGCGACGGCCCCGAGCCTGGCTTCGAGCAGAACATCGTCGCGTCCGGCGGTTGTGGCAACGTCGAGGTCTATGCCGCCGATGGCATCCTCCACGTGCTCGGCGTCCACACGGACGACATGAGCGACGTCATCGGGCAGGCGGGCGCGGCCGGTACGCCGCTCGAGTTGGTGCTCGACATCGCCGCCGCAGAGGTGTTTGCGACCATCGCCGTCGGCGAGGACGCCGACCTGATGCAGTGCACGGACTACCTCGCCCCCGAGACCGATCCGTTCGTGATCTACTGGCTCGCGACCAGCGGCACCGTCACGATGGTGGTCGATCCGCCCGACGAGAACGGCCTCACGACCGTCGACGTGACGCTGACCGATGCCGTCTTCTCGCCGCCCAAGGGCGGCGACGAGGTCACCGTGCCGTCGTTCGTGTGGACCGACGTGCAGGTGGGCTGGCTGCCGGGCTGACGCACGCAGGGTGGTTGCGAACGCGCTACGCTGGCGCGTCCCGTGGCCGCGAAGCTCCGTCTCGACCTGCTCGCCGTCGTGGCCCTGGTGGGTTGGTTGCTGTGGCCGATCCCGTGGCAGCCACCGCTGTCCCAGGATCACACCGTCCACCTGACGCGGGCGTATCTGCTCGGGCAGCAGCTCGCGCAGGGGCACCTGTCGGGGTGGAGCTCGTGCTGGTACTTCGGGTCGCCGACCGGTGAGCTCTATCCGCCGCTGGGCGACCTCGCGGTGGTGCTCGTGCGCGCGGCCAGTCTCACGCTGCTGCCGTGGCCGCAGGCCTACGCGTGGGTGTTCTTCGCGGCGGTGTGCACGATCGGCATCGCGATGGTGCAGACCAGCCGCGCGCTGGGGTGGGGCAGCGCGCCGGGCCTGGTGGCCGCGGCCGCGCTGCTGCTCGATCCGGGGGCGCCGCGCGAGGGTGGCTTTGCCTTCACCGTGACCTTCGGCGTGTGGCTGCAGCCGCTGTCGGCGGCGCTGCTGTGGTGGGCGCTGGCGCTGTGGTTCCGCGGGCTGCACCGCGCGCGCACCGACGTGCACGGCCTCGTGCTCGGCAGCGGCTTGGCCGCGCTGGCGCTGGTGACCCACCCGGCGGCCTTGCCGACGCTCGCGCTCGCGAGCCTGCCATTGGCGTGGTTCGCGGCGACCGCGGGCCAACGCGTCGCGACCGCGGTGCGACTGGGCCTCGCGTTGCTCTGCGCGCTCGCGCTGGTCGGCGCATGGTGGCTGCCGCTGTTGGCGATGCGCGACGCGATGGCCAACTTCGGCGTGCTGCACCGACCGCTCGCCGACATGCTGCACGATGCGGCACGCGGCGAGCTGTTCACCCACCTGTCGCCCGCGCTGGGCTACGCGGGCTTGGGCGCGATGTTCGTCGCGCTGTGGTGCCGCGCACGCGCGCCGTTCGCCGCGTTCGCAGCGGTGGTCGCTGCCGCGCTGTGGCTGGCCGCGAGCGCCGATTTCTACACCTGGCTGCGACCCGATCGCATCAGCGAGGGTTTCGCGGCGCTGCAGTGGCAGCGCCTGCTCATCGGCGCCAAGCCGGGCGTGATGCTGTGCGTGGGCTGGGCCGCGGCCGCGCTGGTGCGGGCGGCGAGGCGCCCCACGCGGCCGTGGCGGCGCCGGCTCGCGACCACGACGGTGGCGGTGGCCTGCGGCGTCGTGACGCTCGACGTCGCACGGGTTGCCCGCGACGGTGGCGTGGGCACCATCGCGCGCGCGCGCGCCGGCGAGAGCCCCGAGGCGCTCGCGTTCGAGCGCGACTGGGCCGACGCGCTGACGTGGCTGCGCACCCAGTGGCAGCACCGCGACGGCTTCTATCGCATCGCCTACGAGACCGTCTCACGCCACGGCCATGGCCTCGCCGACGCGCCCGTGTTCACCGACGCACCGGCCTACAAGATCGGCTACACGCCGGGTGAGACCTTCGTGCATCGGCTCGACGCCGACGAGCGGACCGTGCTCGATCGCTTGCGCGTGCGCTACCTGGTCACCGTGACCGGCCGCGGCGGCCACGAGGTCGCGCGCTTCGGTGTGATCCGCGTGCTCGAGCGACCGCTGGTGGCGGCCATCGCCGAGCTCGAGGGCCCCGGCAGCCTGCAGATCACGCGCGACGATCCCGACGGCGACGGTGTGGAGCTCGACATCGACGGCAGCGGCCCCGACACCGCGCTGGTGTTCAACCTCGCCGGGTACCCGCGCTGGCGACTGCTGCACGACGGCGAAGAGGTCGCATGGCACGAGCGCGCGATCACCCGCAGTCACCGTCCGCAGCTCGGCTACGGCGACAGCGCGCGACCCGACGAGCCGATCCTGCTCGCGGCCCCGGCCGCGGACGGCCACTGGCAGCTGGTCTACGAGCGCTGGCGCGGCGCCGACATCATCGGCTGGCTCGCGACGATCACGGCGGCGCTCGTGCTCGGTGCGGCGTGGCGATCGCCCCACCGCGCCGGCGCATGGCTCGACGCGCGACCGTCGCGGGTGCCGCCGTGGGCACCCGCGGTGCTGGCCGCGATCGCGATCGCGATCGCCGTGCGCCGACAGCTCGCGGGCCGGCGTGACGACGCCGACCTCGCCAGCACCCGCGCGTGGGCAGGCGATGTGGCGATCGAGGCGCTCGAGTTCGCCATGCCGCGGATCGATCGCGCGATCGTACCGGCGCTGGTGCTGCGCAGCGATCACGCCGCACGGGGCAGCGTGACGTTCGATGCGATCACGCTGCCCGCGATCCTGCACGGCTGGGTCGCGCTCGCCGATCATGACGTGCTGCGGGCGCGCGGCCACGCCGAGCTCGTGCTCGAGGTCCGCGGGCCCACCGGCGACTGGCGGCGACTCGGCACCGTGCCGGTACGCATGAACGGCGGCGCGGTCCGCTTCGCGATCCCCACCGCACCCGGCGGGACCGACGACCCCGCGCTGGCGACAGGCGGCGGCCCCGTCGTCGCACGCGCCGTGCTGTCCGCCACACTGCAGGGCACCGCGACGATCGCGTTCGATCTCCAGCTCGCGCCGCCCTGACGTGCGCGCCCGTGGCGGCCCCGAGACAACCACACGCCGGTCGAGCGCTTGACCGGCCCCGGCGTTCGTTGCCCAACGCCTTCGCCATGTGCCAAGCTTCGGGTCACTCGCATGGATTGCCGCCGACGCCACCTTCGACGCGTGTTCGCCCCGACGCTCGCGCCCTTGCTGGGCCTCTCGCTGGCGGGCTGTCCCAAGGACGACGGCGGGGTCCACGGCCAGGAGGGTGGCAGCAGCACCGCCGCGCCCGCCGACAGCTCGGCGGGTGCCTCGAGCGGCTTCGTGGCCGAGTGCGACCCTGGCGAGATCCGTTGCAAGGATGCCACCGCGCTCGAGCGCTGTGCGCCGACTGGCAAGGAGTGGCTGCCGGATCCGTGCCCGAGCAAGACCGTGTGCACGCCCTGCGACAACGACAACTGCACGCAGGATCAATGCCTGGGCCCGTGCGACTCCGAGGATGACCTGCCGTCCTCGGCGGGCTGCTCGTTCATCGCCAACCGCCAGATCCTCCGCGAGCAGATGTTCTTCGACTCGCTGGTCGTCGCCAATCCCAACTCCTCCGAGATCGCGACCGTACAGCTGTGGCAGGTGCCCGAGGGCAGCAACCAGGAGGTCGCGGTCGGCGAGGCCGTGATGCTGGCACCGCTCGAGGTGCACGTGTACGAGCTCGACACCAACTTCGTGCTGTCGGAGAGCTCGGCCTACCGCACCGGCGGCAACTACCGCGTGTCCAGCGACGAGCCGATCATCGCGTACCACCACGCGCCCGGCCAGCTCAGCAACGGCAACGACTCGTCGATGCTGCTGCCCGAGAGCGCGATGCGGCAGGAGTACGTGGTGATGTCGTACGCGCCGGGCCGCAATCAAGACGGCCAGCCGAGCTACTTCGAGGTCGTCGCGCTGCAGGACTTCACCACCCTCGAGTGGTTCCCGCCGGTCGACACCTCGGGCAACGGCCTGCCGGTGCCGTTCGTCGCCAAGGGCGAGTCGGGCCTGCTCAAGATGAACCGCTACGACACCGTGCGCATCGCCGCCTCCGGCAACAACGAGGAGAACCAAGACCTCCGCGACGTCTCGGGCACCATCGTGAAGGCCGACAAGCCGTTCTGGATCACGTCGGGCACCAAGTGCGCGCGTGTGCCGGTACGCGACCCCGACATGTACCCGATCGGCCACTGCGATCCGCTGCAGGAGCTGCCGATCCCGCTCGAGTACTGGGGCACGCAGTACGTCGCGCCGGCCTCGCCCGATCGCCACGACGAGGAGTTCCTGCCCGAGGGGACGATGCCCGACGGCGAGCTCGGGCACGAGCGGCACCACTGGCGCGTGTTCGCGGGCGCCGACGACGTCACCATCACGACCGACCCGCCGCAGCCGGGCACGCCGATCACCCTGGCCAAGCGCGGTGACTTCGCCGAGTTCTCGGTCAGCAACAACACCAGCTTCGTGTTCCAAGGCGACAAGGTCTTCATGCCGGTGCAGTACCTGCAGAGCCAGCGCTGGAACAGCGACCCCGACGGCAGCGGCGTCGGCATGGCCGAGCCCGCCAGCGAGTACACGATGGTCGGCGACCCGGCGATGTACCAGATGGTGCCGGTCGAGCAGTTCCTCAACCGCTACGTGTTCGTGCCCGCGGTCGGGTTCCCGATCAACTACGTGCAGGTGATCAAGAAGGCTGGCAGCGCGGGTGTGCGCGTCGACGGCGATCTCATCCCCATGTACACGCCGATCACCGGCGAGTGGCAGGTCGCCGACTACGTCATTCCGGAAATCCGGCCCGGCGAGGAGGTCAGCGCCCATGTCATCGAGAGCGACGAGCCGTTCGGCATCATCCAGGTCGGCTACAGCCCCAACGCCCCCGACGACGACTGCCTCAAGGACGACGTCAACGCCAGCACGCCGCCGCCGCCGTACCGCTGCCTGTCGTCCTACGCGTACCCCGGCGGCATGAAGAGCGAGCCCATCTTCATCCCTTGACCGCGCGAGGGACCCCGGGCTAGAGCTGCCGCGCCATGGTCGACACAGCCGAGCAGAAGCAGTACTGGGACGCGCCGGGTGAGCGGCGCTCGCCGTGGCACCCCGCGGTGCAGGCGTTCGCCCGCCCGAAGATCGAGATCGCGATCGCGGGCATGGAGCTGCCCGGTGGCGACGCCAAGCCGACGATGCTCGAGGTCGGGGCCGGCAACGGCTACTTCAGCATCATCTTGGCCGAGACCTTCGACCTGACGGTGCTCGACTTCTCGCAGCACATGCTCGACACCAACCCGGTCGATGCGCCCAAGGTCTGCGGCGACGCCCAGGCGCTGTCGCAGCCCGACAAGAGCTTCGACTACGTCTTCTGCGGCAACCTGCTGCATCACCTGCCCGATCCGGTGCAGGCCTGCCGCGAGATGCGTCGGGTCGCGCGGCGCCAGGTCGCGCTGGTCGAGCCCAACGCCAGCAACCCGCTGATGTTCGCGTTCTCCGGCCTCAAGAAAGAGGAGCGGGGCGCACTCAAGTTCACCGCCAAGCACGTGCGCGGGCTCGCCGAGCAGGCCGGCCTGCACACGCGCATGTTCGTCACGCAGGGCTCGATCGTGCCCAACGCGACCCCGCCGGCGCTGGTGCCGTGGCTGCAGCGGGTCGACTTCCGCCAGCCGCTCGGCTTCTATCACGTCGGCGTCTTCGACGTCTGACGCGCGCCCTCGGGCCGCAGGGCTCCGCGGCGGTGCTACAATCGCGGCGTGCGAGTGAGCCGCCTCCAGCTCGCGAACTACCGCGGGTTCGCCGAACTCGAGCTCGCGTTCGACCCGCGGCTGACCGTGCTGGTCGGGGTCAACGGCGGTGGCAAGTCGAGCGTGCTGGACGCGCTCGCGATGGTGCTGCGGGGCGTGGTCGAAGGCGAGGGCGCCCTCGCGGGGGCGGTGGCGTCGCTGCGCAATGGCGCGGCGAGGGGCAGTGTCAGCACGATGCTGACGCCGCCGTCCGGGAGCGCTTGGGCCAGCTCGCTCGGCGTGCCCGGAGCCGCCGCAAGCCTCGAGGTTCGCATCAAGCCTGGCGGCGTCGGCTTCGTCGGAGCACCGCTCTCGATGGTGGCCGTCGACGGCAGCGTTCCCATCTTCGCCCACTACACGGTGGCCCGCGGTGCCACCGATGCGACACCCGGGAGCACGGCCCCCTCGACATGGTCACCCGAGCGAGCGTGGGAGCACGCGTTCGATGCGAGCGCGAACTTCGAGGCGCTCTTCGCATGGTTCCGCGAGCGGGAAGACCTCGAGAACGAACGCATCCGACGGGACGGCACGGGGCTCGACCCCCGTCTCGATGCCGTTCGCAGCGCCATCGCGCGCGCGATGCCCGGCTTCGACAGCCCGCGGGTGCGTCGCCCCAATGGTTCCATCGACGAGCACCCTGCATTTCGAAGGCCGACCCTCGTCATCGACAAGGCCGGCGAGATGCTGGCGTTCAACCAGCTGAGTGACGGTGAACGCTCGTTGCTCGCGATGATCGCTGATATCGCGCGACGGCTCGCGATCGCGAACCCGGCTGGCGATCCGCTCGCCGGCCGCGGCATCGTGCTGATCGACGAAATCGAGTTGCACTTGCACCCGAAGTGGCAGGCGGACGTCCTGGAACGACTGCTCGCGGTGTTCCCATCGCTGCAGTTCATCGTCACGACGCACGCGCCGCTCGTGCTCACGCACGTGAAGGCCGAGCAGGTCCGCGTGCTCCACCAGTTCCAGGTATTCGCGCCGCCCAATCCCGTCGAAGGCAGGGAGGCCGGGGCGATCCTCGGCGAGGTCTTCGACACGGACCCACTCCCGGAAACCACCCGCGACGCCGTCGCTCGCATCTCGCATCTGATCGATCAAGACGACTTCGAGCGTGCGCGCGAAGAACTCGCACGACTTGCCGAACTGCTCGGTGAGCGCGATGCCGAGGTGGCGCGGCTGCGAGCCACCATCGAACTCCTCGCGAGCTGATGCGCCGGATCGACAAGGGGCCGCCGCCCGCATCGCTCTCCCACCACGCCGCGCACCCGGACGCGACCTACGACGACTATCGCGAGAAGCAGGACCTCCGCGAGGCACTCGTTCGCGATCAACGCGGGCTGTGTTGCTACTGCATGCGGCGGATCCGAGCGACCTCCGACGGCGTCCGCATCGAGCACTTCCGTCCGCGTCGCCACGAAGAGCTGCAGCTGAGCTGGACCAACCTCCTCGGGGCCTGCCCGGGCGTGGTGAAGAATGCCCGCGAGATCCACCACACATGCGACGTCAGCAAGGGCGACCAGGAGATCAGCGTGGACCCGCAGCGGCTTCGTCCCGGCGAGATCCGCTACCTCGCCGATGGCACGATCACGACCGCGGATGTGGACGCCCAGGCGGACATCGACGACGTGCTCCGCCTCAACCATCCGACACTCGTCGGCAACCGTCGCAAGGTGCACGACGAGCTGATACGCCAGCTGATCGGCGCCGGCGGTCGCGGGGCCTGGGGGGTCGCAAGGCTCGCGCAGAAGTTGGCGGAGATTCGCGAGGGACCTGCGCTGCCAGAGTTCGCGGGCCTGATGGAGTTCTGGCTGGAACGACGCCTCCGACGCCTCGAACCCGCCTGATCGGCCCTGAAACCCACCTCCCCCGTGGCACGCAGCGGCCCGATCGCGCATCATCGCGACCGCATGATCGCCCGCCGAGCCCCGAGCAGCGCTGCCTCCACGCCGTCGCGGCCTGCGTCCGCGAAGGCCTCCGAGGCCGCACGACGCGCGGGCACGCTGGCGGTGCTGGTGGCCGTGCTCGTGGCGCTGGTGGCCGCGCCGTCGTCGGCGGCGCCGGCCCGCGGTGCGACGGCCAAGGCCGACGCGACCCCGTGGGCGAGCGCGGCCGCCCGCGCCAAGGGTCCCGGTCGGTGGAAGCGTGAGCTCGAGCGGCGCCGGGCGATCCTCGCGGGCCACCGCGGCACCGATCCCGCGGCCGTGCTCGCGCTGACCGGCGCGCTCGGTGAGCTCGGTGGCGAGATCGAACCTGCGACGCTCGCCGGCTTCGTGCAGGGCGTCGCCAAGGACAGCAAGCGCCACCCGCTGGTGCGCAGCTTCGCGGGCTACCTCGCGGCGCGCCTGGCCGAGCAGAAGGGCGATCTGGCGGCCGCCGGCACCCAGCTGCGGGCCCAGGGCTACCTGCTCGACTGGCTCATCGTGGGCCCGTTCGACAACGCCAACCGGGCCGGCGAGACGACCGCGTATCCACCCGAGCAACAGGCCGCCAAGCTGGCCTTCGATCGCGACGAGACCATGGTCGGCAAGCTCGCGGGCGAGCCGCTGTCGTGGCGCCCATGGGACTACGAGAGCCTGCCGCGCGGCGGCTACGTCGGCTTCGACGATCTGCTGCGACCTGCCGAGCAGGCGGTCGGCTATGCGACCGCGTGGATCCACGTCGACGCCGACACCAAGGCCGCGTTGCACATCGGCACCGCCGGGCCCTACGCGGTGTGGGTCGACGGCACCGAGGTCGGCCGCGGCGACGCCTATCGCGCCCCGGATCCGCTGCAGGACAGCCACCCGATCACGCTGCGCAAGGGCGACAACCGCGTGCTGGTGAAGGTGGCGACGCTCGAGAACATGTGGGGCTTCTTCGCGCGCGTGAGCACGCCCGAGGGTGCGCCGCTCGTCGGCGCGCGCGTGCACGTCGAGCTGCCCAAGGCGCCGCACACCAGCGTGGCCCCCAGCTCGAGCCACACGGTCGCATCGCTGCGTCGTGCGCTCGAGCAGCGCGCCGACGCGGCCAAGCGCGGCAACGCGGCGCTCGAGCTGGTCGAGTTCTACCGCTACACGCATCCCTTCGATCGCGACGACAAGACCGCGAGCCAGCGCGCGGCGCAGGTCGACGCCACGCTCGGCAGCGCGCGCTCGGCATTGCTGCTCGCGATCCTCGAGCCCGACCCCAACGGCAGCCGCAAGGCGCTGGCCGCGGGCGTCTCGCGCTCGCGCAAGCGCGAGCCGGCGCTGCACGGGCAGCTGCTGCTCGAGCTGGCCTGGCGCGAGCGCTCGCTCGGGCTCGAGCAGCGCTACGACGAACTGCTCGACGAGGCCAACGCGGCGGCGCCCGACGATCCCGTGATCGAGCTCGCGCTCGCCGACCGACTGCGCGAGCGCGGACTGCCATGGGCGGCACTGCGCTGGACCGAGAGCCTGGCCGGCCGCCACCCGTCGTCGCAGAGCATGCAGCTGGCGCTGGCGTCGGCGCTGCGCGAGCTGGGCCGCACCACCGATGCGCTGGCGATCTACGAGCGCATCGGTCGCGAGCACGGCAGCGAACGCGGCACCGTCGCGGCGCGCATCGATGGCCTGCTCGAGCTCGGGCGCGCCGACGAGGCTGCCAAGCTCGCCGACGGTGGCGCGCTGGCGATGCCGGGCCTGCCCGAGGCGCACGCCGAGGTCGCGCGCCTGCAGCAGGCCAACGGCAACCTCGAGGCCGCCCGCGACGCGCTCGCCCGCGCGGTCGCGCTGGCGCCCCAGGACGCCGACCTGCACGCGCGGCTGGGTCGCCTGCTCGCGCGCACCGGAGCGCGCGAGGCCGCGGTCGCGAGCCTCGAGCGCTCGCTCGCGCTCAAGCCCCAGCAGCCCGACGTGCGCGACCTGCTGGCCTCGCTCGACACCCGCGCGGGCAAGGACCTGCTGGCGCGCTGGGGCGTGTCACTCGAGAAGGTCGGCGCCCAGCCGACGCCGCCGGCGTGGAAGGGCCAACAAGCCGGCTTCCTGCACCACCGCATGGCGGTGAAGGTGCTCGCCAACGGCCTCACCGAGCGGCTCGATCACCGCATCATCCGCATCCTCGACGATCGCGGCGTGCGGAGCCAGGCGGTGCAGGCCTACGCCTACGATCCCGCCGAGAGCATGGTCGAGGTCCGCCGCGCCCGCGTGCGTCGCAAGGACGGCACCATCGAGGAGCTCGGTGACGTGCGCACGCTGCAGCTGGCGCAGTCGGGCTACCGCATGTACTACGACCAGCGGCTGATCCAGGTCGGCTTCCCGGGCCTGCGGGTCGGCGACACCCTCGAGGTCGCGTTCTCGCGGCGCGATCTGGCGGCGCGCAACATGTTCGACGAGTACTTCGGTGACGTGCAGGCGCTGTCGGGCACCGAGCCGCGCAAGTTCGTCGAGTACGTGCTCGAGACGCCGGCCGACAAGCCCATCCACTTCAACGTCGAGGTCGCCCGCGCGACCAACCGCGCCGGCACCGTCACCACCTATCGCCACGCGCTGCGCGACGTGCCGGGCATCAAGCCCGAGAACGGCATGCCGGGCTGGATCGAAGTCGCCAAGTTCATCCACGCCAGCACCTACGCCACCTGGGACGACGTCGGTCGCTGGTACTGGGGCCTGGTCAAGGAGCAGCTGCAGGTCGACGACGCCATCAAGGGCGCGGTGAAGGGCGTGCTGGCCAAGCTCCCCGCCGGCGCCGACGAGGCCGCCAAGGTCGCGGCGATCTACGAGCACGTGGTCCGCAATACCCGCTATGTCGGGCTCGAGTTCGGCATCCACGGCTACAAGCCGTACCGCACCACCGATGTCTACAGCCGCCGCTTCGGCGACTGCAAGGACAAGGCGAGCCTGCTCAAGGTGATGCTCGCCGAGGCCGGCATCGACAGCCGCCTGGTGCTCGTGCGCACCCGCGACCAGGGCAACGTGCCCGAGCTGCCAGCGTCGCTGGCGGTGTTCAACCACGCCATCACGTACGTGCCGAGCCTCGATCTCTACCTCGACGGCACCGCCGAGTGGGCCGGGCCCCGCGAGCTGCCCAGCGGCGATCAGGGCGCGACCGTGTTGGTCGTCGCCGACGGCAAGGGCGCCAAGCTGGGCAAGATTCCCTTCAGCAAGGCGGCCGACAACGTGCGTGACTCGAAGCAGCGGGTGAAGCTCGACACCGAGGGCGACGCCACCCTCGAGCAGGACCTGGTGGTCGCCGGCGCGGCCGCGGCCGGGGTCCGCTACGAGTTCCAGTCGGAGGGCGAGCGCATCGAGAAGCTGCAGAAGGCCTTCGGCGAGCTGTACCCGGGCGCGACGGTGACCGGGCTCTCCAGCCGCGGCATGGACGACATCCTGGTGCCGCCCGAGCTGCACGCGACCATGAAGGTCGCCGGCTGGGCGCAGGCCCAAGGCGACGGCCGCCGACGCTTCCGCGTGCTCGGCCGCGCCTCGCGGCTGACGCAGTCGTTCGCGCCGCAGGACGATCGCAAGTACGACCTGCTCATCGACACGCCGTCGGTCGAGCACCACGAGATCAGCTACAGCCTGCCGCGCGGCAAGCGATTCTCGCAGCTGCCGGCGGCCCGCAAACTCGAAGGGCCGTTCGGTCGCTTCGAGCTTGCGGTCGACGCCACCGACGAAGGTGCCCGCGTGCGCACCACCATCGAGCTCTCCCGCGCGCGCGTCGGCGCCAAGGAGTACCGGGCCTTCCGCGAGTTCCTGCGCGAGGTCGATGCCGGGCTCGAGCAGACCTTCACCGTGGAGGACGCGCGATGATCCGCATGCGTCATGGCCTGCGCGCGGTCGCGACGACCGCCTTGATGTTGTTGGTGTGCGTGCTGGCGGCCTGCCACGGCCGTGGCCGCGGCACCGCCAAGCCCGGCGACGACCCGGACGCGTGGGCGGCTCGGTTGGAGCGCCACCTCGCGCGGCACCCCGACGACCTGGTCGCGGTCCGCGATCTCGCGCTGGTGCGATGGCTGCACCAGGGCCGCACCGACGACGCCATCGGCGGGCTCGATCGCGCGGCGAAGGCCGGCGATCCGCTGGCGGCGGTCGCACGGCTGCGCATCGCCGACGCGCGGCTCGACGGCGAGGCCGCGGTCGCGCAGGCCTACGCGATCCTCGAGCGTGCCGCGGCCGTGCCCGCCGACGCGCCCGATCGCGAGCTGCACGCCGCCGCAGCGATCGTCGCCGCGCGCGTGGTCGCGGGCCTGCACGGCGAGCGCGACGACGACGACGCCCGCTTCGTCGAGATGTTCGATGCGCTGCCCGCCAAGGGCCTGCCGTCGGCCGCCCGCGCGCCGCTGCTGAGCGTGCGCGCCAACATCGAGCGCAACCGCGGCCACGACTACGCCAAGTACTTCCGCGAGCAGGGCTGCGTGCAGCAGTTCGAGGTCGGGCCGATGCAGGGGCGGCAGGGCGAGCTCGAGCTGGCCCGCGATCACGGGCCGTTCGTGGTCGATCCGGCCGGCGACGCCATCGCGCTGGCTTGCGTCGTGCGGCTGTGGAACCCGACCATCCACGCCGGCATCCGGCGCGTGCGCACCCAGCTCACGGTGCCCGGCGACATGCTCGAGCTGGAGCTGTCGGCCGAGGAGCCGATGCGCGCATGGCTCGACGGGCAGCTGGTCCACCGGACCGATCGCAGCGACCGCTACCCGCGTTCGCGCGCGGTCGTGCAAGTGCCGGTCGCGCCCGGCACCCACACCCTCGAGCTCGCCACCGTGATCCCCCGCGATCGCGCGTGGCTGCTGGTGCGCGCGACGACCCCCGACGGCCGCGCGGTCGAGGTCACGCCGGGCGGGCAGGGCAGCGCGCGCATCACCGGCAAGGCGGTGCTGCAGGACTCGCCGTGGGCAGCGATTGCCGACGACGCCGACGGCCCCATCGCCGCGCCGCTGTTCGCGATGCTGCAGCTCGACGACGCGATCCACGACGGCGACGTCGACGACGCCGAGCGGCTGCGCGACCGCCTCGATCGCCGCAAGCGCTCGGCCGATGCCGCGTGGTCGGTGGCACAGTTCGAGCGCTTCGATCCGACCCGCGGCCGCACGGTCTCGCTGGCCCGCGAGCAAGCCGCGCTCGCGACCGCGCTGCGGCTCGATCCCAAGCTGGCGATCGCACGCCTGCGACAGCTCGAGCTGCAGCTCGAGCGCGGCGAAGTCGCGGAGGTCGTCGAGGCCATCGAAGACCCGGCGCAGGTGCTGCCGGGCCTGCGCGGCGAGCTGCTCAAGGCGCGCGCGCACCTCACCCGCGGCGACGAGGCCAAGGGCGACGCGGCGATCGCCCGCGCGGCCAAGCTCGCGCCGGGCAACTGTCGCGTGCTCGCGATGCAGCGCTCGCGCGCGCGCGACGAGGACGACGTCAAGCGCGAGGACGCGATCAGTCAGCGACTCGCGCAGTGCGGCGGCACCATCGAGCTGCGCGCCCAGCTGGCTCAGCGCCGCGGTCGCTTCGCCGAGGCCGAGGCGCTGTGGCACGAGGCCATCGACCGCGTGCCCGACGACCTCGAGGCGATGGAGGCGCTCGCACGGCTGCAGCTCACCCGTGGCGAGGTCGCGAAGGCCAAGGACGTGGTCGGCAAGGTGCTCGCCCGCAACCCGCTGCGGGCGGCCGGGCACGTGATGCTCGCCGACATCGCCGCCGCCGGCGACGACATGGCCGCCGCACGGCGCCAGATCCGAGCCGCGCTGGCGCTGTTCCCCCACGCCGACGCGCTGCGCCGCAGCGCGACCCTGGTCGGCATCCCCGACGAGCTCGACGCGCTGCGCGTCGATGGCCTCGCGGCGCTCGCCGAGTACCGCAGCTCGGGCAAGCAGTACCCCGGCGTCAGCGAGGTGCTGGTGCTCGACCGCAGCGCCGCGCGGGTCTACGCCAACGGCGGCCAGCGACAGATCGTCCACCTGGTCGTGCACCTGCTCAGCAAGGCCGCCATCGATCGCTACAACGAGATCGACATCCCCGAGGGCGCGCGCCTGCTGACGCTGCGCTCGATCAAGCCCGACGGGACCCTGGTCGAGGCCGAGGTGGTGCCCGGCAAGGACGGCATCGAGCTGCGCGACCTCGCGGTCGGCGACGTGGTCGAGTACGAGTTCGTCGTCGAGCACGATCCGGCCACCGCGCTGCCCGGCTACGTCGACGTCTCGACCTTCCGCTTCGCGTCGCTCGACATCCCCTACCACCGCACCGAGCTGCTGGTCGCGCACCCCGAGGCGATGGCGATCCGCGAGGATCGTCGCGCCGGCGGGCCCGCACCGGTGATGGGCGCGATGACCCTCGGTGACGAGACCGTGACCACACGGCTGTACCGTCTGCGACAGCAGGAGCGCATCGGCGACGAGCCCCAGCATCGTGGCCTGCTCGACGAGCTCCCCAACGTCCGGGTCTACACCGCGCTCGACGTCGACGACTACCTCGATGGTCTCGCGGTGCAGGTCAAGGGCGGCGGCCGCAGCAACCCCGAGCTGCGACGGCGCGTGCGGGCGATCGTCGGCAAGCGCACCGAGCCGCGCGCCAAGCTGGCGGCGCTGTGGCGCTGGGTGGTCGAGAACATCGACGATGCGGGCGACCTCGCGGCGCCCGCGACCGTCACGCTCGCGGCGCGCTCGGGCAGTCGTCTGATGTTGCTGCGCACCATGCTGCGCGAGGCCGGCCTGCACGCGGAGCTGTGGCTGGCGCGCGACAAGTTCGGCCCGGCTCCGCTGGCACAGGGCCATCCCATGCCCGAGAGCTACGACGCCGCGTTGCTGGCGGTGAAGCTGCCGGGCGAACGCGACCCGCGGATGATCCTCACCGCCTCGAAGGTCATGCCGCTCGGCTACCTCAGCCCCGGCTACGCCGAGAGCCCCGCGCTGCGGGTGCACGTCGAGGACGACGACGGTCCCGCCGGCGCGGTCACGGTGCCCAAGGCGCGACCGGAACTCCGCGATCGACGGCACTGGGACCTCGACATCGCGCTCGACGGGGCCGGCAACGCCCACGCCAAGGGCAAGCTGACCCTGGGCGGCGCCGAGGGCCTGGTGTGGCGTCAGGCCCTGCGCGACGTCGATCGCGATCGCGTGCGCGAGGTGTTCCAGCAGGCCGAGCTGCAGTGGCTGCGGGGGGCGAGCCTGCGCGAGCTCGAGATCAGCGGCGAGGACGATCTCGACGAGCCGCTGGTGCTCAGCTTCGAGGCCGACGGGGCCCGCTTCGCGATCGACCAGGGTGGCGCGTTGCTGGTGCGTGCCGATCCGCTGCCGCTGTCGACCGCCGCCCGCATGGCGACCTTGCCCTCGCGCAAGACCGGCATGTTGATCCCCTACGCACCCGAGCTGCGGGCGACGCTGACGCTGCACGTCGAGGGGGGCCGCTTCCGCGAGGTGCCGGCGGCGGTGAGCATCGAGAACCGCTTCGGCAGCTACCGTCGCACCGTGCAGGGCGGCGCCGGCGACGAGCGGGTGGTCCTGGAGCTGCGCTCGAGCGTGACCCCTGGTGTCGTCGCCGCGAGTGACTACCCAGAGTTCGTCGAGTTCGCCCGCGCGGTCGAGGCCGCCGAGCAGGCGCTCGCCAAGTACACGCCGTGACATGGGCGTCGCTTGACGGCGGCGCCGACCTCGGACCAGCATCGCGACATGGTTCGTCGCGGATGGTGGTGGTCGTGGGTGGGTGCGACCCTCGTGGGTCTCGCGGGCGAGTCCGCTTGGGCGGCCGACGTCGCGCTCGAGGCCCCGGTCGGCGCCGCGCTGCGCAACCCTGGTGACGCCTACTCGGTGATCCAGCCGCTGCTCGAGGCCCGGGGCCACACCGTCACCATCGTCGACGCCAGCGAGCTCGACACGCTGCCGGAGATCCAGCAGTACGCCGCCATCGTGCTGAGCGGCAGCGGCTACGCGGTCGGCCACGATCTGCCGCTGTTCGACGCCGTGATCCAGGACTACGTCGAACAGGGCGGCGGCCTGGTCGCGACCGGTTGGGTGTTCTATTACAACGACGCCATCGTCGCGCCGGGCTTGAACGCCGTCGCGCCGGTGCTGCCGTCGATGTCGTTCATCAACAACGGCACCGTCGACCCCGCGGGCAACCACGAGATCGTCGAGGGTCTCGGCAGCTGGGCGAACCCCTCCTACGACGCCTACTCGGGCGCCCACAAGCCAGGCGCGCTCACCATCAGCAGCAACGGTGGGACCCCCGACGGCGCGCTGTGGGAGGTCGGCGGTGGCCGTGTGGTGACGCTCGGCCCGCTGTTCACCGCGGAGTACGAGGCCTACGCGACGCAGGCCCTGCACGATGGCTCGATCCCCGACGCCACCGAGATGTTCCTGCGCGCGATCGACTGGGCCGCGCAGGGCGGATTCCCGCCCGGCTGCGGCGACGGCATCGTCGACGAGGCCGCCGGCGAGCTGTGCGACGACGGCAACCACGACAACCACGACGCCTGCGTGAGCCCGTGCGTGCCAGCCACCTGCGGCGACCACTTCGTACAGACCGGCATCGAGCCCTGCGACGACGGCGACGACGACAACGGCGACGGCTGCTTGGTCGGCTGCATCCTGCCGACCTGCGGCGACGGCTTCGTCTACACCGGCACCGAGCCCTGCGACGACGCCAACGACGACGACACCGACGCGTGTCTCAGCGGCTGCATCGCGGCCAGCTGCGGCGACGGCTTCCTGCACGCGGGCGTCGAGACCTGTGACGATGGCGACCTCGACGACGGCGACGACTGCCCAGGGTCGTGCCATCCGGCGATCTGCGGTGACGGCTACGTGCTGCAGGGCACCGAGGCCTGCGACGACGGCAACGCCGATCCGACCGACGCGTGCCTGGTCGGCTGCGTCCTGCCCAGCTGCGGCGACGGCTTCGTCCACGCCGGCGTCGAGGCCTGCGACGACGGCAACGACGACGACAGCGACATCTGCGTGGGCACGATGTGTCAGCTCGCGGCCTGCGGCGACGGCTTCCTCCACGTCGGCATCGAGGACTGCGACGACGGCAACGACGTCGACGACGACGGCTGCACCCACTGCAACGTCGACGCGTCGGCGAGCAGCTCGGGCGGCGAGGGCGGCTCGAGCGACGGCAGCTCGAGCGACGGCAGCAGCGACGGCGGCAGCTCGAGCGGCGGCTCGACGGGCAGCAGCGACGGCGGCAGCTCCGGCCAGGCCAGCGCGGGCAGCAGCGGGGACGACGGCCCGGTCGGCAGCGAGGGCAGCGGCGCCGACGACAGCGGCGGCGGCAGCTCGGGCGCGCCGGCGGTCGACGACACCGGGACCGGCGGCTGTCAGTGCCGCAGCGACGGCAGCGACGGCAGCGGGGCCGCTGCGGGGCCGTGGTGGGGCCTGCTCGTCGTGCTGCTGCGACGACGTCGACCGCGGGGCTAACCTCGCGGGGCGCCGTGACGTACGAGGCCATGGCGCGTCACGTTCGCACCGCGAGGAGGATCCCATGATCGAGCTGCTCACCGCCGCCACCCCCAACGGCCACAAGGTCTCCGTCGCGCTCGAGGAGCTCGCGCTGCCCTACGAGGTGCGCGCGATCGACCTCGGGGCCAACGAGCAGAAGACCCCCGAGTTCCTCGCGAAGAACCCCAACGGCCGCATCCCGGTGATCATCGATCACGACGCCGACGACTTCGTGGTCTTCGAGAGCGGCGCGATCCTGTGGTACCTCGCCGAGAAGACCGGCAAGCTGCTGCCGCAGGACCCCAAGGGCCGCAGCGTCGCGTTGCAGTGGTTGATGTTCCAGATGGGTGGCGTGGGTCCGATGATGGGCCAGGCCAACGTCTTCGCGCGCTACGCCCCCGAGCGGATCCCCTACGCCATCGAGCGCTACCAACGGGAGTCGCGTCGCCTCTTCGAGGTGCTCGAGCGGCGCCTCGGCGAGGTCGAGTGGCTCGCGGAGAGCTACTCGATCGCCGACATCGCCAACTGGTGCTGGGTGCGCACGCACGCGTGGTCCGGCGCGAGCATCGAGGGGTTGCCGGCGCTGCAGCGGTGGCTCGACGCCATCGCGGCGCGGCCGGCCGCGGTGCGCGGGCTGGCGGTGCCGGGCGAGCGCGTGAACACGCAGGAGCGCACGAAGCTGGCGCAGAACATCCTGGTGTAGCGCTCGCGCCTCGCGAACGGGCGCGGCTGCCCCCGCGCGTCACGGGCCGGCGCGCAGGGTGATCGCGATGGTGTCGCGATGCTCGCGAAACCGGACGCCGAGCGCCTCGTCTTCCAGACAGCGCTGCAGCGGCACCAGCTCCTTGGCCGAGAGGCCCGGCAGCTTGGCGACCGCGATCGCGGCCACGCGGCCCTCGGAGAGCGTCGCGTCCACGCGCACGGCCGTCCGCGGCGCGGGCTTTCGCGGCAGCTCCGGCAGGCAGCGGGGCAGGGCCGCCGCGAAGGCCTCGAGCCGCGGCTGATCATCGCCGGCCAGCGGGAAGGGCTGCTCGATGGCGAGCCGGGCCCCGAGCGCCGCCCAGGCCAGGCGCGCGGCCAGGCGCTCGCCGGCCGCCACGCTGGGTGTGCCGGCGGGCCGCGACTCGTCACCGAGCCAGCCGAGCACCGCGAAGCGCGGGCTCGCGCCGCCAGCGGTCGCGATCGCGGCGTCGAGGATCTGCTCGTATGCAGCGTCGAGCCCGAGATCGATCGTCACGGTGCGCTCGCGTGGATAGGCCCGGCGCAGCTCGTCGAGGCGACGCTCGAGCTCCGCGCCCGAGCCCAGCGTACCCTGCAACCACGCGCCGTCGATCGCGAGCTCGAAGCCGCGACCACCGACGTGCACGTCGATGCGCGCGTCCTGCAGCGCGCGCCCACCCACGCCGGCCTCCTGCGCGCGCACCACCACCAGCGGCAACGCGACCGTCACGGTGCCACCGCGCTCGTGGGGCTCGGCGATCGCGAGCTCGATGCGCGCCGCGCCGCCACGACGCAACGCCCGCAACGCGCGACGCAGCTGTGGCGCGGGCGTCTGCGGCTCGACCACCAGCAGCAGCGTGCCGCGACCGTCGGGCAGCAGCACGGCCTCGATCGCGTCGGCGATGGCGGTGATGTCGTCGTCGTCCAGCGGCAGCCGCCGCGACTGCGGGCGACCGACGTCGAGCTCGATCTGCCCGCCGGCGATGCGCACGACCGGCGCCATGCTCTCGGGCACGCCGGTGCCGCGGGGTCGCAGCGCGCCCATCGGGTCGGGCGCGCGCGCGGCCGGCAGGGTCGCCAGCGCGACCCGCTCGAGCTCCTCGTCGAGCGCCGCGCGGCGCTGCAGCAGCGACGACCACGTCGGCTGGGCCGCCAGCTCGGTGCGCACGCCGGTCACCAGCGCCACCAACGGGACCGGGCCCGGCCAGCGAGGGCGCAGGTGCACATCGCCGTCGTCGAGCACGTCACCCAGGTCCTCGACCTCGATGTAGCGGATCTGCTGCGCGATGGCCTCGCGCTGCGCCGGTGCGGCCTCGATCGCGGCATGCAGCGTCGTGCGGGCGTGATCGAACAGCCGCCAGCGAGCGTTGTCGCGGATCTGCGGGTGACCAGACTCGGCCAGCGTGCGGTACGACAGCGTGCGGATCGCCAGGCCCTCGGCGTCGCCGGGCGGCTGCAGATCGGAGCTCAGCATGGCGATGGCGTCGTGCACGAGCTGTGCGGCGTCGTCGTCGGCGATGCCGGCCTCGTCGAGCGCCATCGCGATCGCGAGCAGTCGCGACAGCGCCTCGCGGGTGGCCTCGACGCCGCGCCCGGTGCCGTGGCCACCCAGCGCGGCCCACAGCACGTCGCGGGCGTCGGCGTCGTCGCCCATGCGCGCGGCGTCGAAGAGGTCGAGCAGCCGGGCCAGTCGCACCGCGCGGGCTCGGCTGTCGCCGTGCTCGAGCGCCGCGAGGCGATCCACCTCTGCGTCGTCGACGCCCGCCGCCGGCGCGTCGACGAACGGCGTGGTGGGGCCGTCGCCACCGCGGCGGTGGGTCCGCGTGCCGGCGCACGCGACCAGCAGGGCGAGGGACAACGGCGCAGCAGATCGGATGGGCATGGCGTGATGGGTGGGAAGGCGAGACCGAGCGAACCTCGCCTCGCCGAGGATAGCGCGACCGGCCGAGCAGCCAGCACCGAGCGGGCAGCAGGTGCTCGTCGACTCGGTCTGGCTCGTCGACGGCGAGTACGCCGCCCCGTATCGCCCCTTCACCGAGGGCATCGAGCTCTTGCGCGGCGATGACCGACAGCTGCTGTTTTCCGGCTCCCGCACCGCCCCGGTGCCCCCGACCGCCCTCGCCTTCGCGCACATGCCCGCCAACGCCGTCGGGGCGGTGCTCGAACTGAGGATCTCTGCAACTCAGGCCGCCAGCGTGCTGACCTTCCTGAGCATCGACGACCAAGAAGGAGCGCCCGCGCAGCGTCCCCGCGAATTGTACGCCACCGCGAGCAGCCGCTGGGTCATGACCGACTTCACGCTACCCATCACGCCCGGTGGCGCCATGCCGACATGGCAGCTCGTCGGGCCGACCAACAGCAACGTCACATCGGTCGGCATCCGCCTCAAGGCCTGGATCCTGCGACTGTGATGGGCCGGCGGCTACGGCGGATAGACCGCGAAGTGAGCCTCCGCGTCATACGGGAACGGCAGCTGCGAGGCGCCGGCGACCGCGATCCGCCCATCCGGCGCTCGCGCGAGTTCCAGCCAACCTCCGACCTCGATGACGTGCCGCGTCCAGACGACCGCGCCGTTCTCATCGAGGCGCATGACCACGGCATGAGGATAGCCTCCAGGCTCCGTGATTGCGCCCGCGGCCCAGGTCGTGCCGTCTTGCGCAACCACGACATCGCGAACGTAGTCGTGGTCGTCGGCACCGCCGTCCCACGACTGCGTCCACAGCTCGGTCCCATCCGCGTCGTACTTCCTCAACCAGAAGTCGAAGTACGGCGACGCGCCGGGCTGAGCGCCCGCGACCACCGACCGGCCAAGCCGATCGACCCCGATCCCGTATCCCCAGTCCGTCAGGGGTCCGACCTCGAACCGCTCCCACTCGAGCCCGCCATCGGCGTCGTACTTCCGTACCACGATGTCCGCGCCGGTCCCATCGTTGTACTGCGCCGCCGACACCAACAGGTTGTCACACGCGTCGGCTGCCACCGACCAGTTCACGTCGGCTTGTCCATTGCCACTCGAGAGGAACTCCGACCAAAGCAGCAAGCCATCCGTGGTGAACTTGAGGATCGCGGACTCGGTCCCATTGACGGGATTCTCGCGGCTCCCCACCACAACCAGGTCATCGCTGCCATCCACCACGACGTCCTTCGGGTAGTCGTTGCGCCCCACCGGCCCGTCGTACACCGCGCTCCACAGCTCCCCTCCATCGGGATCCAGCATCCCCACCAGCCAGTCGACGTTGTCCAGCGTGCCCGTCACGCCCGCGAACGCGATGTTGTCGGCGCTGTCGATCGCCACCGGCACGTCGAAGCACAGCACCCCAGGCGGGGCAGGGTAGGTCACCGTCCACAGCTCCTGGTACGCAGGATCGTACTTGCGGATCCAGACGCTGTTGTTCACCGAGCCCGCGAACACGAGGTTGCCCGCCGAGTCGAACGCAGCCCCATTGCCGCAGTCGGCCCAGCCAGTCGGCCCGCCCATGAACAGCGTGAACTCCGGCTCCACGTCGTCGCTGCTCGTGCAGTCGTTCTCGCAGCCATCGCCACCCATGGCGTTGCCGTCGTCGCACACCTCGCCAAGCGCAACCTCGACCACGCCGTTGCCACACCCACCGCCATCGCCGAGATCCAGCGGCAGCCCGTCGTCACCCGAGCTGCTGCCCGTCGCCGCCGGCAACATGCACGCCGGCCCGTCGTCGCTCGACGAGCTGGTCGTCGCACCGCCCGTACTGGTACCCGGATCGCCGCTGCTACCGTCGCTGGTGCCGACGCCGGTCGTGCCCTGCGTCCCCGTCATGCTGCCATCGCCCGTCGTGCTGCCCGTGGCGGGCCCCCCGGTGCCCGACGACGATGCGCCCGTGCTCGCCGTGCCCGCTACCACCACGCCCGGTTCGTGCGAGCACGCGACGCCACCCATCCACCACGCGCCTGCCCACGCGTACGCGGCCCGCCTTCGCCACTTCATCGTTCCCAGCATACGGCGCCACGTCGATCGCGCAATGGCGACGCGCGCGGCTCCGACGACTGCGACCACGCAGTTGCCTTCGTCTTCCAGCCTGGGTCGGGCCGCGCTCGCGTAGCGAAGTCGCGGCGTTGTGGCATAGCATAGCCGCCGTGCCCTGGGCCCGTGCACTGTGTCGCCTCGCGGCGTCGCCACGCGCCCGCGGATCGCGGCATCGCAGGGCGGCCCACGGCCGCGCGCTGCCGTGGGCGCTGGTGGGCGCGCTGGTCAGCAGCGCGTCGGCGCAGGCGGCCGATGTCCGCACGGTCTCGCGCACGATCGGCGAGGGCTACATGGTGCGGCAGCCCGGGCCCGAGGGCACGCTGCTCAGTCGCCGCCGGCTCGTGCAGTACGTCGGCATCGGCGTGTACCGCATCCTGCCGCCCAAGCGCGTCGACGAGCTGCAGCGCGCGCCCGAGGACGGCCAGCTGCAGGTGGTGTCGAGCCTGCGGATCCGCCACGACTTCGGCACCTTCCGTCGCTCGGCCCAAGGCGCCAGCGCGGGCCTGCTGAACGCCATCGACGGCCGTCAGCTCGACATGCTCTACGGCTACCTCGAGGGCCGCAACCTGGGCGGCGCGGTCGACTTCCGCGTCGGTCGCCAATTCGAGATGAGCGGGCTCGACTTCTACGCCTTCGATGGCGGCTGGATCCGTGCCCGCACGCCGGCCCACCTCGCGTTCGAGGCCTTCGGCGGCTTCACGGTCAACGCCAGCGACATCCTCGGCCTGGTCGACTACGCGCCCGACGGCACCAGCAACACACCGAGCGACAGCATCACGACGCCGATGGTCGGGGCCGCGTTCGCGATGGACAGCGTCAAGTTCATGGACGCTCGCTTCGCGTACCGGCGCACCTGGACGCCCGAGCGTTTCGGTCGCGACCTCGAGGGCACCGACGGCAGCCGCGGACTCGGTCGCGGTGTCGATCAGGAGTTCGTCACCGCGACGCTGGCACTGCGCCTGGCGGCCGGCAAGGTGTCGCCGTCGTTCGCGGCCCGCTACAACCTCGGCACCGATCGACTCGACGACACCAGCGCGATGCTCAGCTGGGCGCTGACCGACCTGCACACCCTGCGCGCGCAGTACATCCGCACGGTGCCGAGCTTCGATCTCGACTCCATCTTCAACGTCTTCGCGAGCGAGGCCATCGAGGACGTACGGGCGGTCTACGAGGTGCGACCGGGGCCGTACTGGACCCTCTACGGCCGCTTCCAGGGCCGCATCTTCCGCGCCGACACCACCGCCGCGCTGGCCACCGCGCCCGATCGACGCACGCGCTTCGGGGGCGGCGGCGCGACCGGCTTCGCCTACCGTCGCCGCCGCTTCGCGGCGCGTGGTGACCTGTTCGGCATGGCAGGGGAGGGCGGCGGCCGCATCGGCGGCGACCTCGACACCCGCACCCACGTGGTCTACGACCGCCTCGCGCTCGATGCCCGGCTCTACGCGGTCGGCTACCGCGACGATCTGGTCGCCGCGCGCCGCGGCTACTCGGCGGCGCTGCAGCTGGGCGGCAACCTCCGCATGGCCCACGGCATCTACCTCAACCTCGTCGGCGAGCAGCTGTTCACCAGCTTCTATCGCTCGGCCTTCCGCGCGCTCGCGATGCTGAGCGTCGACTGGGCGGTGCGGGGAGGTCGTCGATGAGCCGCGCATCGCTGCTCGTGTTGCTGTCGTTCTGCGTGGCGCTGGTGTGCGGGCTGCAGCAATCGCTCGCGGGCCCGCAGCCCGGCGTGCGACCGGCCGGCACCGGCCGCGGCCCGGTGCTGCGCAAGGGCAAGCCGCCCCGCAACATGGGCGAGATTCCGGCGACCGCCGGCGTCGCGAGCGGTCCCGTCATGCGCGGCGGCGCGGTCTATCCCGCGCAGGACATCCCGCTGCGCTTCACCCACGATCAGCACCTCGGGCTCGGGCTCGACTGCGATGCGTGCCACGCCGCGGCGAAGGGCAGCCACAAGTCGGCCGACCTGCTGCTGCCGACCGGGGCCGCGTGCGATGGCTGCCACGGCGACCAGCACCCGCGCACGCCCGAGACCCCGGCCCGCTGCGCGACCTGTCACACCCAGCTCGACGAGCAGAACCGCCTGCGCGCGAGCGTCCGCATGCCGCGGCCGCTGCTGCACTTCGATCACGCCAAGCACGTCGACGCCGGCTCGAGCTGCCGCGACTGCCACGACATGAAGGGCGTGCGGCTGGGCTCCGTGCTGCAGCTACCGAGCGAGCAGAGCTGCCTCGGCTGCCACGACGGCTTCCAGGCCGCCAACGCCTGCGCGACCTGTCACCCCGCGGGCGCCGACGGGCGCCTGATGACGCGCGCCCAGGACGATCGCGCGTTGCCAGCACTCGTGCCCCGCGGCGCGAATGCCCACGGGGCCGCGCACGATCTGGCGTTCGTCGAGGACCACACCAGCATCGCGAAGGCCAACCCGCAGCTGTGCGCGAGCTGTCACGACGACAGCTTCTGCACCGATTGCCACGGCGGCTCGATCCGGCCCATGCGGATCCACGCCGGTGACTACCTGACGCTGCACGCCCAGGACGCCCGCGGTGCGCTCTCGGATTGCCAGAGCTGTCACCGTCAACAGAGCTTCTGCCTCGGCTGTCACGAGCGCGTGGGCTTCTCCGATCGCGCCGGTGGTGAGTTCGGCGTCGGTGGCCCGCTGCAGTTCCACCCCGATGGTTGGTCGGGTGCGCCCGGCATGCCGCAGGCCCACGCACACGCCGCGCAGCGCAACCTCTCGGCCTGCGTGTCGTGCCACACCGAGGACAGCTGCCTGGCCTGCCACGCGACCACACAGGCGGCCAAGCCCGGCCTCGATGTCAGCCCGCACGGGCCCGACTTCGCGCGCTCGGCGAGGTGCGATGCGTTGGCGAGCCACAACCGCCGCGTGTGTCTGCGCTGTCACGCTCCCGGCGACCCGCAGCTCGAGTGCCTGTGATCGCGCGGGCCCGCGCGCGCTTCCCAGCGCAACGCCGCCTTGCTACGATCGCGAGCGGGTGGGGCAGCGCATGCGAAGGCAGCGGGTGCTTGGGGTGATCGCGTGGTTGCTCGCGGCCTGCACGTTCGACTCGGGCGGCGAGCCGACCGGCGGCGTGGCCGAGCACGACGACGCCGATGGCACCGCGACCGCGGCGGTCGACACCACCGATGCCGGCGACGGCGAGAGCGGCCCCGGCCGCACCTCGGCCAGCGCCGGCGGAGCCAGCCACGGCAACACCGGTGTCGTCACCGATGCCGACGGCTCCGCGGGCGACGGCGCCGGCGACAGCAGCGGCGCCTCGCAGGGCGACGGCGGCGACTCGTCGGCCAGCAGCGGTGGCGACGACAGCAGCATGGCGATCTGCGGCAACGGCATCGTCGAGCCCGGCGAGACCTGCGAGACCGCCGACTTCGACGGCTTCACCTGCGACGAGCTCGGCGAAGGCTACGGCGGCACGCCCAGCTGCGCCGGCTGCCAGATCGACGATGGGCCCTGCTGCGTCGGCGCCGGCACGCCGTGCGCACCGTGGAACCACGACTGCTGCAACGGCTGCTACTTCGTCTGCGGCTAGGGCGGCTCGCGCGGGGGAGGGCGAGCCCGGTGCAGCGACGCGCCGCACCCGGTCGCGATCAGTTCATCGGCGAGTAGACCGTGAAGAGCTCGACCTCGGTCATCGCGACCAGGCGGTAGTTCTTGCCCGGGTCGATGAAGACCGGTGCGGCCGGGAGCAGCTCGACGCGGTCGCTGTCAAGGCCCACACGAACGAGCCGCCGAAGGTCTTGGCGGAGAAGGGGGGGCCGTAGTCGGACTCCTCGTCCGGCAGATCCGAGGTCTCGTCGTCGGTCGCGACGGTCGCCGAAGGTGCGGGCGCGACGTCGTCCTGGGGCTCTTCGGGATCCGTCATCGTGGGCGCGCGTAGCCTACCCGAAAACGCCGGCCGAATGCGACGCGAAGGCGTCAGCCGGCCTTGGGTGCGCCGCTCGGCTTCGCCGGCGTGAGCGGCTTGGCGCCACCGGGCGACTGCGGCTTGGCAGGCGTCACCGGTGTCGGCTTCGCGGCCGCCGGCTTGTCGCTCGCCGGCTTGTCGCTCGCTGGCTTGTCGCTCGCGGGCTTGTCGCTCGCCGGCTTGTCGCTCGCCGGCTTGTCGCTCGCTGGCTTGTCGCTCGCCGGCTTGTCGCTCGCTGGCTTGGCGTCCTTGCCCTTGCCGGCGTCCTTCGTGGCGCCCTTGTCCTTCGTGGCGTCCTTGCCCTTGTCCTTGCCGCCCTTGTCCTTGGCGGTGTCCTTGCCGGCATCTCCGGTCGCGCCAGCGTCGGCGGGCGGCTTGTCCTTGCCCGGCTCCTCGACGTACTCGGCCTCCTTCGTGCCACCGGACTCGCTCGCGCGCTTGCTGCTGCGCGAGGTCTCGGCGACCCGCGCCCGCCTCGCGGCGTCGTGGTCCCACTGCTCGAAGCGACCGTCGCCGTTGACGTCGTAGCCCACGCGATCGATGCGACCGGCGAGGTAGTACGTGACCATGTCGGGCTTGCCGTCGCCGTCGCGGTCGGTCTCGATGCGCAGCAGTCGACCCTTCTCGTAGCGCCGCCACGCGTCGACATAGCCGTCGCGGTTCAAGTCCTGCTCGTCGAGCACGAGCGCGCGGTCCTGGTAGTGGCGACCGACATCGATGCGACCATCGAAGTCGAGGTCGAACTGCTCGCGGACGATGTTGGCCTTGTCGTCGAAGTGGAAGTAGGCGTCGAGGCGGCCGTCGAAGTTGAGATCGGCCTGCTTGCAGACCAGCGTCTGGCCCTGGGCGCCGGCGTAGATCGACACGAGATCGCCGCGGCCGTCGTGGTTCAGATCGACCTGGTCGGCGCGACCACCCTTGGTGTCACAGCGGGCCGTGTCGACCACCAGCGCGCGCATGTTGGGATTGGGCGGCGCCGACACGGTGGGTGCGCCCTCCGCGGACTCGTCGGGGGCCTTGCTGCCCTCGTCGCGCTTGGGCTTCGGGCCGCAGCCCGTGGCCAGCGCGCATGCCAGCACGATACCGCCGGGCCAACGGGTCAGCACCGCGATCCCAGCGCGGGCACCGGCAGCACCGCGTCCACTCCACCGCCCACGACGTCGCACGAGGGGTACTCTAGGGGTGCCCGCCCGCCATCGGCAAGCCAGCGGCTTTCGTGGTACGTCTGCCGCCCCGCCCAGCTGGCGCTTTCACATGCCCGATCCGCAGGCCAAGCCCGTGGTGCCCACCGCGCCGCCGCAGAGCCAAATCCGCAGCTTCTGCATCATCGCCCACATCGACCACGGCAAGAGCACGCTCGCCGATCGGTTGATGGAGGCCACCGGTCTCATCGGCGACCGTGAGGGCCGCGCGCAGTACCTCGACCGCATGGACATCGAACGTGAGCGCGGCATCACGATCAAGGCCCAGAGCGTGCGCATGGCGTACACGGCGCCCGACGGCGAGGTCTACGAGCTGAACCTCATCGATACGCCGGGCCACGTGGACTTCGGCTACGAGGTCTCGCGCTCGCTGGCCGCGTGCGAAGGCGCGCTGCTGGTGGTCGACGCCGCGCAAGGCGTCGAGGCCCAGACGCTCGCGAACGTCTACATGGCGCTCGACGAGAACCTCGAGATCATCCCCGTGATCAACAAGATCGACCTGCCGTCGGCCGAGCCGGAGCGCGTGCGCGGCGAGATCGAGGAGATGGTCGGGCTCGACTGCTCGAACGCGCTGATGGTCTCCGCCAAGAGCGGCATCGGCATCGACGATCTGCTGCTGGCGATCGTCGACCGCGTGCCGCCGCCCAAGGGCGACCGCGAGGCCCGCGTGAAGGCGCTCATCATCGACAGCTGGTGGGACAGCTACCGCGGCGTCATCTCGATGGTGCGGGTGTTCTCGGGCCGCATGCGCGCGGGCATGAGCGTGCGCATGATGGCGACGGGCAAGAGCTACCAGGTCATCGCAACCGGCGTGTTCGCGCCCGAGATGATCGAGCTCGCGGAGCTGTCGGCCGGCGAGGTCGGCTTCGTGGTGTGCAACGTGAAGGAGGTCGGCGACAGCAAGATCGGCGACACCATCGCCGAGCCCGACGACACCCACGCCGAGCCGCTGCCGGGCTTCAAGGAGATCCAGCCGATGGTCTTCGCCGGCGTGTTCCCGACCGACAACGCCGACTATCCCAACCTCCGCGACGCGCTCGCGAAGCTGTCGCTCAACGACGCCAGCTTCAGCTACGAGCCCGAGACCTCGCTGGCGCTCGGCTTCGGCTTCCGCCTGGGCTTCCTGGGCCTGCTGCACATGGAGATCGTGCAGGAGCGACTCGAGCGCGAGTACGACCTCGACCTCATCACGACCGCACCGAGCGTGAAGTTCATCGTGCACGGCAAGGACGGCAGCACCGCCGTCATCGACAACCCCGCCAAGTTCCCCGACCTCGGCGACTACGAGTCGATCGAGGAGCCCGTGATCGAGGCCCGCATCCAGCTGCCGCAGGAGTACGTCGGCCCCATCCTCGAGCTGTGCGAGCAGCGACGCGGGATCCAGAAGGACCTGCGCTACCTGACGCCGTCGCGGGTGCAGCTGGTCTACGAGCTGCCGATGGCCGAGGTGGTGTTCGGCTTCTACGACATCCTCAAGAGCCGCTCACGCGGCTACGCCAGCATCGACTACGAACCCGCCGGCCACCGCAAGAGCGACATGGTGCGGCTCGACCTGCTGGTGAACGGCGAGAACGTCGACGCACTCTCGCTCATCACCCACCGCGAAACCGCCTACAACCGCGGCCGCGACCTGTGCATCAAGATGAAGGACCTGGTGCCGCGCCAGCAGTTCGAGGTCGCGATCCAGGCCGCGATCGGCTCGCGCGTGATCGCCCGTACCACGGTCAAGGCCATGCGCAAGGACGTGACCGCCAAGTGCTACGGCGGCGACATTTCGCGCAAGCGCAAGCTGCTCGAGAAACAGAAGAAGGGTAAACGGCGTCTGAAGGCCATTGGCGCGGTCGAGATCCCACAGGCGGCGTTCCACGCCGTGCTGAGCCTGGAGGGCGAGTGAGCGAGCCGGCGCAGGCGCCGGACGCGGCCGCTGCGGCGCCGCGCAAGCGTCGTTCGCGGCGGCACGTCAAGTCCGCCGCGCGGCTGCTACAGAAGGAGGCCCGCCGGATCCTGAAGAAGCACGGCACCCGCATCGCGGCCGATCCGGCCGACGCCATGCGGGCGGCGGTGGCGGCGATCGACACCCTGCGCGCCAACGACGACTGGCACGGCGTCGAGGACGAGGCCGAGCGCCTCGACGAGCTGCTGCACCGCCACGCCAGCTTCGCACGCAAGAGTGCCATCCGCGAGACCGTCGAGAACGTGCTCATCGCGGTCATGGTCGCGCTGGGTCTGCGCTCGTGCTTCTACGAGCCGTTCAAGATCCCGTCGGGCAGCATGATGCCGACCCTGCGCGCGGGTGATCACATCTTCGTCAACAAGTTCGTCTACGGCATCCAGGTGCCGTTCACCACCACCGTGGTGGGCGAATCACTCGGGCACATCTCGCGCGGCGACGTGGTGGTGTTCCGATATCCGCTCGACGAGTCCGAGGACTTCATCAAGCGGGTGATCGGGCTGCCCGGCGACGAGATCCGCGTGGTCGGGCGTCAGGTCTCGATCAAGCGCGAGGGCGACGCCGATTTCGAGGTGCTCGCGCGCGAGCCGATGAGCGAGCGCTGTCTCGACGAGGCCGGCGTGAAGACGGTCTCGAACTGTCAGCTCTTCCACGAGACCTTGGACGGCAAGACCTACGTCGTCCGCTACGTGCTGACGGTGGAGGACCGCGACGACCTCGCGCCCAAGCCCCGCACCTGGAAGGTCCCGGCCGGGCACCTGCTGGTGATGGGCGACAACCGCAATCTCTCCCACGACAGCCTGCAGTGGACCGTCGAGGTCGAGGCGGTCGGGGTCGACAGCCTGCTGACCGCCAAGGACCTGCGCGACCTCACCGGCGACACCCAGTTCCAGCTCGAGCGCAACGAAGAAGTCACCGAGCTCGACGACGGCCGCCACGACCGCGTGACGTACCTGGCCAACCACCGCTCCGAGGGCCACGACGTGGTGCTCGAGGTGTGGCGCAAGCCGTCGCTGGGCGCCGTCGCGGTGTTCGAGACCGTCGCATCGGGCATGGCCGGCGGCCGCCCGGGCACGATGGCCGAGCTGCTGACCGCGGCCACCGGTGGAGCCGAGCGCGACCGGGCGCTGGAGCAGGGCGCCGCCGTCGATCGCATGCACGTCGCCCACGACCCCGACGGCCGCACCGCGGTGCTGCTGCTCGAGAACGAGGCCTCGGTGCTGCACCTGCGCTGCGGCGCGGGGGTCTGCCGCGACGACGCCAAGCTGGGCCTGCTGCTCGCCGACGTGCTCGCGCGCTTCCAGACCAACCCCGCCCAGGACGCCCGCACGCTGCTCGAGACGCCCAAGCGCGTCCGCTACACGCCGCAGTGGTCGGGCCGCGGAGACGCACGCGAGCACTTCTTCGAGCGCGTGCTGGTCAAGCCCGGCAAGGCCGCCGGCAAGTCTGGCCGCGACGAGGTGCGCCTGCGGGCGTTCCGCAAGCCGCAGGAGACCGCGAGCTTCGTCCGCGACGCGGCGCTGTGGTCGTTCGGCAGCTCGACCGGCATGGCCCAGCGGGTCCCCGAGCTCGGCGAGGACGCGCTGCTGGTCGCGCGGCCCGACGGCTTCGCGCTGGTGCTGACCGACGAGACCCGCGAGATGGTGGTCGTGCTCGAGTGCGGCAGCAGCTTCTGCAGCGACGCCGGCAAGGCCACGGCGCTGGGCAAGGTCGTGGCGGAGGGCGTGCCCGCGGCCGCCGGCGACCGTCGCAAGCTGCGGGTGTTGTTGACCTCGGGCGACGTGCCGGGCTGGGAGGAGCTCCCGGTCGGGATGCCGGAGCTGACGGTGTTCGATCGACTCTCGCTCGAGGGCACCGTCCGCGGCCACGACCACAGCGTCGAGATCGAGGCCTGGCTCAAGCCGCCCGAGGGCCTGGCAGCGAAGGTCGCGGCGCTGGGCAACCAGTACGGCTTGGTCGCCGACGCCTCGGTGGCCGAGGGCGCGATGGCCGGCGAGCTGCCGGCCGACGACGAGGGCGAGGGCGCGTTCGCGATGGTCTTCGGCGTGCCGCAGTCGGACGTGGTCGTGCGCATCGAGTGCCGCAAGGGCCTGTGCCTGGACCGCGCGACCGCGGTCTCGTTGGCGCACCGCGCCGCCGGCAAGGCCGTCGACCGCACCAACTTCATCGATCCCGCCGCCGTGCGCCACCGGCCGTTCGTGCCGCGCGGCAACGTCAAGGGCCGCGCCGAACGCATCTGGCTGCCGCTGTCGCGCTTCTGGCTTCCGATCGAGTGAGCTGGTCGTGGCGCTTCCGGCTGCCGCTGCCGCGCTTCTGGCTTCCGATCGAGTGAGCTGGTCGCCGCGCTCGAGCCCCCCTGGCCGGCCCATGGTTCTGACTTTACATAATATGTATTATCGGCAATTCCTGGACTGGGGCTTGGGGGCGTGCGCCCGGACCGAAACCCGCCCGGAGGCCCCGCTGCACCGCGAATTCGGGTCCGCAGCGCCGAGCATGCGATACCCGCGGCTTCGCCCGTGCCGACCTCCGACCACGACGCCCCCATGCCTGCGCCCACCGATGCGGTGGCCGCCTTCCTGACCCGCGCGGCCCGAGGCACGCGGCGCACGAACGCCGAGCTGGTGGCCCAGCTGGCGTCGCTGTCGGTCACCGACGACGCGACCCGCGACCTCGCGGCACGGCTGGTCACGCGGCTGCTGACCAAGGCCCCGCTGACGTACATGCAGGCCCGGCTGGGCGCGTCGCACTGGCAGGCCCGCATCGATGACCGCGCGCAGCCGAGCCGCTTCAGCCGGCTCGTGGTGAGCCGCATGAACCGCGTCAACCGGCGGGCGTTCGAGCGCTACGAGGCCGACGACGGCAGCACCCGCGCGACCATGCACCGGCTCGACGAGCTCGCCGAGCACCCCGAGCACATGGTGCCGTACTTCGAGGTGCTCGTGCAGAACGCGACCGCGGCGATCTTCGGCGAGCACGAGGCCGATCAAGCGCGCCTGGCCGATGAGTTCCTGCCGCGGCTGCTCGACGCCGACGCGCTGCTGCTGCGTTGGATCGAGGACGTGCTCGCGCGTGGCGGCCCGCTCAAGCACGTCGGCGGCGACACCAACACCATCGTCGGCGTGTACGACTGGATCCGCGAAGACCCCGAGCTGGGCTTCGCCCGCATCCCCACCGATTGCGACGACCGCTTCGACCTCGGCGCCGGCTTCGGCACGCCCTACCTCGAGTCGCTGTTCGGGGTGCCCCTGCTGGCGCTCGATCTCCATGCCCCCAGCGATGCACGTGGCCTGGGCCTGTCGTTTGCGGTGCGCACCGGTGGCCACGGCCAACGCCGGGCCATGAACGCCGTCGAGCGCGACGCCTACCTCGAGCGACTCGATCGGCAGCCATGGCGGCGCTACGACGTGTTCGCGGAGCCCCTGCCCGCACGCTCGGACCGCGTGCTGGTGGTGTCGTTCGGGTTCCTGTCGTCGACGGTGTCGAGCCTGTCACCGCTGGGCCAGCAGCTGGCGCCCAAGCTGCGCCCGCTGCTGACGACGTACACGTGCGTGCGACGCATCCTCGACTGCGCGGGCCCGGGCAAGGACGTGTCGCTGTTCACGGTGCAGCGCGCGACCGCCAAGGCGTACATGAACCGGGCAGTGTTCCTGCGCCTGGTCGATGGCCGGCTGGTCGATCACGGCCTCGCGGCCGAGCCCCACCAGGGTCGCTACGTTCGCGGTGTGATCCCGGCGGGCCGTCGCGGCTGACGGCCCACCGGCGACGCCACCGGCGTCAGCGCGCGCGGCGACGACGGCGACCCACGACGAGCACGCCCGCGCCGACCAGCAGCAACGAGGCCGGTGCCGGACCGCGCCGGGTGGTGCAGCCGCAGCCGTTGTCGCTGCCGTCGCCGACGCCCGCGGAGTCGCTGTCGCTGATGCCACCGCTGTCGTCGGCCGAGTCGGTCGCGCTGGCGCTCGCGCTCGCGTCGCCCTCACTGGCCGACGCCGAGTTGCTGTCGGAGTCGGCACCGCCCGAGCTGTCGGCGGCCGTGGTGCCGCCGCTCTCATCGGCGCCGCCGGTGGTCGCGGCCGCGGGCTCGAACTCGAGCTCGAGCCACGGCGCGTTGTAGGGCTCCTCGAGCGGCGGCTCGCCGACGCAGCTCACGTAGTCGTAGGTCCAGCCCGGCGCCAGCGTCCAGCCGGCGTCCGGATCATCGGGCTCGCCGCTGGCCGACAGCGACACCACGATCTGGCGCACCTCGCCGGGACCAACCGTACCGATCGCGACCCCGGTCGTGAGGTCGGCGGCGGCGACCGCATTGCCATCGATGTCGCCGGCGTTGCCGTCGATCGTGAACGCGTCGAGCGAGAGCCCGTTGGGCAGCGGCATGGTGAACGCGATGTTCTCGGCGTCGACCAGGCCGACGTTGTTCATCGTGACGGTGACGGTGGCGTCGTCGTCGATCGCCAGCGAGCCGGGATCGATGCTGGCGCCGGTGCCCTTGCCGGAGAAGTCGGGCGCGTTGACGCCGATCGCGAACGCCACCGTGGTCGGCACGTAGGAGTCACCGGTGGTCTGGGTGCGCAGCACCGCCGCGGTCTGGCCGTTGTCGAGCTGGCCGTCGTCCGACGACAGGCCCACATGGGTGATGTCCCAGCCCTGGCGACCGCCGCTGGCATTGATGCCGAGGATCGCGTCGTGGTTGGCGTTGCCGAAGCTGCCCGAGCTGTCGAGCAGGCCGTCGGCGCCGTTGATCTGCGAGGCGAAGAAGTTGTTCTGCGGGTTGTTGGGGCCCGACAGGTTCACGAACGGCCCAGCGGCGTTGGGGCCGATGACCAGCTGGTCGCCGACCAGGTTGGCGTCGCCCTCGATCGCGCTGACCACCGCGCCGCCGGTGAACGGACCCATCGGCGGCGTGCAGAAGCCCTCGAACTCGTAGTCCTCGGTGGCGTTCTCGTCGACGAACGAGCCGCCGACGAACACGGTGAGGTTGCGGATCTGCTGCGCGCTGTCGCGGTACGCGACCACCAACGTCCAGCCCGCCGCGTTCAGCGAGTTGATCGAGGTGTCCTGGGTGCCGGGCACGCCCGAGACGTCGTAGGTGCCGGCGCCGTGCTCGGCCACGAACGCGGTCACGTCGGCGGTGCGCATGTAGTAGTGGGCGAGGAAGCCGTTGCCGGGCTCGTCGATCACCAGACCGGTCTCGGGATCGGGCGACACGTCGGTCGCGTCGACGCCGAAGCCGAGCGTGACGGCGTCGTCGAGGAACGCGGTCACGTCCTCGGTCGGTCCGTAGTACGTGCTGCCGCCCCACACCAGCTCCGCGTAGAGCACCTCGGCGTCCTTGGGCAGCACCAGCACCGCCTCGGCGCCGTTCTCGGTCCAGTCTTCGGTGGTGTTGACACCCCACGGATTGGCCAGATTGACGGGGTGGTTGTCGATCGAGGTCGGGTCGAGGGTGATGAAGGTGCCGATCGAGTCGCGCGTGCCGGGGCCGTTGGCGTTGAGCTCCTTCGCGAGGCCCAGCGTGTTGCCGGTGGCGGTGACGTTGCCGGCGGCGGTGGTGTTGAAGCGCAGCGTGCTGGCGCCGGCGGCGACCGGGGGCACGGCCACGCCGACGAGCGCGAGCCAAGGCAGGAGACGGGTCCGAAGCATGGCCGCATCCTAACAGCGGCGTGCCGCGTCGCGGCCACCTGGCCGAGCTGCGAAACCTCGCGTCGTGGCGTGGGTGCGGACTCGCGCGCGCGCCGGAAATCGCACCGCATGTGGAGCGGTATGCTCGGGCTCTCCGATGGCAAAGAACCGCGCGCTCGTGGAGTTGCTCACCCGTGCTGGCCCCGCCTACTCGCGCGTGCCGGCGCGCCTGCGGGAGGTCCCGATCACCGCCGCCCGCGAGCGTGTGCTGGAGGTGGAATCGCTGCTGCATCTGCGAGATGGATTCCGAACCCTGGACGGTGCGTTGTACGTGCGCCCGTCGGTGACGGTGGCCCAGGTGCGCGGCAACGACGACTGGAACGCGCTCACGCTGTGGCGGGGAACCTGGCGTCACGCCACGACACTCTACTTCTTCGCAGAGGACGTTCTCGGGCGGCAGTTCGCGCTGCACCGCCACGGGATCGTGCGCCTCGAGCCCGCCACCGGCGCGGTCGATCCGTGGGCGGACGATCTCGAGGGGCTGGGCCGCACGCGTGCTCGCGGAGCCCGACGCGCTCGGCCACGCCGCGGTCACCCAGTGGGAGGCCGAGCACGAACGACTGCGCGCCCACGAGCGCCTGCAGGCCCACGACCCCACGATGCTCGAGGTGCCCGAGGCCACGACCTGGCGCGCACGCGAGGACGTCGAGCTCATGCGTCGGTGGGCGCTGGTGTTCCGCGTCCATCTGGCCCACCCCGACACCGCGCTCGATCCGTCGATGATCGACGAGGCGGCGTGGTGGGGTCCGGAGTAGGACGCGCTCGCGTCGAGGCCGCCGCGCTATGCTGATGGCAGGCCCCGCGTCGCATGGCTGCCTCGCACGAGTACCGGCTCACCGCCGTCGACGACCGGCTCGAGGTCTGGCAGCGCGGTGCGCCCGATCTCGCCGGCGCCGCGCGCTTCGTCGCCGCGATCGAGACCGCGCTGGCCGACTGCGGCGCACGCAAGCTCGTGTTCGACAACCGCGAGACCACCGCGACCGAGGCCGCGGTGCGCGAGCACATCATCGCGTGGGTCCGCGCCATCAGCGAGCGCTGTGTCGTCGCCGTCGTGCTGCGCTCCGAGATGCTCGCCGTCCGCCTCAACATGGAGGCCCTCGCCCACCGCGCCCGCACCCGCGCCTTCGGCGACCAGGCCGAGGCGCTCGCGTGGCTCGCCAAGCACTCGCCCGGCTGACGCGGACCGTCGGCTCTGCTACCTTCGCGCCGGTCAGGCTCGCGTAGCTCAGTTGGATAGAGCGACGGTTTCCTAAACCGTAGGTCGCAGGTTCGATCCCTGCCGCGGGCGCCCGCGATCCACCGCGATCGATCGTTCTACGGATTGCCGCCCCCGGCCCCTGCGTGCCACGACTGATCCGTGGCCCGACGCGCGGCAATCCTGGTGACGTGGACGTTGGCGTGCAGCCTCGACGCCGAGGGCGGTGATGGCCGCAGCGACGGTAGCGAGGGCTCGAGCTCGGGCGCGCAGGGGTCGACGAGCGCGGGCCCTGCGACGACCGCGGCGACCACCGTCGGCGAGGCGTCGAGCTCCGGTGAGGGCGACGCGTCGAGCTCCGGCGAGGCGCCGCCGGAGCCGGTGGCAGGCATCACGGCGGAGTACTTCGCCGAGCACGTGACGCCGATCGCGACGACGATCGAGCCCGAGGTCGTGCACGCGTGGGGCATGGCGCCGCCGTGGGGCGACCAGGCCGATCACGTCTCGGTGCGCTGGCGCGGGTTCTTGACCGCGCCGAGCAGCGACCTCTACACCATCCTCGTCGATGCCGACGACGGCGTGCGGGTGCGCATCGACGGCACGCTGGTGATCGACGACTGGCAGCCGCACTACGTGACGCGCTCGCAGGGCCAGATCGCACTGGTCGCCGACCTGCCCGTGGCGATCGAGATCGAGTACTTCGAGTGGGACCTCGAGGCCTCGATCGCGCTGTCGTGGTCACGCACCGACGTGCCCGAGCAGACCATCCCGCCGTCGGCGTTCACGACCCTGCCCGAGCTCGCGCCGAGCTCCGCCCCGAAGCCGCCATACCGCAACCCGGTGGTCGGCTTCGATTGCCCCGACCCGGGTGTGGTCGCGCTCGACGACGACGACACGCCCGGCTACGCGATGGTCTGCACCGGCGGCAAGTTCCGCGTGCGCCGCAGCGCGCAGCTGGTCACGTGGCACGACACCGACACGTTCCTGCTGCCCGATGGCAAGCCGCCGTGGGCCGACAACGGCGGCCGCAACTGGGCGCCCGAGCTGCACCACCAAGGCGATGGCCTGGTCGCGTACTTCACCACGGTCGACGGCAGCAACCGCCTGTGCATCGGCGCAGCTTGGGCCGACACCATCGACGGGCCGTGGACGGTCTCGGACGGGCCGCTCGTGCAGCACAACCAGGGCGTCATCGATGCCACCGTCGCCGACGACGGTGGCACCCGCTACCTCGTGTACAAGATCGACGGCAACAGCGTCGGCGCGCCCACGCCGATCCTCGCGCGCGAGCTGTTGCCCGACGGCTCCGGCTTCGCGGCCGGCTCGAGCGCGACGCAGCTGCTCGTCAACGAGCCCGGCACCTGGGAGGGCGGCGTGATCGAGGCGCCGTGGCTGGTGCTGCACGACGGCGAGTGGTTCCTGTTCTACAGCGGCAACGTCTACGACCACCGCTATCGCACCGGTGTCGCGCGGGCGCCCGCGCTGCTCGGCCCCTACCAGAAGCACGGCGCACCGATCCTCGGCAACAACGAGCGCTGGGTCGGGCCCGGCCACGGCAGCGTGGTCCACGTCGGCGACGACGACATCTTCGTCTATCACGCGTGGACCAACGCCGGCGACGGCACCCACGACGGCGCGCTCGGGCGGCAGGTGCTGGTCGATCGCATCGTGTGGGGCGACGACGGCTGGCCGGCGATCCACGACGGCAGTCCCAGTCGCACGCTGCAGCCCTGGCCCGAGTGAGGCCGGGACCCCGTCCGCGGGCGGCCCGCGGCGGTGCAATCGCGGCGCAATCGTGGATCGACGGGTCGCGCGTCGTACGATCGACCCTGGAGCACCCGTGCCCGAGCTGCCCCTCTCGACCACCTGCGAGGTCGCGCGCAAGACCTCGGCAGACCCCGAGTCCCAACCCGCGTGCGCGCCGGCGACGGCGGCACGCGAGTGGCCCGACGCCGCCGTCGCGCACGGCGGTGCGATCGGTCGCTACGTCGTGATCGAGCGCGTCGGCGAGGGCGCGATGGGCGTGGTCTATGCCGCGTTCGATCCCGATCTCGATCGGCGGGTCGCGATCAAGCTGCTGCAGCCCGATGGCGAGGCCGAGGCCGGCAGCATGGGGCGCGCTCGCCTGCTGCGCGAGGCCCAGGCGCTCGCCAAGCTCTCCCACCCCAACGTGGTCGGCGTGCACGACGTCGGCACCTTCGAGGGCCGCGTGTTCGTGGCGATGGAGTTCGTGCGCGGGCAGACCCTCACGCAGTGGTTGGCGGCGGCGCCCCGCAGCCGCGAGGAGATCGTCGCGACCTTCGTGCAGGCCGCCCGCGGGCTCGCGGCGGCCCACGACCAGGGGCTCATGCACCGCGACTTCAAGCCCGACAACGTGATGATGGGCGAGGACGGTCGCGTGCGGGTGCTGGACTTCGGGCTCGCCCGCAGCGCGGGCGCGACGCTGCCCGGCGAGCCCTCGGAGCGCGAGCTCGCGACCGATCCGGCGCGCAGCGTCGAGCCCGGGCCGCGCCCAGACCCGAGCCTGCGCAGCGATCGCGAGCTGGTCAGCGACCGGCTGCGTGCGCGTGCGACCGTCGACGTGATCGATCGCTCCGCTGGCTTGGTGATCGGCGCCGACGCCAGCGGCCGCGTCGACGTGCGACTCACCCGTACCGGCGCGATGGCGGGCACGCCGGCGTACATGGCCCCCGAGCAGCACCGCGGCCTCGACGTCGATGGGCGCGCCGATCAGTTCGCGTTCTGCGTGGCGCTGTGGGAGGCGCTGTACGGCGTGCGACCGTTCGAGGGCAGCGATCGCTTCTCGCTGGCGATCGCGGTGTGCAGCGGACGACGCCGCCCGCCGCCGCCGGAGATCCGCGTGCCCGCGCACCTTCGGCGCGCGCTCGATCGCGGGCTCGCGGTCGAGCCCACGGCACGCTTCGCCAGCATGCACGAGCTGCTCGCAGCGATGCAGCCCGGACGCACACGCGGACCGTGGCTCGCGGCGGCGGCGTTGCTGGGCCTCGGCGGGCTCGCGGTCGCGTCGCTGCGTCCCGGCGCCGCCGACCCCTGTGCCGACGCCGCTGCCTCGCTCGCGTCGGTGTGGTCGCCTGCGCGACGCGACGCGATCGCGACCCGCTTCACCGAGGTCAGCGCGTCGCTCGGGGTCGACACCGCCGCGCGGGTGAACACCGCGCTCGACGACTACGCCGGCCGCTGGGCCGCGCTCGCCCACGACGCCTGCGCCGCCACCCACGTGCGCCACGAGCAGTCCGAGCAGCTGCTCGATCGGCGCAGCGCCTGCCTGCACGTGCGACGGGCCTCGCTGGCCTCGGTCGCGGCGCGCTTCGAGCAGGCCGACGATGCCATCGTGCACCATGCCGCCGACGCCATCGCGGGCCTGCCCGAGCTGTCACGCTGTGAGGACGACGCCGCCCTGCTGGCCGCCGTCGCGCCGCCCGAGGACGCCGCGGTCGCGCGCGAGGTCGAGGCCGTCCGCGATGCGCTCGCTGCCGCCGAGGTCGACGGCCACCTCGGCCGCTACGCGCAGGCCTACGAGGACACCGCGGTGCTCGACACCCGTGCGCGCGCGGCGGGCTACCGACCGCTGGTCGCGGAGGTGAAGGCGCTCCGGGGTGACCTCGCGCAGATGGCTGGCCTCACCGCCGACGGCCGCCGCCTGCTCGAGGACGCGGCCCATGGCGCGCTCGCGGTCGGTGACGACGCGCTGTTCGTGCGCGCAGCGACCGAGCTGGTCGGCACCGTCGGGCTCGGCCTGTCGCGCTACGACGACGCGTTGGCGTGGGCCGGCCACGCCGCCGCGATGCTCGAGCGCTTGCACGACGGCGACGGTGCCCGCGCCGGGCTCGCGCAGGCGATGTGCAAGGTGCTCGCGGACAAGGGCGACGGCGTGTTCGCGCTGGCGCAGTGCGTGCGCGCGCTGGCGCTGGCACAGGCGCGCTGGGGCCCCGACAGTCTCCACACCGCACGGGCCCACCAGGCGCTCGGCATGGGCTACTTCGCGCTCGGGCGCTACGCCGAGGCCGAGGCCGAGTTCACGCGGGTCGAGACCATCGTCGCGCGGGACAAGGGCGAGCACCACCCCGACTACGCGCAGATCGGCAACGCGCTGTCGGCCACCTGCTACCACCAGCACGGCGCCTCGGCCTGCCTCGATCGCTTCCGTCGCGTCGTCGAGCTCACCGAGCAGGCCCTGGGCACCGAGCACGAGGGCGTCGCCGACGTGACCAACAACCTCGCGATCGTGCTGGTCGAGGCCGGCCTCCTCGACGAGGCCGAGCGCCGCGCGACCCGGGCGCTGGCACTGCGTCGCCGCGACTACGGCGACGACCACCCCGGCGTGGGCGCGTCCTTGGTCGCGCTCGCCAGCGTCGCGCAGGCCCGCGGCGAGCTGCAGCGGGCCGCCACCCTCAACGACGAGGGGCTCGCGATCTACCGCGACACCCGCGGACCGCGGCACCCCGACGTGGCCGCGACGCTCCACCAGGGCGCGTCGATCCGCCTGGCGCTGGGCGATCGCGCCGGTGCGCGCGCGCAGGCGACCGAGGCCCTCGAGCTCGCGCGCGAGCTCGGACGTCCGCGCGTCGAGCAGGACGAGCTACGCACGTTGCTGGCGGCGACCGAGCACTGAAGCGAATGTCAGCGGCAGTGTTCGCCGTGGGGCGGGCAGCCGAAGCGCACGTGCAGGTGATCGGCGTGGGCGGGCTCGTGGCGCACGAGCCCCTCGTGGGACCAGCGACCATGGGGGAACTGGAACACCTCGCGCAACACGCGACGCGACACACCGTGCTTGCGCGCCCACTCGTAGATGCGCCCCTGCACCGCGAAGTCGAGGAAGATGATGGTCGGGCCGCCGGCCGTCTTCGACTGGCGATGGAACGCCTCGATGAGCGCCCAGGTGGCCGCGAAGTCGAGCTCGGCCTCGTCGGCCCCGACGAAGCGCTTGGGGTAGGCCGACGGCGAGCGCACGAAGTAGAGCCCGAGGTCGACGTCGCGCCCGGTGCGGTGCGACTTGTGGCCTGACAGCCGTCCGCCCGAGCGCGCCGAGAGGTCGCCGATCGCGAGTCGGTGCACGCGGGGGTACTTGCGCTTCACCTCGCGGATCGCCGCGCGCGTCGACTCGACCACGTGGGGCTGACCCCACGCACGGGTGGGGTGCCGCAGGTAGTAGGCGCGATCGGTCGGCAGCTGCACCGCGCCGATCAGCACGCGACCGTGGGCCGGTGCGGCCACGCGCGCGGACGACCCCGATCCCGAGCGCGTGCGAGCGGGCGGGGGCGGCAGCTCGGCGTCGGCGAGCGGCGGGGGCGGCAGCTCCGACAACGGCGTGGGCGGGTCGACGGCGGCCCGCGCGGTGCTGGCCTTGCCGACGCCGACCGGCGCCGCGATGGGTGCGGCTGGCTCGGGCAGGCGCAGCCGCTGCCCCACGTGGATCATGTTGCCGGTGAGCGCGTTGGCCTCGCGCAGCGCGACCACGGTGGTGCCGTTGCGCGAAGCGATGCGTCCGAGGGTGTCGCCCTTGGCGACGATGACCTCGCGTGCTGCCGGCGCCGGCACGACCTTGGTGCCGCGCGAGCCGCTGACCGCCCGCTCCCTCGGCGGAGGCGACCGCGGCGGGCTGGCGACGGCGCGGCACGCCGAAGGCAACGCGAGCTCGATCCCCGCGCGCAGGACATCACCGAGCTCGGGGTTGGCCCCGCGCACGTCGGCGACGGTGCAAGCATGCGCGCGCGCGATGCTCCAGAGGGTCTCGCCCGGCGCGACGACGTGGGGCTCCGGCGCCGCCATCGCGACGAACCAGTGCATGAGAACGAGGCTGCGCATGGGTCGGCCTCCCCGAGTTGTGGACGTCGCGACGCGTGCCGGCAAGTTTTTGAACCCAACACGTCCGTGCAAGTCGCCCAGCCGCCGCGACCCGAGCTCGGGCAGAACGCCCACGCCGCGCACGCGCCCCCGGTGCCGATGCACAGGGATCCGAGCGTCGGAGCGCGACGCGACGCATGGCATGTTGGTTGCTGAAGCGAGCGCGCGACGGCGCCACCGCGCCCGCGCCACCGACGATGTCCGACCCCACGCACGGCCCGCGAACGGGCCCCGAGACGACCGGCGTCGAAGCCCCGGTCGAGCTGCGGGACCACGATGTGATTCCACTCGAACAAAGTGTTTTCAACCCATGGGAACTACATGAGTTCCCAAGCCCCGCGGAGGTCGAGCCCACGCGCATCTTCGTGGCCGTGCGACGGGCCGCGCCGCTGCCGGTGCCGTGGCGCTTGCGGGCCGTGGCGGCGCCGCGATCGCGCGACCTGGCGCGTGCGAAGCGACGTGGAGGTCGCGAACCTCCGCGCACTGTGGCACTCCTAGCGTCGTCGTGACCAAGGGCCCGAGCGTCGCGTCGATCGCACGGACGATCCTCACCCGCCCGCCAGGCCTGGTGCACGTCGTGCTGCCGATGGTGGCGGCCGCGGTGGTGACGCTGGCGCTCGGCTCGGCGCGGCACCTGGGGTTGCCTGCCGCGCGCGGCCTCGCGTTCACACTCGTGCCGGCCGCGCTGCTGGTGACCCTGCACGTGCGCACCTCGGGCTTCCTCCACGACGACGGGGTGGCCGCCACCCTGCCCTTGCCGGTGCCCCCGGCGACCCGCTTCGCGCTGGCGCGCGCGCGACACCTGCGGGGCCTCGCGTTGCAGACGCTGTGGTTGACGATCGCGATCGGGGTGGCTGCGCGGGCGTTCACCGACGCGCTCGCGCCGACGCTGGCGCTGGTCGCCGACGCGTGGGTGGTGTGCCTCGCGGCGGTGGGCACCGAGCCGATGGGTGCTGCGATCGCGGCACACCTCGGTCGACGTCAGGGCGACGGCAGCCTCGGGGCCCAGCTGCAGCGCTCCCTGGGTGGCGGCTGGACGCTGCCCGAGGCGGTCGTGCATCTCTACGCGCCGGCGTTCTCGCTGGCGCTCGCGGCCGCGCTGGCGATGCCGGCCCAGCTCGCGATCGATCGCGTCGCCGATGGGCTCGCGCTCCCGCGCGGCCTGCTGGTCGCCTGTGGCCTCGCGGCGCTGGTGGTGCTGGTGCTGCGCGTGGCGGCGCCGCGGGTCTACGCGCGCGGGGTCTTCGACGCGGTGCCGTGGCTGCGCGAGGCCATGCGCACGCTCGCGGGTCCGCCGACGCCCGAGCCGGCGCCGCGGTGGATCGGCGCGGTGTCGGATCCGGTCCTGCGCCTGCTGCTGCTGCAGCACCTGCGGCTCACGCCGGTGCCACGGCTGCGGCTGTGGGCACTGCTCGGGTGTGCCGGCGTGCTGGCGCTGCGGGGTCGGCCACTGGGTGCGGCCGAGCTGGGACTGCTGGTGGCGACCGCGGCGCTGTGGTTGCTGCCGGCCGCGGCGGTGCTGCGCGAGCGCGATGCACGGGCGCGACTGCTCGCGCCGCTGCCGGTGCGTCCCGCCGGCGCGCGGGCACTGGCGCTGCTGCTGGCGCCGGTCGTGCTCTCGCTGGTCGCGGTCGCACTGCGCACCGCCGGAGCTGCAATCCGATGACGAACACGACGCCCGCACCACTGCTCGCCCGCGGCCTGCACAAACGTTACGGCACCCGCTCGATCCTCACCGACGTCTCGCTGGAGCTCACGCGCGGCGAGGCGGTGGTGCTGCGCGGGCCCAACGGCACCGGCAAGTCGACGCTGCTCGGCTGTATCTGCGGCGACGTCGTGCCCGACGCCGGCGACATCGCGATCGCCGGCCACGATCTCCGCACCCAGCCGCTCGAGGCCCGGGCGGCGCTGCGATCGCTCGCGCAGGAGACCGAGCTGCCCGCGGGCCTCACCGGCCGCGAGTGGCTGGCGTTCCACGCGACCGTGTTCGGCGCGGCGGCACCGGCCGACGCCGACATCGATCCGCAGCTGCGCGCGGTCATCGATCAGTTCGCGAGCACCTACAGCGTCGGGCTACGGCGGCGCCTGGCCTTCGCGGGGCTGATGTTCGGCACCGCCGCGCTGTTCGTGCTCGACGAGCCCTTCGCGGGGGTCGACGTCGACGGTCGCGCGCGCATGGTGGAGCAGCTGCGTGCGCGGCAGGACGCAGGTGCGGCGGTGCTGCTGGCGGCCCACGACCACGAGCTCGGCGACATCGCGGCGCTGTCGCCCCGCGTGATGGCGCTCAGCTGACCCGCGCCCGCGGCAGCGAGGCGCTCAGTCGAAGCCCAGCACGGCTTCCACGCGCAGCCCCGGCAGCTTCGCGCGGCCACCCAGGGCCCGCAGCTCGATCAGGAACAGCGCGCCGACGACCTCGGCGCCGGTGCGCGACGCCAGATCGCGTGCGGCCGCGGCGGTGCCCCCGGTCGCGAGCAGGTCGTCGATCACCAGCACGCGCTCGCCGGGCACGATCGCGTCGGCGTGGATCTGCAGCCGGTCGGTGCCGTACTCGAGGGCGTAGCTGGCCTCGAGCGTGGCCGCCGGCAGCTTGCCGGGCTTGCGCACCACCACGAACCCGGCACCGAGACGATCGGCGACCGCCATGCCGAACAGGAACCCGCGCGACTCGATGCCGACGATCTTGTCGACCTTGCCGGCGAGGTCGGCCACGCACGCGACGTGCAGATCGATCGCCGCACGCAGGGCCGCGCGATCGGCCAGTACCGGCGTGATGTCGCGGAAGAGAATGCCGGGCTTGGGGAAGTCGGCGATGTCGCGGAGCTTGCTGCGGACCAGCTCGAGCTGGGCGATCGGATCGGATGCGGGCGATGACATGGCGGCTCCTCGCAGACGGCTCGGTGGAGGTTCAGGCGGGGGCGTCGGCGAGGTCGGCGACCAGCGCCTGCGCGGGTCCGAGATCGGGCGCGGTGAGGTCCATGTGCAGCGGCGTGATCGCGACCAGGTGGGCCGCGACCGCGCCGGTGTCGTGATCGAGATCGGTCGAGCCGGGCTCGGGCGGACCGCCGATCCAGTAGTAGGGCCGCCCCATCGGATCGGTGCGCGGCTGCACGCCGTCGCGATAGCGTCGCTGACCGAGCCGGGTGACGCAGATGCGTCGCGGCGCCGCGAGCTCGGCGGGTGTCGGCGCGACCGCGGCCGAGACCCCTGCCCGCGCCGGCACGTTGCAGTTCACCAGCAGCGGTGCGGGGGCGGCGAGCAGCCGTTGGGCCAGACGCACCGCGACCGGTGCCGCCCAGCTGGCCCCGTGCTCGCCGCGCTCGGCCGAGATCGCGAGCGCTCGAACCCCCCGCAGGTAGCCCTCCGCCGCGCCGCCGACGGTGCCCGAGTAGAAGACGTCCGAGCCGAGGTTGTAGCCGGCGTTGATGCCCGAGCAGACCAGGTCGGGTGGTCGCTCGCACAGGTGCATCATCGCGAAGTAGACGCAGTCGACCGGCGTGCCGGTGAGGTACCACCAACCGGGACGGATCGACTGCGCACGCAGGTGCGTGTGGAACGAGATCGCGTGCCCCGAACCACTGCGCTCGGTCTCCGGCGCGCACACGATCACCTCGCCGACCTCCGCCAGCGCCTCGGCCAGCACGGCGATGCCCGGCGCCAGCACGCCGTCATCGTTGGTCACGAGAATGAGCGGGCGCGTCATCGGAGCCGGCGGTGGAAAAGATGTCCCAGGGCCCGCACTCGTCGGTGAGTGGCGGGCCCTGAGGGACCGTTCCTGTCGGGGCGGCGGGATTCGAACCCACGACCCCTAGACCCCCAGTCTAGTGCGCTACCAGGCTGCGCTACGCCCCGAAACGGCCGGCGGTGGATACCGCTTTCGTCGCCCGAGGGCAAGCCCATCGACGATTTTAGGGCGCCGCCCCTGGCCGCGGGCCGCCTACTCGTGCTCGACCAGCGCGCGGGCGCCCCCGCGACGGCTGACGAACGCGGCGGGATCCGCCGCGCGGCGCTGGGCCGGGTCGTCGCCGTCGCCGGCGTTCACGAACGCGCGGACCTCGTCGAGCAGTGTGCTGACCCGCTGCAGCGACGCGCGGGCCGCGAACGCGGGGCTGGGCTTGGCCAGCTCGACCGGCGCCCCACCCTCGTCGCGCTTGACCGGCTCCTTGAGCTCGGCCCGGGCGCCGGCGATGGTGAACTTCTTCTCGTAGAGCAGGTGCTTGATCCGCAGCAGCGTGACGACGTCGCGCCGACGGTAGACCCGCTGCTGCGTGCGGGACTTCTGCGGCCGCACGGCCGAGAACTCGCCCTCCCAGTAGCGCAGCACGTAGGGCTCGACGCCGACGATCTCCGCGACCTCGCCGATCTTGAAGTAGAGCTTGTCGGATCCCAGATCGACGCCGTCGTCGACGGCGCCGCGGCTGCGCGCGGCAGCCGAGGTCTTGGCGCGTCGACCCGAGGTCGACTTGGCGCTGCGGGAGCTCGCGGCCACGGCGGCGTCAGGTCTCGTTCAGGGCCTGCTTGAGCACCGGCGAGGGCTTGAAGGTCAGCACCTTGCGCGGCTCGATCGTGATCTCGGTGCCGGTCTGCGGATTGCGACCCGGCCGGGCCTTCTTCTCGCGCACGAGGAAGTTGCCGAAGCCCGAGATCTTGATCTTCTCGCCGGTCTCCAGCGTCGACTTCATGACATCGGAGATCTTCTCGACGAGATCGGCGGCCTCCTTCTTGGAGAAGCCTCCGACGACGTCGCACACGCGATCGATGATGTCGGCCTTCGTCATGGCAGCCACGGATCCTTGCCGATCCCCGCTGCGATCGCAAGGCCTCCGCCGGCGGCGACACCGTCGCCGCCACGCGTGCGAGGTCGCGGCGCCGCGAGGCCGGTGGCCCGGCGTACGTCAGCGGCGGCGCAGACCGGCATCGTCGGCGAGCAGCCGCGCGCACGCGTGCGCGACGATGGCTTCGTGCACCGCCGCGACCTCGTCGTCGGTGACCGAGCGCCCCTGTGCGCGGTAGTGCAGGCGCAGCAGCACCGCACGCCGTCCCGCCGCGACGCCCTCGCCGCGGTAGTCCTCGAGCCACTCGATCGCGGTGCGCCCACGATCGCCGGGCTCGAGTCGCGGGCGATCCTCACTGCGCGCCGCGTCGCCCTGCGTTGCGATCGCAGCGTCGTGCAGCGCGGCCACGATGCTCGCCGCCGGCAGCGATTGCGAGACGTCCAGCGAGAGATCCCGCCACGTCGCGGGAAACCGCGGCAACCCGTGATGCCGCGGCACCACCGGGGCCGCCAGCGCGGCCAGCTCGAGCTGACCATAGGCGACCGCGCAGCCGCGCGGCAGATCCCAGCGTGCGAGCACCCGTGGGTGCACGCGACCGAAGCGACCGACCACGCGTTCGTCGAGCACGATCTCCGCCTGGGCGCCGGGGTGCAGCCACGGCACGCCGGTGGCGGCTGCGACCACGCGACCGGCTCGACCGAGCCGCGCCAGCACCTGCAGCAGATGGCCCGCCACACGGCGCGGATCGGCCTCGGCGTCGCCCTCCCCCGCCAGCAAGACCGCAGCGATGGTGGGCTCGTGCGGCAGAGCGGCATCGATCGCGGCGGTGGGGCCGTCCTCGACGGCGTGGGCCCCGTGACGGTAGACCCGACCACACTCGAACAGCTGCAGCGCGCGGCCATGGCGGGCGCGGTTCAACGCCACCGCGTCGAGCATGCCCGGCAGCAGGTGGGTCCGTAGTGACGCGGCCTCGGTGCGCATCGGGTTGGCCACGCGCACGATGTCGACGCCGTCGGGGTCGTCACCGACGGCGGCGATCGAGGCCGCGCTGGTGAAGACCATCGACACCAGCTCGTGCAGCCCGCACTCGCGCAGGGCGTCGGTGACCGCGTTGGCGACGCGATGCCGTGCACGCGCGGCCGCCGTGCCCGGGGACGGCGGTGCCGACGGGGGATTGACGACCATCGGCAGCTGCTCGAGTCCAAAGTGACGCACGACCTCGTCGACGAGATCGACCTCGCGCTCGAGATCGGGGCGGTGGCTGGGCGCGATCGCCTGCCAACTGGCGGCGTCGGTGCGATCGAGGGTGACGCCGACGCCGTCGAGGATGCGAGCGGCGTGCTCGTCGGGCACCCGCATGCCGAGCAACGCCGCGGCGCGTGCGGGCCGGTACGCGATGTGGCGCCGCGCGGGCAGGCGACCGTCGCGAATCGTCTTGGCGATCGGCGTGGCGCCGGCGAACGCATGCAGCCAGGTGCAGGCCTGGGCGCACGCCGAGCGCAGGCCCGCGTCCCAGTCGACGCCGCGCTCGAAGCGATGGCTGCTGTCGGTGGAGAGCCCGTGGCGCCGCGCGCTGCGACGGATCCCCGCCGGCTCGAACCACGCGGCCTCGAGCAGGAGCGCGTGGCTGTCGGGCGCGACGCCCGAGTCTTGCCCGCCCATCACGCCCGCGAGCGCCATCGGTCGCTCGGCGTCGGCGATCACGAGGTCGCTGTCGACCAGCTCGAGCTCGCGGCCGTCGAGCAGCGTCATCCGCTCGCCGCCGCGGGCTGCTCGCACGAGCACGCGCCCCTGGGCAAGTCGTGCGCGATCGAAGGCGTGCAGCGGCTGCCCCCACAGCATGAGCACGAGATTGGTGACGTCGACGACGTTGGACAGCGCGCGCAGGCCCACGCGGTGCAGTCGGACGCGGGCCCACAGCGGCGACGGCCCGACCTGCGCGCCGGCCAGCGCGACGCCGTGGTAACGACCACAGCGCTCGGGCGCGGCGAGCTCGACCAACCCGTCGTCGTCGGGCACGTCGGGCAGCGCCAGCGCAGGCGCCCGCCAGCGGGCACCGAGCTTCACTGCGACATCCCGCGCGACGCCGACGTGGCCGAGCGCGTCGGGCCGGTTGGGCGTCACCGACAGCTCGATCACGGTGTCGCGCACGCCCGGCACGTACGACGCCAGCGACGCGCCTCGGGGCGCATCGGTCGGCAGCACGAGGATGCCGCCGTCGTCGCCACCGATGTCGAGCTCGACCTCCGAGCAGATCATGCCGGCACTGTCGACACCGCGCACCGGCTTGCGACCGATCGCGAGCCCGCCTGGCAGCGAGGTGCCGGGCTGCGCGAACGCAACCTTGCCCCCCGGCGCCGGCACGTTGGCGGCGCCGCACACCACGGTCACCACGCCGGTGCCGTCGTGGAGCTGCACCACGCGGAGGCGATCGGCGTCGGGGTGTGGCGCGATCGCGACGACCTCACCGATCACCACGGTGTCGAGGCCGTCGCCGCGACGGTGCACGCCCTCGACCTCGAGCCCCAGCGCGGTCAGGCACGCGCACAGCTCGGCGTCGTCGGCCGGCAGCGCGACGGTGTCGGCCAGCAGCTCGCTCAGCCAGGTTCGCGAGATCAGCATGGGTACTGCTCCAAGAAGCGCACGTCGCCCTCGAACATGAGCCGCAGATCGGGGATCTGGTGCATCAACATCGCCATGCGGTCGATGCCGAAGCCGAATGCCCAGCCGGTGTAGCGCTCGGCATCGATGCCGCAGGCCTCGAACACCGCGGGGTGGACCATGCCGGCGCCGCCGAGCTCGATCCACCCGCTGCCCTTGCACACGCTGCAGCCGCGTCCGCCACAGAATGGACACTGCATGTCGAACTCCGCGCCCGGCTCGACGAACGGGAAGAACGACGGCCGGAAGCGCACCTGCAGCTCGCGCTCGAACAACGCGCTGACGAAGCGGTACAGCGTCGCGCGCAGGTCCGCGAAGCTGGTGCCGGTGTCGACACACAGCCCCTCGATCTGGTGGAACATCGGCGAGTGGGTCGCGTCGTCGTCGCGGCGGAACACGGTGCCGAGCGCGACGATGCGGATCGGCGGCTTGCGTGCGAGCATGGTCCGCACCTGCACCGGTGAGGTGTGCGTGCGCAGCACCAGATCCTCGGCGCGCAGCGACGAGCCCGGCGGCGGCGTCACGAAGAACGTGTCGGCCATGTCGCGCGCGGGGTGATCGGCGCCGATGTTGAGATCGTCGAAGTTGAAGCGCGCGAGCTCGACGTGGGGCCCATCGGCGACGTCGAAGCCGAGCTCCGCGAACACCCGCTCGAGCACCCGACGCGTGCGGGTGATGGGATGCAGGCTGCCGACCTCGGGCACCGCCACCGCCGTGAGGTCCTCGAACTGTGCCAGCGCGGCCTGCTCGGCGGCCTCGGCGAGGCCGCGGCAGTGCGCGTCGTAGAGCGCCTCGAGCTCGGCCTTCAACGCGTTGACGCGTTGGCCGTGCTCGCGGCGCTGCTCGGGCGGCATCGCGCCCAGCTGGCGCGACAGCTCGGTGACCAGGCCCTTCTTGCCGAGGTACTTGACCTTGACGGCGTAGGCCTGCTCGAGCGTCGTGCTGGCGGGCAATTCGTCGCGCGCGAAGGCTTCCCGCATTCGCGCCAGTGCATCGTCATCGGACACGGGGCGACGATACCATCGCCGCCGCCACGATTCGCAGCGAACGCTCAGACCTTCGCGGTCTGAACGATCTTCGTGAACGCGGCCGGGTCGACGATCGCGAGCTCGGCGAGCACCTTGCGATCGATCTCGATGTTCGCGCGGTCGAGCGCGCCGACCAGACGGCTGTAGTTGGTGCCGTTCAAGTGGGCGCCCGCGTTGATGCGGACGATCCACAGGCGACGCATGAACCGCTTCTTGTTCTTGCGACCGCGGTACGCGTGCATCCACGCGCGGTGCACCGCCTCGACCGCACGTCGCCACATGCGACGGCGACCAGCGACGAAGCCCTGGGCGAACTTGAGGACGCGATTACGACGACGACGGGCTTTGAAGCCCCGTTTTGCGCGCGGCATGGATCACCTACCCCCGTGCGGCAGCATCAGCTCGATGTGCTTCTGGTCGGGCTCCGAGACCACCGCCGTGCCACGCAGCCTTCGCACGCGGTCGGCATTCTTCTTGGTCAAGATATGGTTCTTGTGGCTGTGCTTGCGCTTGGCCTTGCCGGTCGCGGAGAAGCGGAACCGCTTCTTCGCGCCGCTGTGGGACTTCATCTTGGGCATTTGGACCCCGAGGGAACGCGCTTCTACCGGACTTCCCGGCCGCCGGCAAGCCCCCTGCCGCGCGTGGCGAGGGGGGCCGAATCGGCAGCGGATCGGTGGCCCCCGACCGGCGCGTGCGCGGTCGGAGGGTGGCCGAGCATCGCCTGTGGAAGGCGATTTCGGGCGATTTCGGGCGATTCGAGGCCGAGGCGCGGGTCGAGCGACCGGCGGTCAGCCGGCGTCGCCACCCGCGGCCGCCTCACCGGCGACCGCCTCACCCTCGTCATCGTCGTCGTCGTCGTCGTCGTCGTCATCCGGCAACGGCGGGAGATCCTCGAGATCGGGATCGACCGCACGGGCCGGCGCGGCACCACCCGCACCATCGACGGGGCGGGGACGCTGCGGGGCTGCGCCGGCCCGCTGGGGCTTGGGCGCGAGCACCATGTTCAGACGGTTGCCCTCGAGCTGGGCCATCTGCGCGACGGTCGCGAGATCGACGACGCCCTTGCAGACGCGATCGAGGATCGCGCGGCCCGTCTCCGGGTGGGTGATCTCGCGGCCGCGGAACTGCACGACCAGGCGGACCTTGTCGCCCTCGGCGAGGAAGCGACGGATGTGGCGCAGCTTGAAGTCGAAGTCGTGCTCGTGCGTCTTCGGGCGGAACTTGACCTCCTTGAGCTCGGAGGTCTTCTGGTTCTTCTTCGCCTCGCGCTCGCGCTTCGCGGACTCGTACTTGAACTTGCCGTAATCCATGATCTTGCAGACCGGTGGATTGGCCTTGGGATTGACCTCCACGAGCTGCAAACCGGCGGTTGCGGCCAGCTCCATCGCGTCTTGCGTGGACATGATCCCGCGCTGCTCACCGGTCTCGTCGATGACGCGGACTTCGCGAGCGCGAATCCTGCGACCGACGCGGTGTTGTTCCGATGGGCGCGGAGGGGGTCTGGACTTCGAGCGGGAGATGGTCGTGACTCCGGTTGAACTGGATCGCTGGGGCGCAGGTCGCGGCGAACCGCTCGCCCGCGCGGCGGGTGGAGCTTGGGCCCGCAGCACAGCGGTCGTCAAGCGGCAGACCGGTCACGGCCGCCGGCCCTTCGGGCTGGCGGTCCGCTGTAGGGCCGGACGGTCTCGAACCGTCGACCTCTACCGTGTCAAGGTAGCGCTCTACCCCTGAGCTACGGCCCTATCGGTCACCCGTGGGGAAGCTAGTCTCGTCCCCACGACCGGGCACGGCGTTTAGCGTGTTCTGGGCCCGATCGTCAAGCCCCCTTGCGGCCTCCGCGGGGCTCGCGGGCCTCCGAGCCCGCTTTGGCGGGGTCCGTCGCTGGCGCGCCCCGGCCCGCAGGCCCGGCGCCCACCGCATGGGCGTCGGCGTTGGCCTCGGCCTGCGCCGACAATCGCGCGCGCAGCCCCGCGATGCGGGCCGCGTGGCGGGCCGCGATGGCGTCGCGCCGGGGGGCACCGCCGCGGGCGAGATCCCCCGCGAAGGCCTGCAGGGGCTCGGGCAGCAGCGAGAACTCCGCGATCGCCTCATGGCGTGCGACGGCGTCGTTCACCGCCGCGACCGCGTCGGCGACGTGCTGACGGATGCGCGGGTGCTCGACGAGATCGGCGCGGCTGCGGCAGCCGAGGTTCTCGCGCCTGGCGATTTCCATCATCACGCGGTCGTCGATGTCGACCAGTGCGACGAGCTCGCGCTCACCCTCGCCGAGCACGACGGCGCGCGCGATGCCGGCGGCGCCGGCGAGCATGGCCTCGAGCTTCTGCGGCGCGACCCGCTTGCCACCTTGGGTCTTGATGATGTCGCGCTTGCGATCGACCAGCCGCAGCATGCCGTGCTGCAGCTGCGCGACGTCGCCGGTCGCGAGGAAGCCATCGGCTTCGCGGGTCACCTCGGGAGCTTCGTCGAGCGCGTGGCCCAGCGACGGCGAGCGCACGAACAGCTCGCCGTCGTCGCCCAGGCGCACGTCGCAGCCCGGCAGCGGCACACCGACGGTGCCGAAGCGATAGCCGTCGACGCGGTTGCACGCGACCACGCCGCCGGCCTCGGTGAGTCCGTAGCCCTCGAGCACGAGCACGCCGGTGGCATGGAAGAACTCCGCGAGCTCGCGGCGCAGTGGCGCGCCACCGCAGCTGATGTAGCGCAGGCGGCCGCCCAGGCGCGCGCGCAGGCGCGAGAACACCACGCGCTGGGCGAGGCGGTGCTGCAGCGACAGCGCCATCGGCACGCCCTCCCCGCGCTGCACCAGCGCGCTCACCCGTCGACCGGTCTCGAGCGCGCGCTCGATGGCCGGGCGCGCCCAGCCGACCCGATCGAGCTCGCCGCGGAAGCCCGCCGCCAGCCGCTCGAGCAGCTCCGGCACCGCCGCGAAGGCGGTGGGCGCGAGCTCGACGAGATCGCGATCGAGGGTCTTGGGGCTGCCGAACGAGGTCGTCGCCCCCGCGGCGATCGCCGAGCACAGCACCACGCGGCCGTAGATCTGCGACAGCGGCAACACCAACAGCTGCTCGTCCTCGGGGCCGAGCGCGGCGGCGTGGGCGATCGCCTGGCCTTGGTAGACCGCGCCGCCGTGGGACAGCACCACGCCACGCGGCGCGCCGGTGGTGCCCGACGTGAAGAGGATGGACCACGGATCATCGGGGCCGAGGATCGACGGCGCGTCGACGATCGCCGCGCGCAGCAACACGTCGGCGGCCATGGCCGCGCGGCCGCGGGCGCGCATGCTCGCGAGCGTGTGCTCCTGCGACGACGCGGCGGCGTCGGTGGCCGCGGTCATCAGGATCGAGGCGTCGTGGCGCAGGCCGACCAGGCGCGCGGCGCCCTCGGGCTCGACCACCAACGCCTTTGCCCGCACCTGCCGCAGCATCGCCTCGATCTCGGGCGGCGGCGCCGAGGCCGGGATCGGCACGCTCACCGCACGGGCCCAGGCCGCGCCCAGCTCGACCAGCGCGCCCCCGACGGACTCGACCCCGACCAGCGCGACGCGATCACCGGGCCGTACGCCGAGGCTGACGAGGCCCGCGGCGATCTCGCACGCGGCCTCGACCCACCCGCTCCAGGAGATGGGTCGCCAGGTGCCCGCCACGCGGCGGCGCAATGCTGGCGCACCGGCCCGCACGCGCGCCATCGCAGCGAGCGCCGCGGGCACGCTGCGGATGGTGGGGTTCGGTCGCCAATCCGCTTCGAACGCAGTTCCGGACATGAATGCCGCGAAGCGCGGACCTTACCACGGTCGGGTCGCGTCACGCGAGCCCGTCGGTCGTCGAGCACGCCTCGCCGCGACGACCACCTCGACCCGTCGGGGAGCTTCCGCGCTGCAGTCCCCCTGGTAGACTGCGACCCGAGGCCGCATTGGGCCCCGGCGAGGCCGGGCGTGGCCGTTGGATTGGACCTGACCTTCGAACGCCGCGCGTTCGTTTCCGACGCACGGTCGCAGCGCCGATCCCCGTCGTCTCCGGCTGCTTTGGCCCTCCACCCCGCATCGCCACGTTGCCCACCCTCGCCGGCACCAAGCTCGACAAGTACGACATGCTCGAAGAAGTCGGGCATGGCGGCATGGCCGTGGTGTACCGCGCCCTCGATGGCACGCTGCACCGCGAGGTCGCGGTCAAGGTCCTGCACGCGCACCTCGCCGACCGCGAAGAGTCGCGACTGCGATTGCAGCGCGAGGCGATCGCGGTGGCGAAGCTGCGCCACGAGAACATCCTCGAGATCTTCGACTACTCGGGCACCCAGGCCGGCGAGAGCTACATCGTCACGGAGTTCATCCACGGCCCGACCCTGCGCGAGTGGCTCGACGACGACTACACCCCGCGACCGGCCGTGGCGGCGCTGGTGGTCCACCGGCTGACGCTCGCGCTGATGCACGCGCACAAGGGCGGCATCGTGCACCGCGACATCAAGCCGGAGAACGTGATGATCCGGCGCGAGGACGGCTGCATCAAGCTGATGGACTTCGGCATCGCGCAGATCCTCGACAACCAGAAGCTGACGATGACCGGCCAGCTGATCGGCTCGCCGGCGTACATGGCCCCCGAGCTGATCAACGGCCGCGCGCTCGATGCCCGCACCGACCTCTTCTCGCTGGGGATCCTGCTCTACCAGCTCGCCACCGGCGCGCTGCCGTTCACCGGCCGCAACCCCCACGAGGTGCTCAACCGCATCGCCGACGGCAACTACCCCGCGCCCTCGACGGTGTGTCCGCTGGTCGACAAGGATCTCGAGAGCATCATCGCGAAGGCGCTCGCGACCAACCCCGACGAGCGCCACCAGTCGGCCGAGACGCTGGCCCGCGAGCTCGAGCTGTACCTGCGCGAGATGGGCGTCGAGCCCTCCGCGGAGGAGCTGCGAGGGTACTTTCGCGACGCCAAGGGCTACCTCGTCGAGCTCGATCAGCGCGTCAGCAAGACGCTCATGGGGCAGGCCGAGCGGGCCGCCCGCGAGGGCATGCACGGCCGCGCGATCCGGCTGCTGTGCCGGGTGCTCGAGCACGACAAGGAGCACCGCGAGGCGCGGGCCATGCTCGCGCGCCTGCGCGTGCGCGAGCGTCGGATGCGGCAGCTGTTGCTGGCCGGCGCGGCGCTCGGCGCCCTGGGCCTGGTCGCGGCGGCGTTCGTGCTGGTGCCCGACCCCATGCGCGAGTCGCTGCAGCTGCACGACGCCCACGCGGCGGGCGCGACCCCGGCCACCCCCACGCCCGCCGCGGTGGCGGCCGACGCCGCGCCGCTGCAGAGCGATCCCGGCCCGAGCGACGCCACCGACGATGCCGCCGCGCTGGTCGACGTCGATCCCACCACCGCGGTGGTGCCGACGCCGACGCCGACGACAGCCGGGGCCGACGACAGCGGCGGCCGCACGCGGCCCGAGCCCGGCACCCGACCGGTGCGCACGCCCCCGCCACCGCGAGCGCCGACCAAGACCGACTGCGTGGTCCTGCTGGGCGGCGTGCCGCTGCCGACCGCGAAGAACCTCAAGCTGCACATCACGCCGCGCGACGGCAGCGTGGCGTCGGCGCGGCCGATCGACGCGCTCGAGCTACCGATCGAGTTCGCCGGCACCGAGGCCACGTTGACGATCTCCGATCGCGGCTGGACCGCGTCGCGCGCGGTCCGACGCGACGAGTGCGAGCGCGGCACGGTGTCGCTGACGGTGATGCCCAAGCCGGCGAAGATCAGCTTCAACTTCAGCGGTGGCGCCTCGAAGCTGGTGGTGACCTGCAAGGCCGGCTGCCCCGAGGATCTGCTGGGCGCCGACAAGATGGCGAGCGCCTTCCCCAGCATCCGCTTCGAGCCCGAGACCACCAAGCGGCTCGTCCGACTCGAGTTCAACGCCGAGGGCTACGTGCCCGGCGAGGCGGCCTACGAGCTCCATCCGGGCGTCAACCCCATCGAAGTGAAGCTGCAGCCGCGGGCCTCGGGCTAGCCGCCGAACGCAGCGCTCGGCGCAGGCCCGCGGCGGTCGCTGGCTGCGACAACGCCGGCGCGACAGTGATAGTCTCGCGTCCGCACGACCGGATGCGCGCGCTGCTCACCGCCTCGATCTGTTTGGCGCTCGCACCTGCGATCGCGCTGGCGAACGCGCCCGCCAAGGGCACGCGCAAGCCCGACGACGCGGCGGCGGTGGCGAAGGTCGATCCCAGCGGGCGCGCGGCGCTGGCCGCTGCCGAGGCGGCGTGGCGACGCGGCGACTTCACCGAGGTGCGGCAGCTGCTCGATCCGATCGCCGCCGACACCACCGTGACGCTCGAGCCCTCGGAGCGCCAGGCCGTGCTGGTGCTGCTGGCCGAGGCCGCGCTCAACGACGCCGCGCAGGACGCCAGCGAGCGCCGCGGCGAGGCCACCACCCATCTCGATCGACTGATGGATGCGTTCCCCGAGTGGCGCATGCCCAAGGACATCTACACCCCCGAGCTCTACGAGCTGTACGTCGACCTGCGGATCCAGCGGGCCGGTCGCGCCGGCCAGGAGTGCGAGGCCAGCCGCATCGTGTGCAAGAGCGACCTCGAGGGCGCCAACGCCGAGATCACCGCCCAGCTGCGCGCGCGCGCAGAGCTGCAGAAGCGCTTCGACGCGCAGGAGGTCGAGGTGCAGGAGAAGGTCGCGCGCAGCCGGGCGCTGGCCCTCATTCCGCTCGGCATCGGCCACTTTTACAACGGCAACCCCGCGCTCGGTGGCTCGTTCCTCGCCGCCGAGGTGCTGCTGGGCGCGGCCGGGCTCGGCCTCATCATCCAGCGCAACGTGGTCGACGGCTGCCGTCGGACCCGCGGCTTCCAGAGCGGCTCGCTGTCGTGCGATCTGGGCGGCGAGAGCGACCCCGCGGAGATCGCCAGGCGCGACGACGCGATCGTCAAGCGGCGCAAGGGCGAGGAGGCCGTGGGCTGGTTGCTGCTCGGTGCGGTCGCGGTCGACATCGTCGTCGCGCAGCTGCTGTTCCAGAAGTACAAGACCAAGACCGTCAAGCGCGTGCCCCGGTCGCAGCTGGAGGCCGGGGGCGGCGCGTCACCCGGGCGCGCCCGCGGGCCGCGGCCCACCAAGCCCCGTGCTAGGCTGCGGGGCGCACCTACGGCCACGCCCCAGGGCGTCGGCGTCTCCTTGCACGTGACGTTCTAGATGCCCCATCTCCAGTACACCGCCGCGGGCGGGCGCGTCGCCCGTCACCCCATCGTCCGCCACCTGACGTCGATCGGATCGTCGTCGGAGTGCCACTTGGTGATCGGCGGGCCCGACGTGATGCCGACCCACTGCACGCTGCTGCACGACCCCGGGCGCTTCATGCTCGAGTCGGCCGAGCGGGCGGCGGTGTTCTACGTGCGCGGCAAGAAGACCCGCAGCCACGAGCTGCGCCACGGCGACGTCGTCGCGATCGGCGGCATCGAGCTGGTGTTCTCGGCGGTCGACGAGGCGCCGGCGGCGGAGCCCTCGGGCGAGACGCCGGCGACCCCGCCGAGCCTCGATCAGATCGATGCGCTCAAGCGGCTGGTCGATTTCTCGGAGCTGATGCTGCGGCCCGGTGATCTCGAGCACCTGCTGTCGGAGCTGATCGACCAGGTCGTGGCGATGACGCGGGCGAGCAAGGGCTTCCTCGTGCTCGCCGACGACAGCGGCAACTATCAGATCCGCGTGGCCCGCAACCTCGAGCGCCAGCCCGTCGACGACCCCGCCGAGCTGCTGAGCGACAACATCCTGCGTGAGGTCATCACCAGTCGGCAGGCGCAGATCATCAGCGACGCCTACAGCGACACCCGCTTCCAGAGCTCGCTGTCGGTCATCAACCTCAAGCTGTGCTCGGTGATGTGCGTGCCGCTCATCGTGCGCGGCGAGCTGCTCGGCGTCATCTACGTCGGCAACGACAACGTCCGCGATCTGTTCCGCGCCGAGCAGCTCGAGCTGCTCAAGATCTTCGCGGCCCAGGCCGCACTGTTCATCAAGAACGTGGGGCTGCTGGTCGAGCTGCGCGAGGAGAGCCAGGAGCTGGCCGAGCGCCTCGAGCACTTCAAGTTCGGCGAGATCATCGGCAGCTGCCCGCAGATGATCGAGGTCTACAACCGCGTCGAGAAGGTCGCCGGCACCGACATCACGGTGCTCATCACCGGCGAGACCGGCACCGGCAAGGAGCTCATCGCGCGCGAGGTCCACAACCGCTCGCCGCGGGCGCAAGGGCCGTTCATCACCGTCAACTGCGGCGCCATCCCCGAGAACCTCATCGAGTCGGAGCTGTTCGGCCACGTGAAGGGCTCGTTCACCGGCGCGATCGCCAACCAGATCGGCAAGTTCCAGGCGGCCGACAAGGGCACCATCTTCCTCGACGAGGTCGGCGAGATGCCGCTGCGAGCTGCAGGTCAAGCTGCTGCGGGTGCTGCAGGAGCGCCAGATCCAGCGCGTCGGCGAGGCCAAGACCACGCCGATCGACGTGCGCGTGGTCGCGGCGACCAACCGCGATCTCGCCGACGAGGTCCGCCACAGCCGCTTCCGCGAGGACCTGTACTTCCGGCTCAACGTCATCGGCATCGAGCTGCCGCCGCTGCGCGAGCGCGGCGACGACGTCATGCTCATCGCGCGCTACCTGGTCAAGCGCTACGCCAAGGAGTACGGCCGGGAGATCGACGCCGGCAAGGCCTTCGCGGGCTCGGCCCACCACGCCATGATGAAGGTCGCGTGGCCCGGCAACATCCGCCAACTCGAGAACCACATCAAGAAGGCGCTGGTGCTCGCCGAGGGCCCGCAGATCACCGCCAAGGATCTGGATCTCGAGCTCGACGCCAGCGTCGGCATCCCAGTCGGCGACGACAACCCGCTGCCTTTGGCCGAGGCCCGCGAGGTGTGGCAGCGCGAGTACATCAACAAGATCCTCGCGCGCAACAACGGCAACCGCACCAAGACCGCCCGCGATCTCGGCGTCGATCCGCGCACGATCTTTCGCCACCTCGAGAAGGAAGGCAAGGATGGCGGGTGAGCGCGCGCGGGGCCTGGGCGCTGCGCTGACGCTCGCGCTGGTCGGCTGCATCGTGCCCGACCGGCACATCGACGTGCGCGGCGCGTTCGTGAACCCCGGGCCGGTGCGGCTCATCCAGTCGATCCCCGTGACCGCGGCTGCCCACGCCAAGTGTCGCGACGAGGATCCGCAGCTGCCATCGTGCCCGCTGCCGCCGGAGTCGCTGCCGTTCGGCCGCATCGAGCTCGAGCAGCCCTTCTGCGTGTGCCCCGGCCGCGACAACAACTCGCTGGGCTACTTCGACATCTACGTCGAGGATGCCGACCTCGACGACGAAGGTCGCCCCAAGGACGCGATCCTGGGCGCGCTGCTGCTCGACATGCCCGGCGCCACCGCCGATCCGGCGCCGTACCTCGCGTTCCAAAACATCCTGCCCAACACGCTGCCGGCGTCCTTCGTGCGGCTCGGCGTGGGCATCTACGCCGACGCCATCGACCGCCCCGAGCCAGTGGTGCGGCGCTGGACGCTCGGCGCCGACGATGGCTTCGACCTGTGCAACGACAACGCGGCGGCCCCCGACGGCAAGCTGTCGCCGGGGCTCCACTCGCTGCGACTGGTGGTGACCGATCGCCCGTGGTACCGCCCGTTCGAGGTCGACGCGAACGGCGAGATCGTGCTCGATGCCGACGAACGACCGCTGCGCGTCGACGCGACCCAGGCCGCGATCGGCGTGCCCGATCTGCCGGGCGGCGCCAGCTATGCCACCGCCGACTGGGTGTTCCGCTGTGACGACGGGCTCGATGCCGAGGCCGGCTGCGACTGCGCGGAGGAGATGTGATGCCCCCGCGCCGCGTCCATGTCGCCGTCGGGCTCCTGCTGGGCGCCTGCATCATCCCCGACCGTGACATCCACGTCGATCCCGGGCTCGAGAATTCCAGCGCGGTGCGCATCGTGCAGCGCTCGCCGCAGCTGCCCGAGATGGACGCGCGCTGCAACGACCCCGACACCAAGCGCCGCGAGCCCGAGTACTGCCCGCAGGTGCTCGCCAGCCGTCCCTCCGGTTTGCTGCGGCCCGACGACGGCGACTTCTGCATCTGCCCCGCCGGTGACCGTCGCGCGCTGCCCAGCTTCGACGTGTTCGCCGAGGACGACGACAGCGACGGCGACGCGCCCAAGGACTCGGTGTTCGGCGTGGCCTTGCTCGACGCCGATCCGGCGGCGGCCGAGCCCAACGAGGCCGTCGCCTACGCCAAGCACTGGGAGCCCGGCCGCGCCGGTGCACTCGTCGAGCTCGAGGACGCGGTCGCGGGCGACGCCACCGAGCTGCCCAACGGCCGCGCGGCGCTGCCGGTGCTGTGGCGCTTCACCCTCGACAAGGGTAACGGCGATCGTCGCATCGACCTGTGCAACGAGGCTGGACGCCCGCTCCTCGCTGGGCTGCACGACCTGCGCTTCATGGTCACCGACCGCCCGTTCTTCCGCCCGCAGCTGCTCGACTCGGGCGGCGAGCCCGCCGTCGATGCCAACGGGCGCCCGGTGTACGGCGCGACGCAGTTCGGCGTGCCCGACCTCGCCGAGGGCGCGACGTATGCCACGATCGACTTCGTGTTCGAGTGCCGCGACGCCGCCGACCCCGAGGCCGAGTGCGACTGCGAGGAGGTCGAGGGCGGATGAGCGGTCGCGCCGTGCGGTGGTGGTCGTCGTGGCTGCTCTTGGCCGGCTGCAGCACGCTCGCGCCCGAGCCCTCGCCGCAGGAGTGCCGCAACGACGCCGACTGCAACGTCGCCGGCGAGGTCTGTGCGCCCGACACCAACGTCTGCGTGCCCGGCGAGCAGCTGCCACCGGTGGCCGACCTCGGCTTCGACGTCCAGGAGCTGGTCGGCGCACAGGTGGTGTTCCGCGCCGAGGTCGGGGGCTGCGACGCCGAGACCGGCTTCACCTCGGCGAACAAGGAGCTGACCATCGAGCGCAACCACCTGCAGCAGACCTTCGAGCTGTCGGTCTACACCCGCGTGCCGGCGGTGCCGGGCATGCCCACGCTCGACGACGTCATGATGGGCGAGGTGCAGCTGTCGCAGGCGTCGCGCTTCGGCCGATCGACCACGACCACGCCGCGCATCGACTACCCGACCACCGACGGCGCCGAGATGCCGAGCCTGTTGCCGACGGCGATCCGCTGGCCGCGCTACCACCCGTACGACGCCATGCCGGCGGCGCTCGGTGGCGGCGGCTTCGTGCAGTGGCGCAGCCTGCCCGACGCCGCCGCGCCGCTGTACGCGATGATCGTGCCGCCGGTCGCCGGCGACGACGCCTGCAGCGGCGACGACGACTGCGGCCCGGCGCCCAACTTCTGCATCCCCGCGCTCGATCAGTGCACGCTGATCGGCAACCCCCGCTTCGCATACGCCGTGCAGTACGACGACTCGTGCAGCCGCACGCTGCAGGGCCGCGTGCGCCTGATCGACCCGGTCACGCTCGCGACCACGGTCGACGGCAACGGCAACCCCGCGGGTGTCGAGGGCGTCGCGATCCGCGTGCGCCATGCCGACACCGAGGACGCGCCGCGGCTCGGGGTCTTCGCGCTCGGCGACACCGCGCCCGGCGATCGCGGTCCGACCTGCAGCAGCGACGCCGGCTGCATCGCGGGCGAGCAGTTCTGCGACCTCGACACCCGCCAATGCGAGCTCGCGCTCGCTGGACGTGCGGCCGACAGCGGCACGGTGGTCAGCGACAGCGTCGGCGCGTGGTCGACCCCCGTCTATACCTACTGCGAAGGCACCGGCAACACCGGCCAGGTGCGCTCGTTCACCCTCACGGCCGCACCCCAGGGGCCGGTGGCGTCGATGAGCTACGCGGTCGACCTGCAGTTCAACCCCATCACCCAGGGCCAGCCCAAACCCACCGCTACCGTGCGGGACCTGTGCGTGCCGACCTGGGGACCCGCCCAGCAGGTCGCGATCGATCTGAGCGCAGAGCCGATCACGCTCGTGGGCAGTGGTGACACCGCCTATCGCTGCTGCGACATCGGCTGCCTGCCGCGCACGCTGGAGGACGCGGCCGCGATGCCCGGGCCCACCCAGGCCAGCGCCTGCGATGGACGCACCTCGGCGGGTGCGGTGCCCAGCGCAATCGTCGAGGCGCCGCTGGTGCTCGACGCCGAGGCGCGCATGCGCTGGGACGAGGCCGGCTGCCTGACGCCACTGCCGGCCATTGGCGACGTCGTCGGTGCCCTGCGCCAGGCCATCGAGTGCACCGATGGTCCCACCGCCCAGGGCACCTGCACGGTGCCCAACCTCGCGGCCGGGCCCGACGGCACGGCGCGGCCCTACAGCCTGCGCATCGAGTCGCCGGTGGGCTCGCTGTTCGGATCGTTCGCGACGCAGATGTCGGTCGACACCAGTAGCGGCGACAATCCCATCCGCTTCGACCTGCCGCGCCGCGTGCTGGTGCGCGGGCGGGTGGTGCTCGACGCCGCCACCTGCACCGATCTCGCGCCGCCGGATCGCGATTGCGGCAGCGAGGGCGCAGTGGTCATCGCCGAGCGGCTGCGCATGCCCGACGAGAGCGCCGCGTCGGTGCCCGGGCCCTACTACCACGAGGTCCAGACGTTCTATGATCCGGCGGCACACCGCCGCGGCGGCTACGTGCTGCCGCTCGATCCGGGCGTGTGGTTGCTGACGGCACTGCCGCAATCGGGCTCGCAGGGCGGGCCCGCACCGATCGAGGTGCTCGACCTTCGCGAAGGCAACGACCGCACCCACGACTTCCAGCTCGACACCGGCGTGCTCGTGACCCTCAACGTCGCCGGCTTCGATCGCACCGCGCAGGTGGTGCCGCTCGATCGCGGATCGTGGCGCGATCTCCCCCACCCCGGTCGGCTCGACGAGGCCGATCCCGCCGCGACGCGCGTCGATCTCAACGCGATCGGCGAGTGCCTCGCCGCCGTGTCCGAGGTGCCGCAGGCGTGCCGCATCCGCCGACTGATCGCGGGCGCCAGCATCGGTGCGAGCCAGATCGGCCAGGTTCGCTTCATCGCCCGCGCCGATCCGGCGGCCGGCGTCTGCCCCGGCTGACCGCGCAGCCCCACCCCCGCGGCGCCACGGCTCACCCGTGCGACAACACACAGCTCAATCCCGGCGTGCCGCGTCGTGGACTTGACCGCGGACCGTCGGTCGCGCCAGACTCGCAGCACACTGAACCAAGGTCCGCAGCCACCCCGATCGGTGCGGATCGCTTCGCACATCCGGCTCGTGGGCGTTTCCGCGGCGATCCTCTGGGGGGTCGTCGGCGTCTCGCGAGGCCTCGCGCAACAGTCGGTCGGGCTCCCCTCTGGGGAGATCGACTGTGCGTACCGAGTCCAGCTCCTGCGCGACCGCGTCGTGGCCCTCACCCAGAGGTCCCCAAGCGACCGCGCGACCGACCCCCAGGACCATGTCGTTTCCAACCTCATCCGCGAGACCCGAACGGCCTGCGCCAACCGTGGCGACCTCGAGAGCGAACATGCCCTCGAGGCCATCGACCTGCGGCTGCGCGAACACCTCGAGTCGCGATCCCGCGACCAACAGGCCCGACGTGAGCTGCTCGCGCCCTAGGACCCTCCATCATGTCGTCCGACATCCAAGACCCTGGCGCCGACGCGCCCGGGGGCGCCGACGTGCGCCCCGATTCCACCTCCCCTGAGTCCACCACCGCCCCTGAAGCGAGCCCACCCGCCGACGACGACGCCAGCGCTGCTGCGCCCGCGGTCACCGAGTCCGGTGCCAGCTGGCACGGCAGCAGCGGCTCGATCATGGGCACCGACGACGACATCATCGATGCCGAGGTCGTCGTGCCGGAGTCGTTCGCCGGCTTCGACATTCCGCCCGCGTTGCTGCGCGCGATCGAGGACGCCGGCTGGAAGCGCCCCACCAAGGTGCAGGCCGCGACCTTCGATCCGATCTGCCGCGGCCGCGACGTGCTCGTGCAGTCGCAGACCGGCACCGGCAAGACCGGCGCGTTCTGTGTGCCGTGGCTGGCCGCGCGCTTCGAGGCCGGTGACGCCGCGCAGACCGGCGTGCAGCTCATCGCGCTGACCCCGACCCGCGAGCTCGCGAAACAGGTCTGCGACGAGCTGCTGCGACTGGCCAAGCACACCGCCGTGGTGCCGCTGCCGATCTACGGCGGCACCGCGATGCAGCCCCAGCTCGCAGCGCTCCGCGCCGGCGTGCACGCGGTGGTCGGCACCCCCGGCCGCGTGCTCGACCACATCCGTCGTCGCTCGCTCGACCTCTCGAAGGTCCGCATGGTCGTGCTCGACGAAGCCGACGAGATGCTCTCGATGGGCTTCCTCGAGGACATCCACGCGATCCTCGACGCCTGCCCCAAGGAGCGCCAGACCACGCTGTTCTCGGCCACCGTGCCGAGCGCCATCGAGCGCATCGCCCGTCGCTACATGCGAAACCCGGTGCCGCTGCGGCTGTCGGGCGACGCGATCGCAGCGGCGGAGATCCACCACTCGTACTACTCGGTGACCAGCGCGGTGAAGACCCGCGACCTGCTCGACGTGATCGCCGTCGAGGAGCCCGCGACCTCGCTGGTGTTCTGCAACACCCGCGAAGAGGTCAACCTGGTCGCGTCGGTGCTGCAGCGCGAGGGTTTTGCGGCCGAGCCGCTGTCGTCGGATCTGACGCAGTCGGCCCGCGAGCGCGTGCTCGGCTGGATGCGCGAGAACAAGCTGCGATTCCTGGTCGCGACCGACGTCGCGAGCCGGGGCATCGACATCTCGCACATCAGCCACGTCATCAACTACTCGTTCCCCGAGAACGCCGAGACCTACGTCCATCGCACCGGCCGCACCGGACGCGCGGGCCGGGCCGGCCAGGCCATCAGCCTCATCTCGCCGCACGAGCTGGGCAACTTCTACTATCTCAAGCTGCAGTACCCGACCATCACGTTCACCGAGCGCACGATGCCGGTGGCCGAGGAGCTGCAGGCCGTGCGCAACGAGGTCAAGCTCGACCACGTCAGCAGCCTGTTCCCCGAGCTGGTGTCGCCGGAGTGGACGCTGCTGGCCCGCAACCTCATGAAGGACCCCCGCGGCGAGCGGGTCATCGCGTACCTGCTGTCGCAGGCGATGGCCCAGCGCCCGCGACGTGCGTCGCTGATGGACGACGCGCCCGAGGGCGAGGTCCGCGACGACGCGCGCTACGATCGCGACCGCGATCGCACCGGCGAACGCCGCGAACGCGACCGGCCCCGCGAGGGCGGACGCTTCGGCCGTGGGCGTGACGATCGGTCCCGCGGTGATCGTCCGCGCGGCGATCGACCCCGCGACGATCGACCCCGCGATGATCGCCCCCGCGACGATCGTCCGCGCGACGATCGTCCACGCGAGGAGGGCGACGCGCAGCGTGCCGTCGGCGGCGGTGACGATCGTCCGCGCGAGTCGGGCGACGAGCACGGCCGGCGTCGCCGCGACCGAAGCCGGGATCGCGACAGGGATCGCGACCGGCCCCCGCGCGAGCTCGCGGCCACCGACACCGCCGCCGCGGACGAGCCACGCGAGCCGGTGGCAACGCCCGAGCCGGGCACCGATGCGCCTGCGACCACCGAGGCAGGCGACGCGGTGGCGTCGGAGCGCGGTGAGGGCGATCGCCACCGCCGCGGACGCAGGCGGCGACGTGGCCGCGGCGACGGACCCCGCATGGCACCCCAGGGCGACGCGACCGTCGACGCCGGCGCCAGCCACGGACGCATCGAGCACACCGGCGTCGACGCCCGCATCGACGGCGACGTGGACGACGACGACGACGACGTGCTCGCCGACGGCGAGACCACCGGCGCGCCCACCGAGGACGGCCGCGTGGTCGCGGGCGACGGCAGCGACGCGGCCGCCGAGGCCGGTGCCGAGGCCGGCAGTGGCGGGCGACGACGACGGCGACGACGACGACGACGCGGTGGCCGGGCGGCCGAGGGCCAGACCGCAGTCGCTGGCCCCGGCGCATCCGAGCCGACCGGCGATGCGGGTGCAACCGACGACGACGACGACGACGACGACGGCGAGGCCGAGGGCGACGAGCTCGCGGCCGACGGTGCCGCGGGGGCCGGCGACGCCGGTGAGGCTGGCGGTCGACGCCGCGGGCGTCGGCGACGACGCGGGCGCAGACGGGGCGGCGGGACCTCGGCACCGGAGGTCCAGGCCACCTCGGTGGTCACGCCACAGCGCCCGCTCGCGCAGGACGAGATCCTCGTCGACATCGACGAGAGCGAGCTGCAGCTGGTGCGCGACGAGTTCGGCGAGATCGACGAGCTCGACGACTTCACGCTCAAGGCCCGACGCCAAGGTGTGCTCGATCAGCTCGCCGAAGAGGTCGAGCTCGAAGACCTGTCGCAGCGCGACCGCAGCGAGCCCACCCCGGGCGCGGCACCGACCGATGCGGGTGCGCCGGTGGCCGCCCGTGACGACGCCGACGGTGAGGGCGACGACGACGACGAGGGTGAGACCGAGGGCGAAGCCGACGGTGAGGCCGCGGCGGCTGGCACCGAGGGCGAGGCCGGCTCGGAGGCCGATCGTCGCAAGCGACGCCGTCGCCGTCGCAAGAAGAAGAAGGAAGCCGAGCCGCCGCCGCCGCCGCTGATGGTGCCGCCCCACAAGGACTTCTGGGAGGTCTGGGCCACGCACTTCAGCTTCCGCGACTTCGAGGACAACGAGCCCGAGGAGCCGCCGGCACCGGAGCCGGTGCGTGTGGATCTGCAGACCACGCCCACCGACGCGACCTGGATCGACGTGCGACTCTCGCTGGGCCGCGCGCACGGCAAGAAGGCCGCTGACATCCGCGACCTGCTCGCGGATCACACCGGCCTGGCGGGTAAGGCGATCCGCAACCTCACCGTCGGGGAGCGCGACACGCAGTTCCAGGTCGGCACCAGCGCGTGGCACCGCGTCGAGCGGGCCTTCGCGCAGATGCAACACGACGGCGCGCCGGTGGTGGTCGAGCGCCTGAGCCCGCCCGACGAGGCGCAGGACGACGACGCGCCCCATGGCGCGCACGCCAGCGGCGACGCGATCGACAGCGCCGCAGACGCGCACGCGTCGGTCGACGCCGAGGCGGCGGGTCACGGTCATGTGCCCGTCGAGGGCGCCGACGCCCTCGACGAGCCCGCCGAGGAGCCGGCACCGCCGACGTGAGCGGGGCACCGGCCATCGCCGGGCCCTACCTCGCGCCCGAGCTCCGCCGCGCCACCGTGGACGCGCTCGCGCGCGCGTGCGGTGAGCGGGTGGAGTTCGGCCACAGCGTCGACGGCGAGCCGCTGGTCGCGATCCGCGTGCCGGCGTCACGCCACGACGCGCCGCGCGTGCTGTGCTGCGCGAACATCCACGGCATCGAATGGGTCTCGGGCCTGCTCGCGCTGGCGCTGCTCGAGCGCGTCGCCGCCGACGACCCGGCCGCCCGCGCGCTTCGTCGACGCGCCGAGCTGTGGGTCGTGCCCTGCCTAAACCCCGACGGCTACCGTCGCACCTGGGAGGCGGGTGGCGATGGGCCGCTGGCGGCGCTGCGCTGCAACAGCCGCGGCGTCGATCTCAACCGCAACTACCCCCTGCCCCACGGCGCCACCCGGCGGGCGCTACCGGGCGCGGGCGTGCAGCAGCCCGGCAAGGCCACCTATTGCGGGCCGGCGCCGCTGTCGGAGCCCGAGACGCGGGCGTTGCACGAGCTGTGCGGCGCGCAGCGCTTCCACGCCGCCGCTGGCCTGCACTCGTTCATGGGCACGCTGATCCCCGCGCGCGTCACCACGCGGCCGCCCTACCGCAGCTACATCGAGCTGTGTCGCGCGTTCGCGGGCGCGCAGCCGCGGGCTCGCTACCGTCGCCTCGCGCATCGCATCTTCGACGCGTGGACCGGCGAGCAGGAGGACCACCTGCACCATGGTCTCGACTGCTGGGCGATCTGTGTCGAGACCTTCCCCGCGCTCGCGAGCCTTCGCCAGCACCTGCGCGCGCCCTCTCGCTTCTGGCGCTTCAACCCGCACGACCCCGCGCCGTGGATCGACAACGACGTCGCGGGCCTGCTGGCGTACTTCGACGCCGCGCTCGCGCTGCCGCGACCCTCAGTTGTGGCCGAACGGATCCTTGAGATCCGGTGAGCCGCCGCCGCGCTTGGGGTCGGGCTTGGGATCCGGCTTCACGTCCGGCTTCGGATCCGGCTTCGCGTCAGGCTTCGCGTCCGCCTTCGGATCCGGCTTGGGATCCGGCTTCGGGTCCGGCGTCGCGTTCGGCTTGGGGTCCGCCTTCGCGTCGGGCTTGCCGTCCTTCTTGCCGCCGCGCTTGCCACCGCGCTTGTCGTGGTGCGACTCGGGCTTCACCTCGACAGGAGCCTCGTCGGCGACGCTCACCTCGAGCGACACGTCCACGCTCTTGGTCGCGTCGGGGGTCAGCTCGATGATGCGATCGTCGTAGCCGTCGGCGTGCACCACCACGCGCAGCGCCGTCTCACCCTTGGCGATCGAGATCGCCGCGTTGGTGCGACCGAGCACGCGGCCATCGCCGTCGGCACGCACCTCGCCGTCGATCCCGGGCGTGGCCACGGTGATCTGCACGGCGGCCGGGGCCGCCTCCGGGGTCGGCGTCGGGGTCGGCGTACCCACGGCTACGGGTGTCGGATCCGGCGGCTCCGCGGCCGCGGCCGCCTGCGCGCCGGTCGGTGCCGGCAACGGGTCGGCTTGCAGCGCGCTGATGGCCACATAGACCAACCCGCCCAGCAGCGCCGCGCCGACACCGAGACCGACGAAGAGCCCAGCGCGGGACTTGGGCGACGCGTCGAAGGCCCCCGCGTCGGCGTCGAGCTCGATCGCCGTCGAGCTGCCGGCGAACCGCAGCTGTCCGCTGTGCGGCGCGACCACGTGCTCGCGCACGACGCTCACCGCAGCGGCACCCGTGCCCACCGCCTCGATGGCGCGGGCCATCTCGACCATGCTCTGGAACCGGTACTCGCGGTCCTTCTGCAGCGCCTTCAGGATCACCGCCTCGGCCTCGCGTGGGATGCCGGCGTGGGGCGCCAGGCTGCTCGGGGCCGCGGGGGCCTCGAACATGTGCTTGGTCAGGATCCCCATGAAGGTATCGGCCGTGAACGGCACGCGGCCGGTCAGCAGCTCGTACATGATCACGCCGGCGGCGTAGACGTCGACGCGATGGTCCACGCGCTCGCCCTTGGCCTGCTCGGGCGACATGTACTCGGGCGTGCCGAAGATCATGCCGGTGCGCGTCAGACCGCGACCGCCCTCGCCCTCGTCGCTCTGGACCTTCGCAATGCCGAAGTCGAGCACCTTGATGAAGTCCTCGTTGCTGCCGCGGCGGATGCGGTAGCAATTCTCGGGCTTCATGTCGCGGTGGATGATGCCGGCCGCGTGGGCGGCATCCAGCGCGGTGCAGATCTGCAGCATGATCGCCTGCACGCGCGGCCACTGCAGCGCACCCTCGCGCTTCACGGTCGCCGCGAGGTCTTCGCCGTTCAAGAACTCCATCGCGAAGAACACCGAGCCGCCCGGGGTCGAGCCGAAGTCGGTGATCTCGACGACGTTCTCCTGCTCGATCATCGAGGCCGCGCGGGCCTCCTGCAGGAAGCGGTCGACCAGGTCTTGCTTGTGCGAGTACTCGGGCGACAGCACCTTGATGGCGAGTCGCTTGTTGATGGTGGTGTGCTCGGCCAGGTACACGCTACCCATGCCGCCCTCGCCGAGCTTCTTGAGGATGCGGTAGCGGTCGGCGAGCACGCTGCCGACGAGGTCACTGGCGACGCCGATCTGCGCCGACACGGCGGCGGCGATCACCACCGGCGCGCCGGGTACGGGCGTCCCGACGACCGGCGGCGACGACAGCGGAGCCGCCGAGTCCGGGGTCGGCATCGCAGCCGCCTGCGCAGCACCCGGGGCCGCGGCCACCGATTGTGCGGCGTGCGAACCGGGGCGACGCGGCGGCGGCGGTGGGCTGCGCACGGGCATGCCCGCCGCGCTTCCGTCCGCCACCATCGTGGCGCTACCTGGCCGTTTCTGCTGCGAGTCCGACACGATCGTAGATGGCCTCAAGCGTACATTATTTCGAAGGGAAAGGATCTTTCAGATCACGGGGGCCCTTGTGTGCAGGTGGGTCCTTGGGGGTCGAGGGCGCGTCGTCTTCGGGTCGACTCGGCGGTGTCGGCGGGGGATCGGCGGCGGCGGGCGCGGTCGCAGGCACGACAGTTTTGGTGCGATCCCGCTTGTCCGCGGCGCGACGCGCCTGCGTCTTGGTACGCTCGATCGACGGGTCCGACTTCGCGTGCACCGACGCGCGTGCGGCCGCGGGATCGAGGTCCGCCGCGCTCGGCATCGCATCGGCGTTCGCTGCCCCCGGCAACGCCGTCGGGCCGGCGCCCGCTGGCGCAACCGATCCGGGATCCGCGAGCGCGGGGCCCGGCACGGCGGTGACCGGGGTCGGCATCGGCAGCACCGCGGGGGTCAGCGCCGGCGCGGCGAGGATCGAGGCCTCCTGGGCCGGCGGCGACTCGGCGCCCGCGGCCTCGTCGGACGCGGGGCGACGCAGCCACTGCGCCACGCCGAAGGTCGCGGCCCCAGCGATGCACGCGGTCACCACTGCGGCGACCGCGGCCGTGCGCGCCCCCGCGCGTGCCGGCGGCGTCGGCACGGGCGGCGCAGCGACCACCGCCGCCGCGGGCCCGATCGCCGCGGTTGGCGGCTCGGGCGACCGCCCCTGTGCGGCGGGCCACGGCACGTCGGCGCGCGGCTCCAGCAGATCGACCAGCAGGTTCGAGCCGATCGCCTTCGTCGCGCGGCTCACCACCTCGACCGCTTCGCGATCGAGATCGTGATGCAGCGACGCGGCCAGGGAGCGCACGACGATCTCCGCCGACGCCGGCCGGGTCTCGCGATCCACCGCCATCAGCGTTTCGACCAGCTCGCCCACCCGCACCAACGCGGCGAGCTCGGGCTTGCGCGAGGCGAGCGTCGGCCGCGGGCCCCGCACCTGTAGCTCGAGGGTCTTGGCGACCTCGCGGTGATAGAACGGCACGGTGCCGGTGAGCATCTCGAACATCAGCACGCCGAACGCGTAGAGGTCCGCGCGCGCATCGACGTCGAGGCCCATCGCCATCTCGGGGGACATGTACTCGGGCGTGCCCAGCACCGCGCCCATGACGGTGATGCGGCGCGGCCCAACGCGCGCGATGCCGAAGTCGAGCAGCTTCGCGACCGGGTGCTGGGCGCCGCGTCGCGGCAGGCACAGGAACACGTTGTCGGGCTTGAGGTCGCGGTGCACCACGCCCTGCGCATGGGCGGCGGCGAGCCCTTGGGCGACCTGCAGCCCGATGATGCCGGCATCGATCGGCGAGAACGCGCCCTCGGCGTCGATGGTCTGCGCCAGCGAGCGGCCCTCGAGCAGCTCCATCGCGTAGAACGCCCCACCGCCCGGCAGCTCGCCGAAGTCGGTGATCTCGACGACGTTGGGGTGCTTGAGACTCGAGGCGACCTTGGCCTCGAGCAGGAATCGCTGCACGAGCTCCGCCGCGTCGAGGTGCTCGGGTCGCAGCACCTTCACCGCGAAGCGCTTGCCGATGAGCACGTGCGTGGCGCGGAAGACCACGCCCATGCCGCCCTCGCCGATCACCTCGTCGAGCCGATAGCGGCGATCGAGCACCTGCCCGAGCAGGCTGCGTGCGAACGCCTCGGCGGGCGCCGCGACGGGCAGCGTGTTGGCGGCCACCCGCGTGCGGAGGCGCTTGCCGTCCATCGGGCAGAAGCCTTCCTCGACCGGATAGGCGCCGCCGCACAGGGGGCACACCTTCATCGCGGTTGCTAGCCTAGTCGGGCCCCCGGCGGGGGTCAAACCCTGCCTTGGTTCCCAAGGCGGCACCCGGCACCGTCGCCGCCGTCGCGCGCGCGTCGGCTCGCGGCCCACGCGGCGCCGGTCCGGCCATCGCGATCACGTGGCACGCCGCGCATGGGTACACTGCCCGCGCCCCATGACCGACACCGTCGTCCTCGGCCGCCCGATCTCCTTGCTCGACGTGCTCGCGCTGGCGCGACGCGAGGCCAGCGTCGCCATCGATCCGGCCGCGCGCGAACACATCGCCGACACGCGGGCCCAGCTCGAGCAGGCGCTCGCGCAGGGCCGCACGATCTACGGCGTCAACACCGGCTTCGGTGCGCTGTCGGACACCTCGATCGCCGCCAAGGACACCCGCGCCCTGCAGCTGAACCTCATCCGCTCGCACGCGATGGGGGTCGGTGCGCCGCTGCCGGTCGCCAGCGTGCGGGCCATCCTCGCGCTGCGGGCCCACACGCTGGCGCTCGGGGCCAGCGGCGTGCGGCCGTCGGTGGTCGACGCGCTCACGCAGATGCTCGCGGCCGACGTGGTGCCGGTGGTGCCGTGCCAGGGCAGCGTGGGCGCCAGCGGCGACCTCGCGCCGCTGGCCCACGTCGCGTTGGTGTTGGTCGGCGAGGGCGAGGCGATCGTCGACGGCACCCGCATGTCGGGTGCGGCGGCGTTGGTCGGCGCCGGCCTGCAACCGGTCGAGCTGGCGGCGAAGGAGGGGCTGTCGCTCATCAACGGCACCCAGGTCACCGCCGCGATCGGGGCGCTCGGCGTGCTCGATGCCGCCGAGCTGGTCGCCGCCGCCGACATCGTCGGCACGCTCTCGCTCGACGCACTGCTCGGCACCGTCGACGCCTTCGATCCTCGCATCCATGCCGGCAAGCCCCACCCCGGCCAGCAGCGCACCGCGGCGATCGTGCGCGAGCTGATGGCCGGCTCGCCGCTGCGCGACTCCCATCGCGACTGCGGCCAGGTCCAAGACGCCTACGCCCTGCGTTGCATGCCGCAGGTGCACGGCGCCGCCAGGGGTGCGCTCGGCTACGTCGCGCAGACCCTGAGCGTCGAGATCAACAGCATGACCGACAACCCGCTGTTGCTGCCGGCACACGGCGGCGGCTTCGACGTGCTCTCGGGCGGCAACTTCCACGCCGGCAGCATCGCACCGGCGCTCGATCACCTCACCGCCGTGCTCACCACGCTGGCGACCATCAGCGAACGCCGCTGCGATCGCTTCATGGGCGAGCACACCTCGCGCGGGCTGCCGCCGTTCCTGGCCGCCGACGCCGGGCTCGAGAGCGGCTTCATGCTGGCGCAGGTCACCGCGGCCGCGCTCGCCAGCGAGTGCAAGACGCTGTCGATGCCAGCGTGCGTCGATACCATCCCGACCTCCGCGGGCAAGGAGGACCACGTGAGCATGGGCCCGATCGCCGCGCGCAAGCTCGCTGCGGTCGCGCGCAACGTCGCCTGCGTGCTGGCGATCGAGGCCATCGTCGCGGCAGCCGCAATCGACCTGCGCCCGGCCCCGACCAGCGGCCCGCTCCGTGCGGTGCACGCGGCGATCCGCGAGGTCGTGCCGCCGCACCGGGGCGATCGCAGCGGCGCGGCCGACATCGAGGCGCTGGCCGATGCAATCCTCGCCGGCCGCCTGCGTCGCGCCGCCGGGTTCGATCACGAGCTCGGCGGACGGCCTACGTGAGCGCCTTCTGGACCTTGCTGAGCAGGTCGTCGATCACGAACGGCTTGGTCACATAGAAGCGCGCGCCGAGGTTGATGCCGACGATCATCGTCTTGGGATCGTTCTTCGCGGTGAGGAAGATGACCGGGATCGGCTTGGTCTCGCCGTTGCCCTTGATCGCCTTCACGAAGGTCATGCCGTCGAGCCGCGGCATCATGATGTCGACGATGATGAGGTCGGGCTTGGCCGACTCCAGCGCCGTGAGCCCCGCGAGGCCGTCTTCGCAGCACTGGACCCGATAGCCGCGCGAACTGAGCGACTTCTCGAGCAGCGTCCGCACCGACGCCTCGTCCTCGATCACCAGGATGTATTCACCCGCCACGTTGCTGAGGAGATCATCGCACGCTTCGCGCGCGATCGTCAGGGGGTGGATGGTTTTGGGACGATCGCAGAGGCGGGCGGCCCATCGGCCGCGACGAGCTCGCTGGGTCGCTCGGCCTGCTCGGGCACTGCCATCTCGTGCAGGCGCAACACCCCGCCGTTGCGCCACCGACGCAGCTGGACCGACGTGAAGCGACCCGCCTGGGCATCGCGCCGCACCACCAGGTGCGAGCCGTCGAGCCAGCTGCCGCTGTTGGCATACACGACGTCCCCGAAGCGCTCGAGCGTGCCGCGGTGGCTGTGTCCCATCAACACCAACGGCACGCCGGTGACCTCGCCGACGCCCGCGGCGACCTCGAGCATGTCGCGGGCGACGTTGCGTGGACGCTTGCGCCGATGCTTGCGGACCGACAGCGCGATCGCGAGCGCGGAGCCCACCAACGCCCCGAGTACCGGCAGCCCGAACGGCCGCGCGGCCAGGGCCCCGACGATCGCGAGCGTGACCAGCATGACGACATGATCCATCGCCGTGATCGTCAGCAGCCCCGCGATGGTGGTGGTGGTCGGCGGTGGGGCCATGTTCTCGAGCGCCGCGAGGGCGCTCATCTGCAGGCCCGCGTTCTCGGCGACCTTGGCGAGCCGCTCCGCGTGGGCCTGCTTGCCGGCCTTGTCGACGCGTCCGGGCCCGGCCCACAGCGCGAGGATGCGCCCGGCGGTCCGCAGGTACAGCAGGATCACGCGCACGACGAAGCGCCAGCCGCGGGCCGCCGCCCAGCGCACGTAGTCCCGTGCGGTGAACTTGTCGGGCGCGTCGTAGTCGATCTCCGGCATCAGGTTCGCGAAGTTGCGAGTCGCGACCTCGGCGACGGTCTGGACCAGCTCGCCACCGCGGGTGGGCGACAACGCGGCCGGGGTCGCGCAGCTGGGATCGAACTTGTGACCGTGCTCGATCCACGCGCCGGCGGGGTCGCGCAGGAACCACCGCACGAAGCGCACCCGACCCGCCCCCAGCGCCGCGAGGTTGGTGAGATCGGTGCGGGTCGAGTCGGCGTCGTCGGCCGGGGACAGCCGCGCGACGATGGCTGCGCGCACGGCCGGGTACAGAAGCTCGGCGTCGTGGTTGCCGGTCACGAACACGATGCCGTGACCGGCGCCGAGGAACCGCTGCAGCGCGCCCTCGACCTCGGGGTGCGCGTCGAAGACCGCGTGCAGTCGCGCGACCGCGAGCGCCTCGGCGGCGAGCCCGGCGGCGCCCGGCAGCTCGATGTTCCAGAAGTCGATGAAGTCGCCGTTGATCACCAGCTGCCAGCGGCCGGCCCGCTGGTAGTGCTCGCAGAAGCGCGGGAACACCTCTTCGATACGCGACGCCAGGTGCACCGCCTCGCCGCGCATGCGCGGCTTGAGGTGGGATCCGAGGTGCAGATCGCTGATGAGCAGGAGATCCGCGGCGGTACCGGGGGCCACGCGCGCGTTCATGACGGCGTCGACGATCGTAGCAGCAACGCGCCAGGGTGTGCCCTGCGGCCACGCTCGACGTGGGCGATGCCTCGCAGACGGCGTCGGGCGGCGTCACGATGCGGATCTCCGGTGCGCGGGCCCGCCTGCATCGGTGCAGGCTGCGCCGGCCGAGCGTGCCGGCGCCGGACCGTGATACTAACAGCCCGTGCGGCGCGCGGTTGCACGCGTGTCGCCCACGAAGTCGCCATGAAGCAGCTCGCGTTCGTCCTGGTCGCCATCGTCGCGCACGCCGTGTTCGCGTACAACGTCTACCGCCTCGCGAAGGTCGTCAGCTACGGGCGACCGTCGAATCTCCAAGAGACCTGGGGCGAGCGCATCGCGAGCCTGATGACGTTCTTCTTCGGCCAGCGCAAGGTGATGGAGGAGCGCTCGAGCTGGCACCACCTCGCGATCTACTGGGGCTTCCTGGTGCTGACCGTCGCGAGCGTGGAGATGCTGACCTCGGGCCTGCTCGGCGACTGGTTCACCTTCGGCACCGTGCTCGGCGAGGGCCTCTACGGCTACATCCGCTGGGCGGTCGACGTCGCCAACCTCATCGTCTTCTTCGCGTTGATGTACGCGTTCTACCGCCGCCTCGTGGTCCACCCGCGCTTCGTGCCGGCCAACCTCGACGCGATGTTGATCCTGGGCGGCATCACCTCGCTGGTGCTCACGCACTACGGCCACCACGCGTGGGAGATGGCCGCGACCGGGGTGGCCGACCCGATGCAGCCGATCGCGCGCACGATCGGACAGATGATCGGCCTGTTCGAGGTCCGCGGCACCGCGGCGGTCGCCCAGGTCGACGCCCACTGGGCCCACGTCGCCAGCCAGGTGCACTGGTGGGGCCACGTGCTGATCCTGCTCGGCTTCCTCAACTACCTGCCGTTCTCGAAGCACATCCACGTGCTCGGCTCCGGGCCCAACATCCTGCTGCGCGATCAGGGCCAGCGGATGGTGATGCCCAAGCTCATGCTCACCGACGAGGAGGGCAACCCGCACTTCGAGAACTGGGGCGTCGGCAAGCTCGAGGACTTCAGCTGGAAGAGCCTGCTCGACAACTACGCGTGCACCGAGTGTGCGCGCTGCACCACCTATTGCCCGGCGTTCGCGACCGACAAGCCGCTGTCGCCGATGCATCTCATCCACGACCTCAAGGACGAGATGAAGTCGCGCGGCATCAAGCTGGTCAAGCTCGAGCGGCTCGGCAAGCAGCTCGGCGTCGCCGTCGACGCGCCCGCCCCCGGCGTGATGGAGCCCGCCGAGGGCCTGCCCGGCTGGGACGAGTTCAAGGCGCGACAAGACGCCTACGAGGCCAAGAAGAACGACGCGGCCGCCAAGCCGGTGGTCGATCGCATCGAGGCGCTCAAGGCCGAGCTCGCCGGCATGGCACCGCTGGTCGGCGGCCGCATCAAGGACGAGACCCTGTGGGCCTGCACCACCTGCGGCGCCTGCCAACAGGTGTGCCCGGTGTTCATCGACCACCCGCTCAAGATCGTCCAGATGCGCACGCACATCGTGCTCAACGACGAGGGCGGCACGCGGGTGCCGGCCGGACTGTCGCGCGCCTTCCAGAAGATCGAGGCCGCCGGCAACCCGTGGGGCCTGCCGCAGTCACAGCGCATGGCGTGGGCCAAGGACCTCGCGGTGCCGACCCTCGAGGACAACCCCGACGCCGAGTACCTGCTCTTCGTGGGCTGTGCCGGTTCGTATAGCGACATCAGCAAGAAGGCCACCCGCGCGCTGGTGCGCTGTCTGCAGGCGGCGAAGGTCAGCTTCGCGGTGCTCGGCGAGCAAGAGAAGTGCAACGGCGACACCTTGCGCCGCGGCGGCAGCGAGATGCAGTTCCAGATGCTCGCCAAGGAGAACGTCGAGCTGTGGAACTCGCTGAAGGTGCGCAAGGTCATCGCCAGCTGCCCGCACTGCTTCCACACCATCGCCAACGAGTACCCGCAGTTCGGTGGGAACTACGAGGTCATCCACCACAGCAAGCTCATCGCGCACCTGCTCGACAGCGGCAAGCTGAAGCTGGTGAAGCCGCTCGAGCAGCGCATGACCTACCATGACAGCTGCTACCTCGGCCGCTGGAACGCGACCTACGACGAGCCGCGCGCGGCGATCGCCAAGGCCACCGGCCAGGCAGTCGTCGAGCTGCCGCGCAACCGCGAGCACGGCTTCTGCTGCGGCGCCGGCGGAGCCCGCTTCTGGGACGAGGAGCCGCCGAGCAAGCGCGTGAACATCAACCGCGCCAAGGAGATCGTCGACGCCGGCGTGACCGCGGTCGGCGTGGCGTGTCCGTTCTGCAAGACCATGGTCAGCGACGGCGTGAAGCACTTCAACAAGGACGAGCAGATCGAGGTGCTCGACATCGCCGAGATCGTCGAGCGCGCGCTGCCGCCGGCGCCGAGCCCAGCCCCCGCGGCCGAGGTGTCGCCGTGATCGCGGGCGATCGCGGCGCGGCGCTGCACGACCTCGTGGTCGAGGCGCTCGCCCCCGCCGTGCTCGAGGTCGTCGACGAGTCGCACATGCACAGCCGCGGCGCCCAGAGCCACTTCAAGCTGGTGGTGGTCGCCGACGGCTTCGCCGGGCAGACCTTGGTCGCACGCCACCGGGCAGTCCACGCCGCGGCCGCACCGCTGCTGCAGCCCGGCGGCATCCATGCGCTGGCAATCCACGCCTACACCGTGCAGGAGTGGACGCAGCGCGGCGGCGCCGTGCCAGCGAGCCCGCCCTGCCGCGGCGGCAGCAAGCACGAACGCTCGCCGGGCTGACGGCGCCGTCACGATCGGCCGTCTTCGGCCTATGTCGAAGGAGCGCCCCGCACCAGCCGCGGGTCGCACGAACCCGGAAAAGGACCCCGACCAATGACCCGCAAGCACTGGACCCTCCTCGCCCTGCTCTTCACCGCCGCCCTGCCGGCCGTCGCCCACGCCGCCTTCGAGCTCGGTGGCTGCTGTGACGACTGCGGTGGCACCTGCGGCTGCTCCTGCTGCGAGTGATGGCCCGACCCGGTCGCGGATGATGGACTCCGCCGAGCGGCGCGAGCTCTCGCGGTGGATGGCCCGGCTCGCCGATGGCGATCGCGAGGCCTTCACGCCGCTGTTCGATCGCCTTTGGCCGTTGCTGCGGGTCTTCACGACCCGCGCGCTGCGACACGCCGCCGATGCCGACGACGTCGCCCAGCGCGCGTTGGTGTCGGTGTTCGCGCGGGCGTCGGCCTACGATCGCGACCGCGATGCGCTCGCGTGGGCGCTGGGCATCGCCGCCTGGGAGTGCCGCACGCTGCGGCGCGCGCAGTCGCGGCGACGCGAGCAACCGCTCGCGCCCTGCCACGACGCGCCCACGACGGCCGCCTCGCCGGAGCAGCGCCTGCTCGACGACGAGCTCGCGTCCGCATTCGCGGCCGTCGTCGGCTCGCTCGCGTCGGCCGATCGCATCGCGCTCGGGCTCGACGACGACGCGCGCGGACCGGCCTCGCCGGCGCTGCGCAAACGCAAGCAACGCGCGCTGCTGCGGCTGCGCGCCCTGTGGAGTCGAGTGCATGGCACGCGCTGACGATGATCTCGAGCTGCGCGCCCGAGCCCGACGCGCCTACGAGCGGGCGCGCCTGCGGGCGGCGGTGCGCTCGACCTGGCCATTGGCGGTGCTGCTGTCGATCTGCGTGCTGGCGGGCGCGCCCGCGTTGCCATCGCTGTCGATCGCGGCGGTGCATGCCGTGGTGGTCGTGGTGCTGCTGCATCGCGGCGGCACCGCGGCGCAGGCCGTCACCACCGGATGGCTGGCGGGCTCGCTGCCGCTGCTCACCGCGCTGGTGAGCTGTCGCGTGCCGCACGCGTGCACCCACGGCAGCTGCGCGAGCTTCTGCATGCCGGCGTGCATGGCTGCGGCGACCGTGGCGGGCATCGTGATCGTGCGGCGGACCGCGGGGCGCGGCGTCGTGACGACGGCGGGCGCGGCCCTCGTCGCGGCGCTCACGGCCAGCATGGGCTGCGTCGCGGTCGGCCTGGCGAGCGCGCTGGCGGCCCTCGCCGGCCTGCTGCTCGTCACGACCCCGGCGCTGCTGCTGGCGGCGTCACGCCGCGCGCCCTGAGCTGGTTCGGTCGCCGGTCGCGGCGACGCGCGCGGCTCAGGACGACATCGCCACAGCCGCGCGCGCATAGGCGAGCGTGCGGCGACCGTCCTCGAAGAAGACGTTCATCTTGCCTGGGCTCGGGAACGACTCGACCACGCCCTGTCCGAACTTGGGGTGCTCGATGCGCTCACCGGTCTGGTAGGTCTCGCTCATCGCGTAGTCCCGCACCGGCAAGTCGAGGTTCGGATCGATGAGCGGCGCCTCGGCACGACGCGGCGCGGCGACCTTCTTGGTGGTCTTCTTGCCGCTCGCGGTGCGGGTCGCGGTGCGCTTGGGCGCTGCGGCCGGTGCTGCCGTCGCAGCCGCGGGGTCGTTGGGCGATCGCTTGAAGCGATGGTAGCCCTGGCAGAACTTGCACTGCACCTTGGTGACCTTGGTGCCGTCCAGCGCGACGATCACGTGCCAGGTGTCGCCACACTTGCCACAGACCCCGAAGATGTCCTTGCCGACCGACAGTTCCATGCGAAGGCGGTCATCCTAGTCGTTCCGCCGTCGCGGGGGCACCGCAACCACGCGCACGCCACAAACCCGGCGTGCACGCGCATGACGGGGGGTTTTGGTTGCGCGTGCGCTCCGTGTGCCGCGGGCCGCTCCGTTCACCGCCTCGAACACGCACGCGGCGGTTGACAAAGCGCGCTCGCGGCCGACGTCGCGCCGGCCTACAGGCCGAAGTCGTCGAGCTTGTCCGCGTTGGCGCGGACCTGTCGCTTGCCGTCGAAGGTCTCCGACGCCGCGGTGGGCTCGGGCGCGTTCGCAGCCGCGTTGCCGAAGCCGCGCTCGGCGTCGTCGAACGCATCGAACTGCTGCTGGAACTCCGACTGCACCTTGGGTGCTGCGGCCGCCGGTGCCCGTGACGCGGCCTCGGTCGCGCGCGAGCGGATGCGGCCGCGGTTCTTCGACAACGTGTCGCGGGCCGAGGCCAGGTCGCCGGCGGCGAACTGCTCATTGGCCAGCGCGAGCGCGGCGGCGGTCTCGGAGCGCGCGAGCCGGGTCTCGACCAGCGGGTCGAGCGGCGACACCTCGGCGGCGTCGCGGCTGAGGCGTGCGACCAGCTCGCCGTCGCACGAGCCCGGCTTCGACAGCGCCAGGTCCTGGTAGCTCATGCGGACGTTGGCGACGGGTCGCGCCCCCACGTCGCCACTGGGCACGCGCAGGCGCAGCAGCACCGTCTTCTCGTCGCCCGACGAGAAGCTGCCGAACGGCACCGTCACACGGTCGCCCCGCTGCTCGAACGCGCGATCGAAGACCTGCTCGACGGTGACCCCCGGCGCCAGCGCGATCTCGACCGAGGCGTTGCTCGCGCCGGTGGTCACGAGACTGCGCAGCTCGTCGTCGAAGATGCGCGGCAGCCCGGCGGGATTCTCGACGAAGTAGTGTCGACCGTTGCTGGCCTGCGACAGCGCGAACAGGACCTTCTCGTTGTAGTCGACGTCGACGCCGATCGACGACACCGCGGTCTCCATGCCGCGCGCGCGCTCACCGAGCCGGCGGAAGCCGTCGACGTCGCGCACGCCGGTGTTGGCCTCGCCGTCGGACAGCAGCAAGATGCGCTGCACCGCGCCCTCGGGGCCGCGCGCCAGCAGGTCCATCGCGGTCTCGAGCCCGCACGACACGCAGGTGTTGCCCTGCGCATCGATGCCGCGCAGCGACGCCAGCGCGAGCTCGCGGTTGCTGCTGTCGATCCGCGTCGGTGGCAGCACCACCTGCGTCGAGGTGTTGTAGCCGACCACGCTCACACTGTCGCCGTCGCGCAGCCGGCGGATCATGCCGGAGGCGGCCGCGAGCGCGTTCTGCATGCGCTGGCCCTGCATCGAGCCCGAGCGATCGAGCACGATCGCGAGGTTCACCGGCGCGGGCGTTGAGCCCGAGGCCTCGGCGTTGGCGGTGACGTCGAGGAACAGATAGGTCTCGTTCTCGCGACCCGCCGCCAGCACGGCGTGCCCGAGGCGGCCCTGCATCATCAGCGTTGCGCCGGCGCTGAACTCCGCGGTGCCACCCTTGAGCAGGCTCGCGAGCGATTGCGGATCGCCGCCGCCGGCGGGCGGGGTCGTTGCGCCCAGCACGGCCGCGGCCCCCGGCGCGCCCGGGCCACCACCGCCGACCGGGGCCAGCGCCCACACCGAGACGCTCGACAGCGCCATACCCACGAGCGACAGGACGAATGCGGTGCTGAGCTTCACGGCGGGGACTCCTGGGTGCGCGAACCCGGCGTGGGAACGCCCGGGTCGGAGCTTCGATCTTGGCGGATTTCGGCGCGCAGGGCCCCCGAAAACACCATCGTGCGGTGACCGGACGCCGGCACCGGGCCGGCCGCGACCACGGTTCGGTGGGCCAGCGGTGGGGCCGGGGTCGGATCCGCCCCGGTCGCCGGGCCGGCCTCGGGGTCGACCCGACGCACGCCCATCGCCGCCAGCGTGTCCCAGGGCGGCAACGAACCGATGAGGACCAGCAGGCGGTCCCACGGCAGCCACGTGCCCGCGCCCGCGCCCGCGAGGCCGATCGCCTCCGGCGTCACGGCGGTGATCTGCTGACCGAGCCGCAGCGCGATGCGGCCGCTCGCGACCAGCCGCTGCAGCTCGGCGATGTTGCGGGCCTTGCCGCGGGTCATGCCCTCGCCGCGGTGCACGATGGTCACGGTGGTGCCGCGCTGGTGGGCCAGCGCGATCGCGGCCTCCATCGCGACGTCGCCCAGCCCCGCCACGACCACGCGTTGGTCGATGAAGCTGCGCGCATCGGCGAGCCCATAGTGCACGCGATCGAGCACCGCGTCGGGCAGCTCGACCGGCAGACGTCGCGGGGTCCCACGCTTGCCGATCGCGACCACCACACGGCGGGTGTGCACGGTCGCGGCCACGCCGTCGTGCAGGGTCTGCACCGCGAAGCCCCCACCCTGCAGCGGCGTGACCGCGGTGACGCGGTGGTGTTCGGCGACCGGCACCGCGCGTGCGCGGACGATCCGCAGCCAGTGGCCGAGCAACTCCTCCTTGCTCGACTCCTTCAGCCACAGATCACCGATGAGGGGGATCGACAGCGGCTGGTCGAACACCAGCTTGCCGCGGGGGAACGAGCGCACGCTCTCGGCCACGCTGCCCTGCTCGAACACCTGCAGCGAGAGCCCGTGCCGCATGGCCTCGAGCGCCGCCGCGAGCCCGGCCGGGCCAGCGCCGATCACGACCACGTCGAGCCGGCTCGGATCCCGCGCGCCACCGCGGGCGAGCGCGGCCGCGCAGGCCCGCATGGCGTGGGCGCCCTGATTGATCGCGTTGCGGATGAGCGGCAGCCCGGTCAGATCGCCGGCGAGGTACAGGCCCGGCACATCGCGCGATTGCAGATCGGCATCGAGGGCGATGCGATCGGCGGCCGCCTCGCGGTCGGTCACCACCAGCGAACCGTTGGGGCAGCGTTGCTCGCACAGCGTGAGCCCGCAGCAATCGGGCGCGCGCACGACCTGGGCCACGTAGTCGCGCAGCTCGAGCACGTCGTAGGGGCAGGCATCGACGCACGCCGAGCAACCGATGCAGGTCGATGCGTCGACCAGCGGCAGCCGCACGCGCTCCGGTGGCGCGACCTCGACGCGGGCGCGGGCGACCGCGCGCAGCCGTCGCAGCGCGAGCGTCCGCAGCAGCGCCCACGTGAGCAGCCCGGCCGCGAACGCGAGCCCGGCGGCCCACCACCACGGCGCCAGCGCAGTGTCGCGGCGCGGCGCGACCGGCTCCTGCACGAGCGCGCGGCGGGCCAGCTCCCACGCGGTCAGCCGCTCGCGCGCCGATCCCAGCGCGCCGAACGTGATGCCCTCGAGGCTGCGATGCTCGTCGAAGCACGCGGTCGGCCGCGCAGCACCAAGCTGCGCCTGCCCGCCCAGCAGGCAGCGCGCGATGGGATCCCGCGGCGCGTCGAGGTCGTGGCACCCGTCGCAGACCCCGACCGCGATCACCGGAACCCGCGTGGGTGGTAGCCGCGGTGGCGTGGGCGAGAGCACCAGCTCGCGCTCGTCGCCGGGGCCATAGCGACGCACACGATCGCCGTCGAGCTCGACGCCGCCCTCGTCGACGTGGATCCGGTGGCAGCGCTGACACGGCAACGCACCGCGCTCGACGACGCCGCGGTGGCCACGACGGGCCGACGGGTGCGGCCCGTGGCAGCCGACGCAGGCCGCGACCATCGGTTGCTCGGGCGCACCGTGGCACGCCCCGCAGGCGAGTGCAGCCTCGCGGTGCGGCAGCGCCAGCGGGCCGGGGCTGCGCAGCGCCGCCGGCTCGTTGCCGAGTGCGACCACCAGCACGGCCGTGACCGCCGCAATCGCAGCGCCGATGCCGACCCCGACCATGCGCGTCACGTCGCCGTCGCGCTGCACCCGGGGCGCGACCCGCCGACGACCGGCGAGCAGGCGATCGCGGCTCGACCACAGCGTCGGATCGGCGTCGCTCACCGGCCCACCGCCACCAGCACGTGGATCGCCAGCAACGCCAGCAGCACCGCCTGCGCCAGCACGTGCAGCGGCAGGAAGCCGCGCACCAGCGCCGTCAGACCGCGCCGCAGCGGCAGCGCGCGCAGCTCGACGACCACGCGCACCAGCTCGTCGAGACCGATCAGCTTCTCGCGCCCGCGCCCCTGCAGCATCGCGTCGACCCGTCGATGGACCCGCGCTTCCTCCTGCGCGAGCGAGCGGCCGCCGAGCAGCAGCCCCAGCGCACCGAAGGGATTGCGGGCGTACGGCACCAGCACGCGCTGCGCGATCGCCCGCACCAGCTCGCTGCGACCGGAGCCGGCGCGGAACAACCGATCGACCAGCTCGCCGCGTCGGCGTGCGAGGTCCTCGGGCAAGGCACCGTCGCGCTCGATCCGGGTCAGCCGCGCGGGCACCCAGGCGTACGCGAGCGCGCCGACCAGGCCGCTGGCGAACGCGGCCCAGAACGCAGCCGCCAGCGCGCCCGCGGGGCCGTCGGGCAGCGCGAGACCGGCGTGGCCGAGCACCGCCGCCGGCGTCAGCAGGCCCAGCGCGACGTGCAGCCGTGCGAGCGGCCGCACCCGCGAGCGCGGGGTGCCCTGGGCGACGCCGGCGAGCTCACGGCGTCGCGATCGACGGTGCACGAACAACCGCACGCTGCGCTTGACGAGCGCGTGCATCGCCAGCAACAGCATCGCGATCGCGGCCGTGATGCCGGCGGTGAGACCGGGCCCTGCCCCGGCCTGCCAGCGCCCGCTGTCGTGCAACGCCTGCGCGAGCATCGACGCCGCGATCGCGACCGCAGCGATCGCCACGCCGCCGGCCGCGGCCCACGGCAGGCGACGACGCGCACGCCCGCCGGCGCCGGCGGTACCCAGCACGCTCGCGACCTCGTCGACGTCACGGCTGGGATCGAGCCGCAGGATCGCGCCGGTCGGGCACATGCGCACGCAGCCGGGCTCGTCGTACTCGCGGCACAGATCGCACTTGGTCGCGATGTCGGCGGACAGCGCCGCGGCGCGCGGACCCGCCGGCCGCGGCGCGATGCGGATGTTGTCCCACGGGCACGCCTTGGCACAGCTGCCGCAGCCGGTGCACAGCGCCTCGCGGATGAAGACCTCGCCGTGGGGGTCGCGGCCGATCGCGCCGGTCGGGCAGTCGATCATGCACGCGGGGTTCTTGCAATGCTGACACGAGTTGGGCAGCAGCAGGCTGCGCGGCGCCTCGCCCAGCACCGGCAGCCGCGTGACGACCTTGTCGCCGCGACGCACCAGCCGACTCTCGCCGTGCAGCGCGGCACAGGTCCACGCGCAGTGACCACAGCGCACGCAGGTGTCCTGATCGATCACCAGCAGCGAGCGCGCCATCTGCATGCGGTACAGATCGCGGAACACGTGCTGGGTCGAGCGCGCTGCGGCGGCGCCGACGACCTCGCGCTGCTGCGCGCCGCGGGTGGCCGCGACCCGCGAGAACTCGCTGCGCAGCGCGGGATTGCGATCGACCACCGTGCGCAACACCGCGGCCGGCACCCGCAGCGCGACCACGGCCCCCAGCGCGACCGCAACCACGGAGCGTGCCTGGCCGGAGAGCACGTCGTCATCACCGAACGCATCGCCGCGCCCGAGGTAGGCCTTGACGTGCATGCGCTCGTCGTCCTCGGCGTGCAGCTGCACGAGCCCGTCGCAGATGAGCCACGCGGCCTGGGCGTCCTCGCCGACGCCGAAGATCCGCGCGCCGCGTTCGAAGCGATCCCACTGCACCGCATCGACCACGAGATCGAGGTCGTCGTCCGACAGCTGGCGACCGAAGGCCTGCTGCCGCAGCAGGTCGACGGTCGCGCGACGGGCCAACGCTCGCCGCTCCCGCTCGACCCCGGCGGCGGCGCTGCGACCCGACCCGCGCAGGAACAACGCCGCCGGGATCTCGAGCACCCGCACCGGCTCGAGCGCGACCGCGCTGGCGCGGCGCGGCAGGCCCAGCAGCGCGTCCTCGCCGATGGTGTCGCCGGGCGCGGCCAGCCGTAGACGCGAGGGCATTGCGTCGCCGCGTCGCGTGCATCGCAGCTCCACGCGACCCGCCAGCAGCAGCGCGATGACGTCGCCGCCATCGTGCTCGGGCCACAGCGTCGCGCCGGCGACGAAGCTGCGCACACGGGAGGCCGCCGCGATGCTCGAGCGTGCGAGAGCATCGAGCTCGCGCAGCAGCGGCGCGCGCCAAGCCGACTCCGGAATCTCCGGCGACGCGGGCTCGGGCGCTGCGACGGTCTCGCTCACGGGATGCTCAGACGCACGCGGTGGAGCTCGACCACCTCGAGCCGCGCCAGCATCGCACGGGTCACCAGCGGGCCGGTGCCCGGTCGCTCGCCACGGGCCGCCATGCGGGCCTCGTAGTCCGCGAAGGCCTTGACGAGGAACGGCGGGAACGCGCGGAACAGCAGCCGCGCCTCGACGCTGATCGGCCCCGACACCTCGCCCAGCGGCAGCTCGTACGTGAAGCGCAGCGGCACGCCGGGCGGCGCCGAGCGGGTGTCGATGATCGCGTCGGGGGCCTTGAGCACGCCGCGGGTGGCGTCGAGCGCCCCGACCGGGAAGAACGTCTCGAAGAACTTCTCGGGCTCGCCCAAGTTCGAGATGCACTCGCCGGTGTCGGCGTCGTAGTTGCCATCCGCGAAGCGATCGGCGCGGTGCAGGCCCTGGCCTGGCCCGGGCTGGCAGCGACCGAAGCCGTCGATCTCGCCGATGCACGTCACACAGCGCAGGAAGCCGTTTTGCAGGTTGATGAGCCCGCGCCCGCGCACCACCGTCGCGCCCGTCAGCGGCGAGGGATCCCACAGCGGCACGTCGGGACCGTCGACCACGTCGGCACCGAACATGCCGAGCGGGCGGCCCTGCGCGTCGAGCAGACCGTCGTCGACGTTGACGGTGCGAAACAGCTTGTCGCGCAGGTCCTCGTCGTCGGCGTCGACGCGCCCGACCTCGTACAGCACGCGGCCGCCCTCGTCGCGCACCACCAGGTGCACCCAGAACTCGCGCTCCTGGCTGAAGCCCGCCGGCACCCGGTGCCCGGCGCCGACGTTCTCGAGCACGACCGGGATCTCGAGGGTGGCGCCCAGGCGGCGCGCGTCGGGCAGCTCGAAGCGGAACGTGTTGCCGAGCAGGAGATCGCGGCGCTGCTTGGCGCCGCGCGGGATGCCGAAGGCGTCGAGGGTCGGATCGTCGACCAACGTCTGCGGGAACGCGTCGGCCAGCGGCACGTCGACACCGCTGAAGTAGTGCGGCGCGACCTCGGCGGGGCCGCCCGACGCGGTGGCGACGAAGCCCTGCGGCGCGAAGCCGGGCGGCCGCGGCACGAACGCGGTGCCGCTCGGACACGCGCGCGCGATCGCAGTCGCGCCGGCGCCCTGCTGCGCGAGCGTGGACTGGGCGTCGTCGACCGGCTCGCAGACCCCCGGAAACGCGCTCATGTGGCAGTCCTGGCAGCTCGCAGGCTCACGGCCGGCACGGCGCTCGTCGTCGGCCCAGCTGCGCCACTCGGAGTAGGCGTTGCGCAGGCGCTTGAAGTGCTCGCCGCGACGAAAGCCGATCGCGTCGGTGCCGAACAACCGCACGTCGTGGCAGCTGCCGCAGAACTCCGACGACGCGAGATAGGCCTTGGCACTGCCATCGGGGCGCGCGTGGGCGCCGGTCGGCACCGCCGCGGCCTGCGTGCCGGCCAGCAGCAGCTCGCGGGGATCGAGGGCGTAGCCGCTGTTGCCGATGCCGAAGCTGCCGAGTGCGTCCTCGGGGCGCGCGCCGAAGCGGATGCCGCTCTTGGTCGAGACCCAGTCGGGGTTGCCCTCGTAGCCGCCGCGGGCCTCCTCGCCGGGTCGCACCGGCCCGTGGACCTGGTGGCAGAAGCGGCACGAGATACCGTCCATCGCGGCCGGCGAGAGGATGTCGACCAACGGTCGGCGGCTCGGCGACACCGCGGCGAGTCCGTTCCACGGTGGCACGCGGCGCTCGAGGTTGTCCGACGGTGCGTGGCAGTTCACGCACCACAGCGCGCCGCCCGAGCCCGTCACCGGCAGGCCGGTCTCGCGATCACGGCACGCGGTGCGGTCGTCGATCGGCCGTAGCAGACCCGCGCCGTGCTCACAGCCGAACTCACGCCCGCCCTGCTCCTGGATGAGGATCTCGAGCGCCTGGAACAGCGGGCTCTTGACCGAGTGCGCCATCACCGAGCCGTGCCACTGCGCGGTGTGATCGGGGTGGCAGGTGGCGCAGTCGTCGGGGTTGGTCTCGCTGCTCGACAGCGGCGCACGCTGGCGCACCTCCGGCGCCGCGGCCGACGGCGGCGGCGTCACGTCGCGCGAGAGCTCGCGGCCGGCGTAGACCCCCGCGAACAGCGGCAGCGCAGCGAGCACCCACCACCCCCGACCGCCACGCGCGGTGGCCCGCACGGCCGGGTTCGCGGGGGTCGGCGCACCGGGGGCCGGCGTGGGCTCGGCGCGCGCGGGCGCGGGCTCGGCGAGTCCAGGCATCGCTGCCGCTCGGCTCGACGCAGCGACCGGCATCGCGGCGTCGCGCAGCCCCGATGACGCGAGCGACGCGTCGCCCGATACGACCGCCGCGCCGAACGACGCCTGCGGTGCGGCCTCGCCGAGCAGCTCGCGCAGCCGCGAGGCGATCGCGGCGGCGTGTCGCGGTCGCCGGTCGGCGTCGGCGTCGAGCATGCGCAGCACCAGCGCGTGCAGCCCCGGCGGCAGCGCAGCGGCGGCCGCCTCGGGCAGCGGTGGCGCGCCGACGCTGGCCTGCTGCTCGAGCGCACGCCGCAGGCCCAGGCCCGCGAACGGGTGCGTGCCCGCGAGCATGCGGTAGAGCACCAGGCCCAGCACGTAGCGATTGGCGGCGTGATCCCAGCGCGCGCCGGCGGCCTGCTCGGGCGCCGACCACCGCGAGAGCTTGCCGCTGTCGTGCGCCGCCGCAACGGCGCTCGCACCGACCGCGACGCTCGGCGCATCGTCGCAGGCGATGACCGCCCGCGGCGGCGCATCGCCCTGCACGGTGATCTGGTCGAGGGATAGCGCGCCGGGGAACACGTCGCGGGCCTCGGCCCAGGCCAGCGCGTCGGCGAGGTCGTGCGCGAGCCCGCAGGCCACGCGCCAGTCGATCGCCGCGTCGCCCGGCAGCCACGACGACAGCGGGCGCTCGAGGACCCGCTCGAAGCCGACCGCATCACCCTCGTCGCCGCGCTCGCGCAGCCCGAAGCCACCGGCCGCGACCAGCTCGCGCATCGCTGCGATCGCGCGCTCGGATGCCCGCGGCACCCACCACACCGTGCACACGCCGTCGCGCACGACCCGTGCGACGCCGACGCTGCGAACGGTGGGCTCGGTCTGCATCACGGGCGGACGGTCGCGGGGATCGTGGCGGGTGAGGTGCTGGCGGTCGGCGTCGCGAGCTGCGTGCGCACGACGTAGGTGATGCCAGCCGCGGCAGCGGTCGCGGCGACGATCATCGCGATCGCCCAGCCGGTGCCGATCGTGCGCGGGCCCGCGGCGCGCTCGACCAAGCCGATGGTGTCGGCGATCCGCGGGGTCGAGTCGCGTGGGCGCGTGGCTGCACGGGCCGGCGCGGGCGCGGTGACGCCGGGCACCACCGTGGCGCCGGTGCGCGTCGCGGGCTCGTTCGCCGCCGGCAGCAGCGTGCGTCCCCCGGGCATGACGTCGGTGCGGAAGTCCTCGAGCACCATCAACACCGCCGCCGCATCGGCCGGGCGCGCGTCGGGCTGCTTCTCGAGCAGCTGGTACACCAGGCGCTCGAGCCCGCGGGGCAGGCCCGCGCGGGCCTCGTCGGGCAGCGCCGGCGCAGCGGCGGTGCACTGCAGGTTCAGCAGCTCGCGCGGCGACGCCGACTCGAACGGCGCGCGCCCGGCCAGCATCTCGTACATCACCAGGCCCAGGCTGTAGAGGTCCGAGCGCGCGTCGACCCCGGTCGCGTCGATCTGCTCGGGGCTCATGTACTGCAGCGTGCCGACGCTGTGGGTGGTGGTCTTCGACAGCGCCTGCATGACCTTGGCGATGCCGAAGTCCATCACCTTGACCTGCCCGTCGGGCATCACGATGACGTTCTCGGGCTTGAGATCGCGGTGCACGATCGGCGGCTGCTGGCGGTGGGCGGCGCCCAGGGCCGCGGCCATCTGCGCCGCGATGCCCACCACCTCGGCCCACGGCAGGCGCCCGCGCTGGGTCAGCACCTCGCGCAGCGTGAAGCCCGAGAGGAACTCGAGCGCCATCACCAGCTCGCCCTCGATCTCGCTGCAGGACAGCGCGCGCACGATGTTGGGGTGATCGAGGCTGGCGAGGATCGTCATCTCGTTGAGGAAGAGCCGCCGCCCCTCCTCGGAGCGCGCGAGCTCCGGCCGCAGCACCTTGAGCGCGACCCGGCGCTTGCTGAGGCGCTCCTCGGCCTCGTAGACCTTGCCCATGCCCCCCTCGCCGACCAGGCGGCGCACGAGGTATTCGCCGATGCGATCCATGTCGAGGCGTCCTTCCTACGCACAGCATCGCAAATCGAGCTGACCTGCGGCGGTCGCCAGCCCTTCGTGCCGCCCGCGGCAGCTCCGCGTGCCGCTTGGCGCAGGAGCAAAGCCCCCGTGGGCGCGGGCCCGACGGTCACCCGCGCAGGAACGCGAGCGCCTCGGGCTGCGCCAGGTCCTGCACGGCCAGGGTCGCGCCGGCCGCTCGCAGCGCGGCGGCGTCGTAGAAGCTGGTCGCGACCGCGAGCGACTCGGCGCCGATGGCCTGCGCAGCGGCGATGTCCTTGGGGGTGTCACCGATGACGACCACCCGGCACGCCGATCGCGGCCGGCCCAGCTGCGCGGCCCCGCGCGCGGCCGCGATCGCGATCAGCTCCGCGCGGTCCTCGTGGTCGGATCCGTAGCCGCCGAACGCGAAGCGATCTCCGATGCCCAGCGGCGTCAGCTTGAGCCGGGCCCCGGGCTCGACGTTGCCGGTGCCGAGCCCGATCGCGACCTCGGCGGCCCCGCGCAGCGCGTCGAGCACCGCGAGCACGCCGTCGTGGGCACGGAAGCGGGCGGCCTCGGCGATGCACGAGGGCAGCAGCTCCAGGTAGCGCGCGATCACGGCGGCGATGTGCCGCGCATCGTCGTCGGCCGCGATCGCTGCCGCGCGGAGACCGGCGCGCACGATCGCCGGGTCGGTCATGCCCGCGAACCGTAGCGCGCGCAGGCCAGCGGTCGCGGCCTCGCCCACGCACTGCGCGAACGCGGTCTCCATCGCACGTCGGCCGGCCCCGTCGCCGTCGAGCAGGGTGCCGTCGATGTCGAACAGATGGATCGTCGGGGTCAATACGCCGAAGCCTTGCCGCCGTCACGGCTGACGTCCGCGACCGCGCGGAAGCCCTGGGTCGCGGGATCGACCTCGATGATGTTGGCGTGGCCGATGCTGCCGCGCTTGGCGACCTCGTGGCCGCGCGCGACCAGGCCGGCCTCGAGCTCGGGGCTGATGCGATCCTCGGCCCAGATCTTGTCGGGCAACCATTGATGATGCACCCGCGGTGACTCCACCACCGCGTCGGCCGACAGCCCGTAGTCGACCAGCGCGCGCACGTGCTGCGAGACCGTGGTCGTGATCGTCGGCCCGCCGGGCGAGCCCAGCACCGCGCGCAGCTTGCCGTCGGCGACCACGATGGTCGGCGTCATCGACGACAGCATGCGCTTGCCGGGCTCGATGCGGTTCTGCTCGCCCTGCACCAGCCCGAATGCATTGGCGGTGCCGGGTTTGACCGCGAAGTCGTCCATCTCGTTGTTGAGCAGCACGCCGGTGCCGGGCGCCACGAACATCGAGCCGAAGCCGAGGTTGAGCGTGTACGTATTCGAGACCGCGTTGCCGGCGTCATCCACCACCGAGAAGTGGGTGGTCTGCTCCGACTCCTTCTTGCCCGCCGTGATGCCGGCCCCGATCTTCGACGACGGCGTCGCGTGCAGTGGATCGATGTCGGCCACCCGCGAGCGCACGTAGGACACGTCGAGCAGCTTGGCCATCGGTAGCTCGACGAAGTCGGGATCGCCCAGCAGGAGGTTGCGATCGGCGTAGGTCCGCCGCGCCGACTCGACGTAGAGGTGCACCTCGTCGACGCTGCGCCAGGGTTTGTCGTGCAGCGACAGCACCTCGGCGGCCGCCAGCAGCTGCCGCAGCACCACGCCGCCCGCAGACGGCGGCGGCATCGTGATGATGGTGTGACCGCGGTAGTCGAACACGATCGGCTCGCGCTCGATCGCGCGGTACGACTGCAGATCCTCGGCGGTCCAGATGCCGCCGGCCGCGACCACGCCGCGCACCAACGCCGCGGCGACCGGGCCCTCGTAGAACCCCGCGGGGCCGTGCTCTGCGATCTGCTGCAGCGTCGCCGCCAGCTCGGGCTGCGTCCACGTCTCGCCCTCCTCGGGGGCCTTGCCGTCGGCCTGCAGGAAGTACGACGGCGTGGTGCGGGCGTCGCCCTTGCTGCGCTCGACGACGCGCGCGAGGTCCTCGGCATGCCAGCTGTCGACCACGTGGCCGTCGCGGGCCAGCGCGATCGCAGGCGCGACGACGTCCTTCCACGGCAGTGCGCCGAAGCGCGCGTGGGCCATCGCGAGCCCGGCCACGGTGCCGGGGATGCCGGCCGCCTTGGCGCCCCGCAGACGATCGTCGGTCGGGTCACCCTTGGCGTCGAGGTACATGTCGCGGGTGGCCTTGCCCGGCGCGCGCTCGCGGTAGTCGAACGCCGCGGTGGTGCCGTCGGCCATGCGCACGATCATGAAGCCGCCGCCGCCGATGTTGCCGGCCGAGGGGTGCGTCACCGCCAGCGCGAAGCCGACCGCGACCGCCGCGTCGATGGCGTTGCCGCCCTGCTTGAGGATCGCGACGCCGACGTCGCTCGCGTCGGCCTGCGCGCTCGCGACGGCACCGTGCACGCCGACCGCGACGCCGGGGTGCGTGCCGGCGTCGGGCAGCTTGCGCGCCACGCTCGCGGCCGCGTCGGTCGGCACGGTCGCGTCGGTCGGCTCGACGACCACCGCCGCGGTCGGACAGGCCGCACCGACCAGCAGCGTGAGCGCGAGCCAGGCCGCCGCGCGGACGTGCGTGCGCGCGGTGGGGCGAAGGCTGGTGCCGGGGCACGCACGGGCCTCGGACACCGCGGGGGACGCTGACTTCGACGGCATGGCGCGCGAAGCCTACCGCACGGCCCTCGCCGCGGCCCTCACCCAACGACCCTCGACTCGACGGCCCTCGACCCGACGACGGTCAACCGAGGACGTGGCTCGACCCCACTCGCGCGAGTCCAGGCCGCGCCGCGTCACGACCCGCGGGCCGCCCATCCGCAATCCCCGCAGACCGGACGCAGGGGTGCTCCAGCGGCCCGTCGAGCAGATCTCGCCCCGAGCGGCCCGGACGCCCGTCCGGATGCCCGTGACCCCGAGCCCCTCCCCCGTCGAAACCGTGTCGAAACCGAGCAGTTTCCGTCTTGACAGCCGCGCCGGCCTCTTGCATCTTCCGCAGCCACACGAGACCTCGCTCGGGGATCGTCTAATGGTAGGACTACGGATTCTGATTCCGTCTATCAAGGTTCGAATCCTTGTCCCCGAACCAACTCGTCAGCCCGACCTCGAGCATCGCCCAACGGCCCCATCGTCCAGCGGTTAGGACGCAGGGTTCTCATCCCTGAAACCCGGGTTCGATTCCCGGTGGGGTCACCACCCGACCTTCCCCCTCCCTCGCGAGGGGGTGCGGCCGGGGGGCGACGCTCGCGGCAGCCGTCGGCTTCGCGCCGGAAAAAGAACGACCGCCCGGTCACCCGAGCGGTCGTCCGCAGCACACGTCGAGGAGGATCGCCAGGGTCGAGCAACCGCCCCACCCGCGATCGACTCGCGGGGGCGCGCGGGTCGATGACCCGACCGTGGCCAGTCCACCGAGACAGACCCCCGATCGTCCCGACTTTCCGTGTCGAGCGCGTCGCGGCGCAAGTTCGGTGGGCGGCTGTGGCAGGCTGCACGAAGTGCGGCCCAGTCGCGTCGCGATGTGCCGAGACCTCGCAGCGTCACCGCAGCACGTCGTCGGCACCCGGGTTCTGGGGCCCGCGCACCCCGACGCAATCGACCACGCGGGGTGTACAGCCCTGTTTGACGGCGTCGTGTCCGCCTCGCTAACGTGGGCGTCGTCGATGTCGACGCGCGCCCGACTCACGACGCTGCTCGTCGCGGCCCTCACGGCGTGCGGCGGCAACCAGCAGGGTTACTACGGAGCGTGCGACGAGCCGGCCGGACTCGCGCTCGGCTGCGACGCCGCGCCCGACGCCGAGTTCACGGCGTGGGACGCATGTCGCAAGCTCGCGGGCTGTGGTGTGCTGTGGCCCTCGGTCGAGGACGACGGCGACATGAACACCCAGGAGCGTGACTTCGACGCCTGCGTCGACACCGTCGAAGCCAGCGAGGCGGCGCAGGGCGACGTCGTCGTCACCTGTATCGAGGCCACCAGCTGCCCCGAGCTCGCGCAGGTCGATCCCGCGACCACGCAGATGATGGATCCGAACCCGGCGGCGGCGGCGATCGAAGGCATCATCGGCTACTGCGGAAGGCTCGATCCCGGATGAACCTCGGCGCTCGGCGACGCCATCGGCTCGCTTCCGTCGCCGCGCTCGCGGTGGCCCTGTCGACCGCGCTGACGGTGCCCACGGTCGCGCTCGCGCGGGTCGCCCCTGCGGCCGACGAGCCCAGTGAGCTCGAGATCCTCGAGGCCCGCCCGACCGGCATGGAGGACGACGCGTGGCGCAAGCGCAGGCGGGAGATCGCCGCCGAGCTCGGCGAACGCCGCGACAAGGACGCGGTCGAGCCGCTGCTGAAGATCGTCGAGACCGAGCGCTACGACGCGGTGCTCTCGATCGCGATCGAGAGCCTCGGCAAGATCGGTGACGCGCGGGCCGTCGCGCCGCTGCAGCGCATCTACGCCGATCGCAGCATCGATACCTTCGTGCGCGACGACGCCGCGGCAGCGCTGCGCCAGCTCGGCCAGACCCCCCGCGACGACGCACGACTGGCGCCCGGGGCCGCGGGCGCCGACACCAGCGGCGACGAGCCGCTGGTCGCCGGCCCGCAGCTCGGCACCATGGGCGAGGCCAGCGTCGCGCCCGAGGAGCAAGACGATCCCACCGCACGGGACAAGCCGCTGCCGGCCAACGTTCGCGCGCGCGAGCGGGCCTTCACCTTCGTGCTGGGCCAGCTCGACCTCGGGGTCGACACGGCGTCGAAGCAGCAGCCACTGCTCGCCGACGGCGGCATTGCGGCGCGGGCGTACTACGTCGACGAGCGCGCGCGCTGGGGTTTCGCGGTGCGTGGCGAGCTCGGCAGCCGTGTCCGCAACGGCGACGTCACCAGCCTACCCGACATGGGCGACGACACCGGCGACGTGTTCTTCGTCGCGCAGTCGCTGGCCGGTGCGGGCGATGCCCACGTCTACTTCGGCCGCACCGACGTGCACGCCTTCGGCGAGCTCGGCATCTCGCAGCGCCTCGTTCACGTTGGCGTGGAGAACTTCGGCGGTGGCCAGCAGTCGCGCCTTTCCGACACTCGAGTCTCGCTCGACGTCATCCCCGCGGGCGGGCTCGGCTACGGTCGCTACCTCAACCGCGGCAGTGACCTCGTCGTCGACGCACTGGTCGACGCGCTGCGCAGCGAGAACAACCTCGCCCACGAACCCGACGAGGAGACCCGTCGTGCGCTGCGCGACGCGATCTATCGCCGATCGAACACCTTCTCGGCATGGCCACGCACCGCGGCCGTGCTCGCGGTGCTGCGCGCCCGCGGCCTGCTCGCGCGCCGCGAGAGTGCGCGGCTCGTCCACCGTATCCGCAGCATCGTCGAGGACCCGTCGTACGTCGATCGTCCCCGCGGCGTGCGGGTGCGTGCGGGGTTCCTCTACGACGCCGCGATCGCCCAGGCCGATCGGCTGCGCCGCGGCGACGGCATCGGTGCGCCGTTCGTGCAGCTCGACGCCGGCATCCAGCTCGGGCTCGAGCGGCAGGTGCTCATCGACACGCGCCTTTGGTACGACGTGATCGCGCGACGCGGGTTCACGACCGACACGGGCGCGACCTACACCCGCTTTTTGCACACGAAGTTCCACGACTACGCGGGTCAGTGGTTCACCGGCGTGCGCGGCGGCGTGAGCGGCCGCGAGTACGACGATCTTCCCGACGGCGTGGCCACACCGCGCATCGGCTACCGCGCGACCGCGCGGGCGGGATACGCGTTCGGCTTCCGTCGCGGCTCGCAGGTCGCGGTGGTCGGCGAGAGCGGCGTCGACTCTGGTGCCTTCGTGCTCGGACTGGCGGTGGGTCTGCAGATCGGGATTGCCCGGGGGTCGGTGTGGAACCCCGCGAGTACGCCGGTGGCACCGGCGGGCCGGCCCAAACGCTGACGCGCGGCGCAGCCGTCACGTGCGGTCCCAAGGTGGTCGCCGCGGCCGCATCCGTGGCGCCTCGGCTGCTATGCTCCGCGTCCCGGTGACGACGCGCAGCGAGCATGCGAGCGACGAGACCCTGAGCCCCGACGAGCTCGGATTGCCCGCGCACGCGTGCCTGCCGTTTCGTCTCACGGCCGCCAACGCCTGGTCGCCGCTGGTGATCAGCCTGCCCCACGTCGGGCTCGCGTGGCCGCACGAGCTGGGCCCACAGCCGCCCACCGACTTCGGTCGCAACGCCGACTACGCGGTCGACTCGCTGTACGGGGACGCGGCCCGCCGCGGAGCCGTCGCGATCCAGGCGGAGTACAGCCGGCTGGTCGTCGATCTCAATCGCGCCGCGGACGACATCTCCGCCAGCGTCGTGCCCGATCACCCGGATCCACGACCGCGCCGGCGACCGGGTGTACCGGTCGCCGCCACCGTCGACCACGACGCTCCGCCGCCGCGCCCCGGACGCGGCGTCGTGTGGACCCACGCGCTGGACAACGTCCCGCTGCACCGCGGGCCGCTCGCCTACGCCGCGCTGTGCGAGCGCATCGCTCGCTTCCACGAGCCCTACCACCGCGCGTTGGAGATCCTGCTCGCACGTCGCCGGGCCCGCTTCGGCTACGCGATCCTGCTCGATGCCCACAGCATGCCCTGCAGCGTCGGGGTCGATCTCGTGGTGGGAAGCCTCTGCGGGCGCGCCTGTGGGGCGGCGGTCGAACGGATGGCGCTCGACGCGCTCGATGCCGCTCGCGGACCCGCGGGCGAGGGTGCACCGCGCCTCTCGGTGCGGCTCAACGACCCGTACCTCGGCGGCGAGCTCGTGCGGCGCTTCGGCAGACCGGCCGAAGGCATCCACGCGTTGCAGCTCGAGGTGAGCCGCGCGCTGTACATGGACGAGCGCACGCTGACCCTGTGGCAGCTGCCCGCGTCCCACGACGACACGCGCGCGACGGCACGGCCGCCTACGTCCGCGTCCCACACGGGGGCCGGCGAGCGAGCCATCGACGACAATGGCGCCCGCGGGCGATACCCCAAGACCGCCACGCCGCCCTCCGCGCGGCAACTCGCCGATTTCGCCGAGCTGCGCCGCCGTGTATCATGCTTGATTCGAGCACTCAGCGAGCCGGTCGCGGCCACGTTGCTCGATGACCCGCGACATCGCACACGAACATCGTCGGGCACTTCTTGCGGGTCGTCGCGTGCAACGGCGACGGGTCACCCGAAGCTCCGCGCCCGACTCTGATTCCCCTCGATCCCTTGTGGCAGACGCCGCACAACGGCTAGAATCCCCGCTGACTTCGGGAGCAAAGGACCAACGTCCGTGAACCAAGCCACCAGACGCGACGCCGACGCCTTCGACGACCTGCTCGGCCAACTCGTGGACGAGTTGGCGATGACGCCGACGATGCCCGAGCCCGAGCCCGAGCCGGAACCGGTCGCGGTGCCGGGCGGGACCACCATCGGCCCGATGCCGATGGCGCCGCCCGACGCCCACGGACATCCCGGCTACGACATGCACGCGCCGCCGCCGAAGTCGGGCAGCGGCCTCGGCCTCGGCCTCGGCATCGGTGGCGGCATCGTCATCCTCGGTGCGGTGGTCGCGGGCATGCTGTTGCTGCGCCCCAGCGATCCTCCGCCGGCGACGCCCGCCCCGGCCGCCGCCGCTGCCCCGGCCGCGGAAGCGAAGGCCGCCACCCCGCCACCGCCGGCTCCGGGGGCTACGCCCGCCGCGCCGACGCAGCCGGTCGCGGGCACACCGCCAGGCACGCCAGTCGCGGGTGCCCCGGGTGTGGCCGTCGCTCCCGGCACCCCGGTCGATCCGAACGCACCGGCCGCCCCGGGCACGCCGGTGGCTCCGGGCACGGATCCCGCTGCCACCGCAGGCACACCGCCCGCGGCCGCAACCCCGACGCCGGCGGCGAGCAAGCCCAAGGCGAGCAAGCCCAAGAAGCCCAAGAAGCCGTCCGGCAGCAAGCCCGGCGGCAGCAAGCCGCCCAAGGCCGTCGACCCGTTTGGTTGACGTCCGGCCCGGTTTTCCGCGATTCACTCCTCCGAGGTTTCATCTCTCCATGCGCGCGCCCGTTCTCGCGAAGACCCTGTGCCTGGCCCTGTCGACGTCGCTCGGCATCCCCTCGGCGGTGCTCGCCGCACCGCCGCCGTCGAGCCCCGGCGGCGACCCGTCCGCGATGACGCCCGAGCAGAAGCTCGAGCGCGCCAAGCAGCTGTTCGGCGAGGGCCTCGGCGCACTCGAGGCGGGCGACAACGCCACCGCGCTCGAGCGCTTCGAGGACGCGTACTACAACTACACGCCCGACAAGCACAAGTTCAACTTCAACATCGGCATCGCCGCCTACGGCGTGGGTGACTGCGTCAAGGCCCGCGCAGCGTTCCAGCGCTTCCTCGACCTCGTGCCCGAGGATCCGAACCGCGGTGAGGCGCAGGTCAAGATCATGGAGATCGATCGCAGCGGCTGCGCCAACGTGGCCCCGCCGACGACGACGACGACCAACACGACGACCGCGCAGGAGGTCGACGGTGAGGACGACGCACCCGTCCTCAGCAGCCGCAGCTCGGCGCGCGACGAGGCCATCGAGCGCGAGCTCGACGAGAAGGAATCGAAGCGAAAGAGCCCGCTCATGATCACCGGTGCGCTGCTCACCGGTCTCGGCGCCGCGGGCGTGATCGCGGGCGGCGTGAGCGTCGGTCTCGCCAACAAGAAGGCCAACGACCTCGCTGCGCTGGCGTCGCCTGGCCCCACCGGCTTCCCACCGGGAAACTACGCCGACGACGAGGTGTTCGACCTCGATCGCAACAAGCTGCCCCGCAACAACGTCGGCACCGTGGTGTTCTTCGTGGCCGGTGGCGCGCTGCTGGTGACCGGTGCCGCGCTGCTCGGCGTGTACGCCTCGCAGAAGAAGAAGAGCGCGCGCAAGAAGGCCCGCGAGGCCGAGGACGAGGAAGCGCGCGTGCCGGCGCGAGTCCGTCTCACAGGTGTTGGCCCCACGCTGCTCCCCGGTGGCGCTGGTGCTGGCGCGTCGCTGCGGTTCTGAAGCCGCGTGACGGAGCGCGAGCGCTCGGTCATCCGTGAACGGCTCGCCGCCGAGGTGGGCACGCTGGGTCTGTCGCAGCCAAGCGACGTGTGCCTCGCGTACCCGAGCCCGTACGCGGTCGGGATGTCGAGCCTCGGCTTCCAGACGCTGTACCGCGAGCTGTGGGCGAGCGGCATCGGCTGTCATCGCGCGTTCCTGCCCGACGCCTGGGCAGGCGAGCGCCTGAGCTGGCCGCCGCCAGCGGCCGCGGTGCTCACCTACGAGGCCCAGCGACCGCTGTCGGACTATCGCATCGTCGGTATCTCGGTTGCGTACGAGCTCGAGGTCGCGGGTGTGATCCGGTTGCTGCGCGGCGCAGGCCTCCCGGTGCTGGCCGCCGATCGCCGCGAGCGCGACCCCATCGTCATCGCTGGCGGCCCGCTCACGGACACCAATCCCTCGTGTCTGCTGCCGTTCGTCGACGTCCTCATCTGCGGTGAGGCGGAGCAGCTGCTGCCCCAGGCGCTGCGCCTCATCCTCGGTGCGCGCGACCGCGACGACGCGCTCACGCAGCTCGCGGAGCTCCCCCACACGATCCTCGGCGAGCACGAGCCCGGCCGCGTCGCGCCGCTGCCGACCTGCGCCATCGCGCCGCGGGAGCTGTTGCCCGCCTTCTCCGCAATCACCACGCCGCACACCGAGCTGGCCGACATGTTCCTCGTCGAGCCCGAGCGCGGCTGCTCGCGGCAATGCACGTTCTGTGTGATGCGTGGCGCCAGCACCGGTGGCATGCGCCTGCTCGACATGGAACGCGCCCTCGCGGTGGTGCCGGCGCACGCCAAGCGCGTCGGTCTCGTCGGGGCGGCGGTCACCGACCATCCGCAGCTCGAGGCACTGGTGTCCCGTATCGTCGAGTCGGGACGCGGCGTCGGCATCTCCAGCCTCCGGGCGGACCGCCTCACGCCGTCCCTGGTCGACGCGCTCGCGCGCGGCGGCTATCGCCAGCTCACCGTCGCCTCGGACGGCATCAGCGAGCGACTGCGAACCCTCCTACGGCGCCGCATCGACGTCGCCGCGCTGCGCAACGCCGCGACCCTGGTGCGCGACCACGGCGGCCTGCGCGGGCTCAAGGTCTACCAGATGATCGGCGTGCCGACCGAGACGGAGGATGACGTCGACGAGCTGGTCGAGTTCGTGCGCGAGCTTGCCCAACTCACCCGCATCACGCTCGGCATCTCGACCTTCGTGGCCAAGCGCAACACGCCACTCGACGGTCACGGGTTCGTCGGCGTCGAGGTGGCGTCGGGTCGACTCAAGGCGATCGCGCGCAAGCTCCAGGGCATCGCGCAGCTCCGCCCCCAATCGCCGAAGTGGGCCCACGTCGAGTGGCTCATCGCCCGCCACGGACTCGCGGGCGGGCACGCGGCGTTGCGCGCGGTCGAGCACGGCGGCAGCTATCGCGCGTGGACACAGGCCTTCGCGTCGCTCGACGACCCCGGTCGTCCCTGGGTGTACGGCGACGAAGCAACGGTGGAGCGGCGCCGGGGCAAAGCCGCCCTACGCAGCGATCGCCTCCCGATTGCGGGCGCCTAGCGAGCCGCACGACGGCGCCGCCCCGTCCTGCCGCGGCTCGCGGGCGGTCCGAGCGCGATCTGTGCGAGCATGGGCGCGTTGTCCGGCGGTTCGTGGCCCGCCTGAATAGTCCCACCTGGGGTCACGTCGTTGCAGCCGGTCTTCGCGAGGGATGATGTCCATGCTCAACCGCTCCGTTTCCCGTGGCCTGCTGACTTCGGCCCTTGTCGCGCTCGCCCTGAGCGCCTGCTCGTTCTCCTACTCGTCGAGCTCGGGTCGAAGCGCCGCACCGAATCAGCCCTCGTCGTCGAGCTCGGGCAAGGCCGTCCACCACCACAGCGCGCCCACCAAGATCGACGACCGCACCAAGGCGATCAATGGCGGGGGTGGCAGCGGCACCAAGCCCATCAAGCACGTCGACAACGGCGATAGCGGCCCGACCAAGGCCAACCCTGGCACTGGCCCCAGCCGCGATCCCTCGCCGGCCCCCAGCGGCCCCGTCCGCACGCAGGCCGGCCCGAAGCGCATCAAGCCCGCCCCGAGCCGCACGCCGCCGACCACGGAACCGGCCGAGGTGCAGCCTGCGAACGCTCCGACCGCGGGCAACAACACCATCCGCGCCAAGTCGAAGACCACCAACCCGTCGGCCTCCGACACCCTGGTCGCGCCGCAGTAGCCTCCGCCTCCGGCTCGCATCCCTGACGCGCCGCCAGCCCACCCGGGCTCGCGGCGCGTCGCCATTTGGCGGGTCGATGTCGCGACCGCGCGGGGGGCCGCGGCCGCGACCGCGCGGGGGCTCACTCGGCGCGACGGCTCAGCAGCAGCGCGGCCGGCAGCACCAACAGCGTCGCGACCAAGCACGTGCCGATCCCGAGCACCATCACGCGTCCGAGCGACAACATCCCGCCGTACTGCTGCACCATCAGCGCGGAGAAGCCCGCCGCCGTCGTCAATGCGGCCACGGCGATCGCCCCGCCGGTGCCGACCACGGCGTCGTCGAGCCGGGGTCGCACGTTGGGCATCGACGAGTCGGGCCGCGGATCGCCCTCGCGTACGCGGTGCATGAGGTGCACGCCGTAGGCGATGCCGATGCCGAGCACCAGCGGCAGCGACACGATGTTCGCCACGTCGAAGGTCCAGCCCAGCGCCACCATCACGGCGATCATCCAGCCCCAACCCACCAACGTGGGCAACAGCGCCAGGATCGCGTCGCGTACGCTGCGGAAGTCGAGCAGGAGGATCGCGAAGATCCCGACCGCCGCGATGACGGCTGCCCGCTTGAAGCCGGCGAGGATCATCGTGCCGTGCGCCACGTGGTCGAGCGCGAGCCCCGACGCCTCGGAATCCACCGTGCGGATGTCGGCCGCGAACGCTTCGGCGACCTCGCGTTCCCAGAAGCGGCCCGCCGGCACCACGAAGAGGGCGAGCGCCTGGCCATCTTTGCTCGCAAAGCGTCGAGCGAACAGCGGCGGCAGATCACTCGGCAGCACGCTCTGGCGCTGGGCCACGCGGCGCGCCGTGGTCCACGCGGGTGCCAGCACCTCGGCCACGCGGGCCCCGATGACGCGCAGCCGCTCGCGCTCGGCGTCGTCGAGGCCGCGCAGCCGCGTCCGCAGGCCCTCGAAGGCGGCCTTGCTGGTGACCGCAGCCTGGCCATCGACGCCGACCTGCGCCATGGCGAAGCGGACCTCGTCGAGCGCATCGATGACCCGATCGACCTCGCGCTGCAGCGCGGCGGCGTCGGTGGTGGCGGTAGCCAGGCGCGCGAAGTCGGGGTCGCGGCCGATGCCGGCGAAGCCGGCGGCGAGCGCCGCCTTGCTCGCGGGGTCGAGCGGCGGCACGAGGTCCGTGGCCGACTGCACGCCCGCGACGGTATCGAGTCCACGCAGCGTCTGCGTCATCGCGCGGGCCTCTTCGAAGTCCGGCGCGCTGAGGTTGGCGAACACCGGCGAGGCGATGGGATCGTACTCGAGCTGCACGAGCGCACGACCGCTCTCGGCCTCGGCAGGGAGGAAGTCGAAGTAGCGCGGGTTGAACTCGACCCGCGGCATCAGCAGAGCGCCCACCAGCCCGGTGCCGACGCCGATCACGGCCAGCGGCCAGCGGGCCCGACGGACCAACGCCGGCAGCCGCGACAACCCCGGGGGCTCGGGCGCGACCGCGCGACCGACACGCGACAGCGCGCGCGCCAACAGCGACGGCAGCACCGTGAACGTGGCGGTCATCACCATCAGCAGGCCAACCGCAGTGATGACCCCGAGCTCGCCGTACGCGGTGAACTCGGTGGTCACGCCGGCGAGGAAGCCGACGGCGGTGATCGCCGCGCCGGCGAAGATGCCCGGCCCGGTCGCGATCAGGGCCTGCCGCACCGCCGTCGGGCGATCGACGCCGGCCCGCATGGCCTCGTTGAACCGCGACAACATGTGCACGGCGAAGTCGATGCCGAGGCCGAGCAGCACCGCGACGAAGCTCGAGGTGATGAGGTTCAGATGGCCGTAGACCACCTGCACCACGCCGAGCGTGAGCACGACGCCGGGCAGCAACGGGAGGTTGGCGAGGATGGTCTGGAACAACGAGCGGAACAGCAGCCAGCACAGCCCGATGATCGCCAGCGATGACACCACGGTCGACAGCTGCAGCCCCTGCTGCACCACGTGGAGCTCGTCGACGATGATGGCCGGAAGGCCGGTCACGTCGGCCGTCACGCCCGCGGGCGCATCGGCCAGCACGACGTCACGGATCTCGCGGATCCTTCGCACCATCGGTTCGACCGCCGCGCCCTCGTCGCTGACGAGCTCGGGGTACAGCGCGACCATGTGCGCGTCGCCGTTGCCGGTCACGAGGTAGCCGAGCTCGTCGACCCCCCGTCGCATCACGGTCGTGCCGGCACCGACGAAGCGATCCATCGCGTTCTTGCCGGCGATGTAGTCGTCGAGCGCGGTCGCGAGGCTGCCGAGACCGGCGAGCCCCTCGGCCGCGCGATCGATCGGGACCGCAGCAGCAGCAGCAGCCGCGCCCTGGCCGTCCTCGCCGTCCGCCGCGGCGGCACCGTCGATGGCCCCCTCGAGGCGATCGGCGATCGCGGCCATCCACGCCACTGCACCGCCTTCGACCAGCGGTGCCAGCTCGACCCCGGGGGGCAACGCTGCCCGCAGCTGCGCCATCGCGTCGGCGCGCTGCAGCAGCAACACCTCGGCGATGGTCTTGGGGGTGATGCGACCGAGCACGCGGCCCGCGAACTCGGGCTCCTGCTCGTAGGCCTCGCTCAATCGATCGACGATGGCCCGGCGCTGCTCCGGCGTGCCGCCGGCGACCAACACCAGCGGCGACTCGGGCCGACCGAAGCGCTCCTGGAAGCGCCGCAGCTTGGCCTGCTCGGGCTGGTCGTCCGAGACCAGGCCGGTGCGCGACGTGCTGACTCGCAGGCCGCTGGCGAGCACACCCGCGCCGACGCACAGCAGCAGCGCGACCAGCAGCACCGTGCCTGGGCGTCGCAGACAGAGATCCGCGATGGCGCCGAAGATCCTCGCGGTGGTGTTCTTCGCCATGGTCGCGGCTTCAGGCCGATCGCACGCGCCCGCCGGCGGCGGCACCACGCACGCGCTGCAGCCCAGGCGCAGGCAGGCGCGCGTCGAGTTCAGCGTCGATCGGTGCGGCTGCGACCTCGATCGCGCGGGCAGCCGACTGCACGCGCGGCCCGCTGGCCTTCGCGCCGCGCCGACTCGTCGGCGCGTCGGACTCGGGCTTCGCGAGGTTCATCGCGTCGCGCAGCTCGCCGCTGGTGCGGAAGTCGAGCGTGAAGAAGGCGTCGATGTTCATCGGCTCGAGCGTGCGCGGGTTGACGCCGCGTCGCGCACTGCGGCGCTTCTTCACGAAGGTGCCGAAGCGAGGGAACGAGAACTTCGGGCTCGACGTGCGGGTGACCTTCGCACGGGCGAAGTAGTTGGCGATCTCGTCGAACGCCACCGTCACGATGCGGTCGATGTCTTTCTTGGTGATGTCGGGGGGCAGCGAGCGTGAGCGGGCGATGCGTTCGATGAGTTCTGCCTTCGTCATGGACACGCCTTCGCGATGGGGCCGATACCTTAGTGGCGCGGCGTCCCGTCCGTCAACTGCGCGGCGCATCTGCGGAACGAACCCAGGCGAGTGCACGCTCCAAGTCCTGCATCACCAGCCGCTCGGCAGCTTCGCCGTCGCCTTCGGATCCCTCTTGACGAAGCACGTACGCCGGGTGGTAGGTGACGACGATCGGGATGCGGTGCGCAGTCGCGCGATCACCCGTCGCCTGCACCTCGTAGTGGAGCGTCGCGCCTCGCATGGCACGCAGCGAGAGATCGTCGCGCTTGCTCAGCAGCATGCCGGCGTGACGACCGAGTGCGACCAACACCGCCGGGGCGATGGCACGGATCTGCGCCTGCAGGAACGGCGAGCAACGATCGACCTCTTCGGGCCTCGGATCGCGATTGCCCGGCGGCCTGCACTTGAGCACGTTCGCGATGTACACGTCGGCGCGCGAGAGCCCCAGCGTCGTCAGCCACTGATTCAGGCGCTGGCCCGCGCGTCCGACGAAGGGCTCACCCTGGCGATCTTCGTCGGCGCCGGGCGCCTCGCCCACGAACATGATCCGCGCCTCGGGATTGCCGACCCCGAACACGATGTTGGTGCGGGTCCGAGACAGCGCGCAGCGCTGGCAATCGCCGACGTTGCGCCGGCGTAGGTACTCGAGCTTGGTCGCAGTGTCCCATTGCGCCGCGCGGTCGCGCAGATCGGTGGCGCTCTGGGTCACGACGGCCCGCGCAGCGTCGGCCGCGGTCGCGTCCGCGATCGGCAGCCGCGCGCCCGAGGCTGGCGGCGCGACGGTGGCGGGCGCTGCCACGGTGGCCGACGCAGCCGCGGGGTCCATCGCGGCATGCACGTGCTCGGTCGCCGCGTCGCCGGCCGCGACCGGCCACGGCATCCCGCCCGCCGGCCAGTACTGCAGCTCCCACGCCGCGCGATGCTCGGCCAGCACCGCCGCGAACCGTCGCGCAAGCTCGCGCGGATGGGTGCCACGCTCGTCGGTGCTCACACGGACCCCCGCGGCCATGCGCCGCGCAGCTCGTCCAGCAACCAGTGCGCCAGCGCGAGCTTCGGCCGCGGCGGGCCGGAATCAGCGGCGTCGTCGTGCCCCTCGCGGATCAGCCATCCGGCGTTGGTCTCGGTGGCGAAGCCGGTGTCCGGCACCCCGACGCGATTCACGAAGAACGCGTGCGCGCGCTTGGCCGCCAGCTTGGCGCGCGCCGCCGCCAGCAGGCCGTCGCGGACCTGATCGACATCGGCATCGGCATCGGCGGTCTGGGCCGCGAAGCCGAGCATGAGCGCGTGCGCGCGGTGATCGGCGCACAGCTGCGCAAGTACGTCGATGCCTTCGACCCACGGCGAGGCCCCGAGGCGGTCGAGCAGCGCGGGCTTGTCGAGCTTGCCGGCGGACTCGACCCGGGGCGCCACATCGGCGACCGCCGCGACCATCGCCACCAGCTGGGCCGGCGCCTCGCGCAGCGAACGATCCATCTCGCGATGCAGCGCCACGGCGGTGTCGATGTCGATCCGCGTCACGCCCGGCGGCGTCGCGCGCTGCACGGGACCGGCGACCAGCGTGACGTCGGCCCCGCGTGCAGCGGCGGCCTCGGCGAGCGCGAAGCCCATCGCACCGGTGGAGGCGTTGGTCAGGAAGCGCACCGGATCGAGGTACGCACGCGTGGGCCCGGCCGAGACCAGCAGGCGTAGGCCCGCGAGGTCGCGATCACGTGCGAGCTGCTGCAGCACCCCGTCCACCAACAGTGGCGGGTCGATCATCCGACCGGCGCCGATCCAGCCACAGGCCAGCTCGCCGCGATCGGGCCCCACGAAGCTCGCCCCGCGGGCCGCGAGCGTCGCGAGGTTGGCGACCGTGGCCGCGTGCTGCCACATGTTGCTGTTCATCGCCGGGGCGTAGACGACGGGGGCCCGCGTGGCGAGCAGTACGACCGTGACCAGATCGTCGGCCATGCCCGCGGCCGCACGGGCCAGCACGTCGGCAGTCGCCGGGGCCACGACCACCACGTCGGCCCAGTCGGCGAGCTCGATGTGGCCGACGTGGCCCTCCTCGGCGGCGTCGACCACCGCGGCGCGGACCGGCCGCTTGCTGACCGTCGCGAGCGAGAGCTCGGTGACGAACGCCTTGGCCGCGGGCGTGGTCACGCACTGCACCTCGCAGCCGCGGGCGATGAACGCCCGCACCAGCTCGGGTGCCTTGTAAGCCGCGATGCCGCCCGCGACGCACAGCAGCACGCGGGTCGGACCACCGTGGGGCACGCTCACGCCGGGTCCTCCATCGGCACGGTGCCTTCGACCTCGATGCCGAAGCCGCGCAGGCCGACGATCTTGCGGGGGTTGTCGGTGATGACGCGGATGCGGTGCAGGCCCAGCCGCGCGAGCACCTGCGCACCGAGGCCGAACTGGCGGAACTCGCCCTGCCCGCCCTCGGCCCCCGCCGGCGGCGCATCGGTCACGCCGTCGAGCTCCATGCTGCCGGCGGCGACCACGTAGAGGAACACGCCGGCGCCGGCGCGATCGATCTGGCGCAGCGCGGCGCGGATGCGACGACCGCTGTCCTCGCCGAAGCCGAACACGTCGCCGAGCACGCGGGCCCGCTGCGCCCGCACCAAGGTCGGCTGATCGCCCGCGATCGCCCCCTTGCACATCGCGACGTAGTAGACCTGCGGACGCACCGTCGAGCGGAAGGTCCGCATGGTCCAGCCCTGCGAGGGCGACAGCCCCAACGCCGCCGAGGCCAGCGGCGCGTGGGCGACCTCCTCGACCAGGGTCTCGCGCTGCAGGCGGTACTCGATGAGATCGGCGATCGCGAGGATCGGCAGATCGTGGCGCGTGGCGAAGCGCTCGAGGTCGTCCATGCGCGCCATCTCGCCGTCGTCGCGCATGATCTCGCAGATGACACCGGCGGGCACGAGTCCAGCCAGCCGCGCGAGGTCGACGGCGCCCTCGGTGTGGCCCGATCGCACGAGCACGCCGCCGGGCTGCGCACGCAGCGGGAACATGTGGCCCGGACTCACCACCGCGTCGGGCCCCTGGGTCGGATCGGCGGCGACGCGGATCGTGCGAGCTCGATCGGCGGCGCTGATACCCGTCGTCACGCCCTCGCGGGCCTCGATCGACACCGTGAACGCGGTGCCCATGTCGGCGGCGTGGGTGCGGACCATCATGGGCAGCTGCAGCGCGGCCACGCGCTCGGCGGTCAGCGCCAGGCACACCAGCCCGCGACCGTGCACGCACATGAAGTTGACGTCCTCGGGCCGACAGTGTTCGGCCGCGATCACGAGGTCGCCCTCGTTCTCGCGATCCTGGTCGTCGACCATGATGACCATGCCGCCCGCGCGGACGCGGGCGATGGCGGCTTCGACCGCGGCAATGGCCGTCACGACCGCACCCCCGCATCGGCGAGCAGTCCGGCGTCGCGCAGCAAGCCCATCGTCACGCCATCGCCACGGGCCTCCAGCAGGCGCGCGACGTAGCGTGCCAGCACGTCGACCTCGAGGTTGATGGCGTCACCGACCGCCGTGCGTCCCCACGTGGTCACCGCCAGCGTGTGTGGCACCAGGCCGATCATGAAGCCCCGGGCGTCGATGTCGTTGACGGTGAGGCTGGTGCCGTCGAGGCACACCGAGCCCTTGGCGGCGACCAACGGCGCGAGCTCGCGCGGCAGGTCGATCCAGAGCTCGCGGGCATCGCCCCGCGCGGTCACGCTGCGCACGCTCGCGACGGCATCGACGTGGCCGCTCACGAGGTGCCCGCCGAGGGCATCGCCGACCCGCAGCGAGGGCTCGAGGTTGATGCGCTGGCCGCGTTGCCAGCGACCGATGCTGGTGCGCCGCAGGCTCTCGAACGCGACCTCGACCTCGAAGTGACGAGGCCGCGACGCCACCACCGTGAGGCAGACGCCCGCACAGCACACGCTGGCGCCGAGTTCGAGATCGGCGGGCGGCAGTTCGGCTTCGATGGCGAGCCGACGGCCAGAGCTGACCTCGGTCACCGCCACGACGGTACCGACGGTGCGCACGAGTCCGGTGAACATCGGCTTCGAGTTCTACCGCAGCCGGGCCCGTCGCGCCCGCTTCGTGGGCGCCGCCGCGGCCGGCGTCGACGCAGCCGGCAACCAGCTGCAGCGCAGCGCGTCGCCGCGGCGCTGGCACGACTCGAGCGCCAGCTGCGGCGCGTCGGCGACCCGCTCCCACCCGACCCCGTCGACCAGCGCGGGCCCCTGCCCCAGCAGCCGCGGCGCGACGTAGACCACGAGGCGCTGCCACGCGGCCGCGGCCACGAATGCGCCGTGCAGCGCCCCGCCACCCTCGACCAAGAGCGAGCGCAGCTCCCGGGCCCCGAGCACGTCGAGCGCAGCGGCGACGTCGAGTCGGCCGCGCGCATCGGTGGCGATCGCGATCGGCTCCGCGCCGGCCCGCGCGACCGCCTCACGTGCGCTCGCGCTCGCGCGACGCCCGTGCAGCACCAGTGTGCCAGGCCGCAGTACCTGCGGCGTGGGCCTGGCCGTCGCGATCCTCAGGTTGGTGTCGAACACCACTGCGATGGGATCGACACCGGCGACCAAGCGCACGTCGAGCCGCGGATCGTCGGCGAGCACGGTGCCGATGCCGACCGCGATGCCGTGGTGCTGCGCCCGCAGGCGATGGGCGTCGCGTCGGGCGTGCTCGTCGCTGATCCACTTGGAGTCGCCGGTGCGTACGGCGATGCGCCCGTCGACCGAGACCGCAGCCTTGAGCGTGACGAACGGCCGACGATGCACGACGTGGTGGATGTAGTGCTCGTGGGTCGCGGCCGCGAGCTCGGCCGCGAGCCCCTCGCGGACGCGCACGCCGGCCCGGCGCAGCTTGGCGATGCCCTTACCGGCGGCATGCGGGGCCGGATCGCGCACGCCGACGACGACCTCGCGGATGCCGGCTGCGATGATCGCGTCGGTGCACGGACCGGTGCGGCCGGTGTGGCAGCACGGCTCGAGCGTGACGAACAGCGTGGCGCCGCGGGCCCGCGCACCGGCGCGCCGGATCGCGCGGACCTCCGCGTGCGGCCCCCCGGTGGCGGCACTGCGGGCGACCGCGACCAGCTCGCCGCGGTGCACGATCGCCGCGCCCACGCTGGGGTTGGGATAGGTGGCGCCGGTGCCCCGCCGCGCGGCCGCGACCGCGCGCGCCATCGCGTGCGCGTCGTCGATGCGCGTCACGTGCCCTCGCCCTTGGTCGCACGCGCGCGCTCGGCCGCGGCCTCGAACAGCGTGCGCTGTCCGACCGGATCGACGTGCTCGGCCTTCTCCATCTCGTGCAGCAGCCGCTCGAACTCCGCGACGCTCTCGAAGCTGCGGTAGACCGACACGAAGCGCACGTACGCCACTGGATCGAGCTCGTGCAGGTAGTGCATGGCCCGCTCACCGATCTCGGCCGCATGGACCTCGCGATCGCCCCGCGTCACCGCCCACTGCTCGACCTGCTGCACGAGGTGCTCGAGCTGCTCGGGCTTCACCGGTCGCTTGCGGCAGGCCAGCTTGAGCCCGCCCAGCAGCTTGTTGCGATCGAAGGGCTGGCGCCCGCCGCCGCGCTTGAGCACGACCGGCAGGTTCTCTTCGATGCGCTCGAAGGTGGTGAAGCGATGACCGCAGCCCTCGCACTGCCGCCGACGCCGGATCGACAGCGCGTCCTTGCCCTCGCGCGAGTCGAGCACCTTGGTGTTGGGGTTGCGGCAGACCGGGCAGAGCAAGGGGTCGACTCCAGGCCGGTGTGGCGCCTACCGCCGCGAGAGTTGTTCGAGCAGTGCGACCCGCCGGGCGTGGCGTCCGCCCTCGAAGGGTGTCGCGAGAAAGGTCCGCAGCAGCGTGCGCCCCAAGCCCAGCCCGATCACGCGCCCGCCCATGCACAGCACGTTGGCGTCGTTGTGCGCCCGTGCCATCTCGGCGCTGAAGGCATCGCTCAGCACCGCGGCGCGGATGCCCGCGATGCGGTTGGCCGCCATCGCGACCCCTTGACCGGTGCCGCAGCACAGCACGCCGAGCGAGCCGGCGTCGGCGAGCACGCGCTCGCACAGCTGTTGGGCGATCTCGGGGTAGTCGACCGAGCGGCTGGGATCGTCGGGCCCGAGCTCGCTGGCGATCTCGTGACCGTCGCCGCGGGCGGCCTCGACGAGGTCGCGCCGCAGGGCCACCGCTCCGTGATCGCTGGCGAAGTGCAGGCGCATGGTCGGACTCACGCGCCGGCGCGGCGCAGCACCAGCGCCGCGTTGGTGCCACCGAAGCCGAAGCTGTTGCTCATCGCGTACTCGACCGAGCTGCGCCGCGCCTCGTGGGGCACGTAGTCGAGGTCGCACTCGGGATCGGGATCGTCGAGGTTGATGGTCGGCGGCAGGATGCCGTCACGCAGCGCCAGCGCACAGATGGCCGCTTCGAGGCCACCGGCGGCGCCGAGCAGGTGGCCGTGCATCGACTTGGTCGAGCTCACCGCGAGGCCGTTGTGGGCGTAGGCGCCGAACACCGTGCGGATGGCATTGGTCTCGCTCGAGTCCGCGGCCGTCGAGGTCGCGTGGGCGTTGATGTAGCCGATCTGCTCGGGCGACAGCCCCGCGTCGCGCAGCGCCAGCTGCATGCAGCGCGCGGCGCCCTCGCCCCCGGGCGACGGCGCGGTGATGTGGTGGGCGTCGGCACTGGCGGCGTAGCCGACGACCTCCGCGAGAATCGGCGCGCCGCGGGCGGCCGCGCGGTCGTAGGCCTCGAGCACGAGGATCGCCGCGCCTTCGCTGAGGACGAAGCCGTCGCGGCTGGCGGTGAACGGACGCGAGGCCTTGGTGGGCTCGTCGTTGCGCTGCGAGAGCGCGCGCGCCGAGCAGAAGCCACCGATGCCCAGCGGCGTGACGGTCGACTCGCTGCCACCGGCGATCATCAGATCGGCGTCACCGCGCTCGATGACCCGCGCGGCCTCGCCGATCGAGTGGGCCGCGGTCGAGCACGCCGAGACCATGCTCATGTTGGGTCCGCGGCAGTCGTGGGCGATCGAGATCTGCCCCGGCGCGAGGTTGATGATCACCGAGGGCGTGAAGTAGGGGCTGATGCCGTGGCGGGGGCCCTTCTCGAGCAGGGTCTTGTAGGTCGACTCGATGATGCCGAGCCCGCCCATGCCGGCGCCGACGTAGCAGCCCCAGCGCTCGGGGTCGGGCCGCTCGCCACCGGTCGCGGGATCGAGGCCGGCCTGCTTGACGGCCATGTCGGCGGCCGCGAGCGCGAACTGGATGAACAGGTCCATCTGCCGCAGGTTCCGCTTGGGGATCCACTGCGTGGCGTCGAAGTCCCGTACCTCGCCCGCGATGGTGGTGGTGAACTCGCGCGCGTCGAAGCGCGTGATCGGACCGATGCCGGACTCACCCGCGCACAGCCGCCGCCACGTGAGGTCCGTGCCGACGCCAAGCGGCGTGACGAGGCCGATGCCGGTGATCGCGATTCTCCTGCGTGCCACTGCTCCCCCTTGTCCCTGCCGGAGCCCGAAGGACGCCCGCGTCACGCGAAGCGACGCGGGCGATGGGCTTGGTTCGCCGCCGACCGCCGATGCGACCGCTGCGCTCGCGCGGGCGTCGACGGCCACCGCCGCGCGCCCCGGACGGGCGCCCGTCGACGGCGGCTAGTTGCCCTTGTGCGCCTTGATGTAGGCGATCGCGTCGCCGACGGTCTTGATCTTGTCGACCTCGTCGTCGGGGATCTTCACCTCGAACTGCTCCTCGAGCGCGAGCACCAGCTCCACGATCGCCAGCGAGTCGGCGCCGAAGTCCTCGGTGAAGCTCTTGGCCTCACTGACGTCCTCGGGCTTCACGTCGAGCTGCTCGCAGATGATCTCTTTGGTTCGGGCTTCGATGTCTCCACTCATGTCTTTGCTGGGCTCCTGATGTGCGTGGTCTCGGGCGACAAACTTCGGTTCGGGGATCATGCCCGCGGCGCGGGGGGTGCGGAACTCGGGCGACGGCGCGGCCGCGCGCGACGGTCAGATGAGCAGGCCTCCGTTGACCCGCAGCGTGTGACCGGTGATGTACGCCGCCGCCGGCGACGCCAAGAACGCGACCGCCTCGGCGATCTCCTCGGGCGCACCGACGCGGCCGAGCGGGATCTGGTCGAGCAGCCGCTTGCGAGCGTCGCCCTGCAGCGCGGCGGCGGTCATGTCGGTCTCGATGAAGCCCGGCGCGACCGCGTTCACGGTGATGCCGCGGCCGGCGAGCTCGCGCGCGAGCGACTTGGTCATGCCCAGCAGCCCGGCCTTGGTCGCGGCGTACATCGCCTGCCCGGCATTGCCCTGCTCGCCGACCACGCTCGAGAGGTTGATGATGCGACCGTGGTGCTTGGCCTTCAGCAGGTGGCGCACCGAAGCCTTCGCGCACAGCAACGCGCCGCGCAGGTTGGTCCGCACCAGCGCGTCGAAGTCGTCGGCCTTGGCACGCATGAGCAGCGCGTCGATGGACACGCCGGCGTTGTTGACGAGGATGTCCAGGCCACCCAAGCCCTCGACGACCTGCTTGACGCCGGCCTCGACCGCCGCCTCGTCGCCGACGTCGAAGCCGACCGCGAGCGCCTTGCCACCGGCGGCTTCGATCGCGTCACAGACCTCGCGTGCCGCCGCCTCGCCGCGGGCATAGTTGACGGCGACCGCGGCACCACGACGCGCGAGCAGTTGCGCGATCGCCCGACCGATGCCCCGGCTCGCGCCGGTCACCAACGCGACGCGCCCGTGCAGGTCGATCCCGGTGGCAGCCGCGGCGTCAGGCTCCGACATGGGCCCCGTTTAGCACATCGATATCGGCCGGGGAACCGCAGCAGTGCATCGTGAGGCTCGGCGCGATGCGCTTCACGAGCCCGGTCAGCACCTTGCCGTGGCCGACCTCGATGGCGGTGTCGACACCGAGCTCGCAGGCCCGCAGCACCGAGGCCTCCCAGCGCACGCGCTGGGTCACCTGCCGCACCAAGAGGTCCTTCACGGCGGCCGCGTCGGCGTTGGGCTGGGCGTCGACGTTGGCGATGACGGGCACCCCCATGGCAGCGACTTGCACATCGGCGAGCGCCTGTGCGAGCCGTTGCGCAGCGGGGGCCATCAGCGCGCAGTGGAAGGGCGCCGACACCTTGAGCGGCACCGCCCGCGCCTTGCGTGACTTCGCCAACGCGACCAAGCGATCGACCGCTGCGGCGTGACCGGCGACGACGATCTGCCCGCCGCCGTTCTCGTTGGCCGGCGATACCACCTCGCCCTGCGCGGCCTCGGCACACAGCGCGTCGAGTTCCTCGACCGGCAAGCCGATGATCGCCGCCATGGCCCCGGTGCCCTGCGGCACCGCCTCTTGCATCGCCTGTCCGCGCAGTCGCACCAGTCGCACCGCGTCGGCGAAGGACAGCGCGCCGGCGGCCACCAGCGCCGAGAACTCGCCGAGGCTGTGACCGAGCACGACCGTCGGCGTGATCGACAACCGCTCGCGCAGCGCCGCGAGTGCGGCGACGCTGCAGGTGAGGATCGCGGGCTGAGTGTTGGCGGTCTGCACCAACGCGTCTTCGGGTCCCTCGAAGCACATCGTCGACAGCGACATGCCGAGCGCGTCGTCGGCCGCTTCGAAGATCGCACGGGCGGCCGCGCTCGCCTCGAACAGCGCGCGCCCCATGCCGACCTGCTGACTACCCTGCCCTGGGAACACCAACGCCACGCTCGCCATCGTTCGTCATCCTTCCTTCGCGGCCGCAGCCGCCCCGTTGCCGCCGTCGTTGCCGCGGGACTTGGCGGCCTCGACCAGCGCCGCGTTGCGCGTCAGCACATCGGCGAGCGCGGCGGTGAGTCCCTGATCGACCGAGCGTGCGGCCTGCTGCAGCGCGATGGTGATCGCACGCGCACTGGCGCCGCCGTGGCACAGCCACGCCACGCCGTCGACACCCAGCAAGGGTGCGGCGCCGTAGCTGTCGGGATTCATGCGCTCGCGCAGGCGACCGAACGCGCCGCGCAGCACCAGTGCGCCCAGCTTGCTGCGCCAGTCGGCGGTCACGGCCTTGCGCAGCCAGCCGCCAACCATGCGACCGGTGGCCTCGGCGACCTTGAGCGCGACGTTGCCGGTGAAGCCATCGGTCACGACCACGTCGCAGCGGCCGTCGAACAGCCCGCCGCCCTCGGCGTAGCCGACGTACTCGAAGTCGTCGCTGCTGCGCGCGCCGAGCAGCTCGTGCACGGCGCGGGTGAGATCGGTGCCCTTGCCGTCCTCGCTGCCGTTGGACAGCACCGCCACGCGCGGGCGCGGGCATCCCGCCTTGAAGCGGGCATAGGCGGCGCCCATCAGCGCGAACTGGACGAAGTTGACCGGCTTGCACTCGACGTTGGCGCCGACGTCGAGCACGAAGGTGAAGCCGTCGACGTTGGGCAGCGCGGCCACGATCGCGGGGCGATCGACGCCCTTGAGGCGGCGGAACTTGAACAGCCCACACGCCAGCATCGCGCCGGAGTTGCCGGCGCTCATGACCGCGTCGGCCTCGTGCTTGCGCACGAGCTCGAAGCAGGTCGGCATCGACGCGTCGGGCTTGGCCCGCACCGCGCGACCGGGGTGATCGTCCATCGTGATGCGCTCGGGCGCATGATGGATGGAGATCGGCAACGACTCGCCGCCGGCAGCCGCCGCGAGCTCGCGCTCGAGCGACTCGCGATCACCCACCAACACCACGCGCACGCCGGCGCGGGCGGCTTCGACGGCACCGACGACCTCGTGGCGCGGGCAGTGATCGCCGCCGAACGCATCGAGCGCGATCCGTGCCGAGGCCACGACGCGCGATCCTATTCTTGCGCGACCTCGACGACCTGACGGCCGCGGTACTGGCCGCACGCCGGACACACGCGATGGCTCACCATGAGCTCCTCACAGTTCGGGCACGGCGACAGGTTCGGCGCGGCGACTTTGTCGTGCTGCGCGCGACGTTGGTCGCGCTTGCGCGGGCTCATGCGTTTCTTGGGGACTGCCATGGCGGTACTCGGGCGCCGGACTCTACGACCGCGACCTCGCGTTGCGCAAGGGCTGGCGGCGGATGTTCTTCACGGCGCGATGTGCAAGCTCACGACTTGGGCTTGCGATCGGGGTCGAGGTGGCGCAGCGCGTCCGCGAGGGCCCCGCGGTTCACGCTGCCGTCGGGAATCTCGTCGACCAGCGGCACGGCGGGATCGACCGCGCCGCAGGCGGTGCACAGCGGCTGCGGCGGCTGCTCGTTGAGCGCGGCACCACAGTGGCTGCACAGCCCGCGGCAGGCCTCACCGCGGGTGCACAGCGCCCGCATGGGATAGGTGAGCTTGAGGGTCTCGGTCAGCATCGGACGCAGGTCGAGGGTCATGCCGTCGAACGGCCAGAGGTCCTCGTCGCCGTCGGCCTCGTCGCCGGGGCCGTCCTCGTCGTCGTCCGCGCGCACGTCGGGGAGGCGCCGTGCGGTGCCTTCGATGACGTACAGCGCCGTGACCTGGCTGGCGGCATCGACCGCGGCCGGCTCGAGGCAGCGTGCGCAGCCCACGGTGTAGCCGCCCTGCAGCGTCCCGGTGACGATCACGCTGCCGTCGCCCTGCACCGTGATCGACAGCACCGCCGCGACGCCGTCGGCGATGGTCGCATCGGTGCCCGACAGCGCGTTGGCCACGAACGCAGGCGGCAGCGTCGTCATGACCGACGCGTGGCTCTCGTGGCGTCGGCGCATGGCCGCGACGTCGATCATCAGCTCGGACGGGGCTGCCTGGGGTCGCACGGGGGCCGAAGATTGGCCCCTGGCCGCGGTGCTTGTAAAGCCACCCCGGCGCGATCTCCCCCACGTCGGTGCGAGCAGCACGCGCCCCGTCGCCGCGTCCGCGACCGCTTCGCCGCACGAACGGCCCCCTTCGCCGTTGACCCCCCCGCGCGGATTGGATAATCCGGCGCCATCCGTGGAGTGGCCCGACGATGAGCTCGCCCGACCGTGGGGCGGCAACCGCTGGGCCCGCCGCTGCGCCGTCGCGCTCGTGACGTGGACGCTGCTGGTGATCGCGATCGCGACGCCGCGTGCGGCGGCCGCGAGCTCGGGCGCGCGACAGCGAACGCGCACGGTGCTGCCGCGACCACACGCGAGCGCGCCGCTGCACGCACGCGTGCCCGGGAACGCATCGCGCCTCGCCGCGCTGCCGCCCGCAGTGGGCCCCCACGCCGCGGCGCCCCACCTCGGCCTCGCGCCGTGGTCGCTGCAGGGACTCGTCTCGGTGGTCGCGCCACCGCCGGCACCGCCACGACCGATCGCGACCCCGACGCCGACTGCGACCCCGACTCCGACGGCAGCAGGCGATCGCGCCGACGCCGACGCGGCCCCGGCGGGCGCTCCCGTCGACGTGCGCGCCAAGCTGCTGCGCTCGCGCTCGGTGCCGCCCTTCTGGATCGATCGCACCTACGACACCCACCGCACCCGCGGCATCGCGCTGCCGCCGTTGTTCGTGCACCGCACCCCCGCCAAGGATCATCCCGAACGGCTGCTGCACGTCGACCTCGGGCTCACGTTCGGTTGGGGCACGGCGGAGGGCAAGCGGCGGTGGTTGTCGCTGCCGGCGCTGTTCTTCGGCAGCTTCTCGGAGCGCAAGACCGTGTGGGGCACGGTGCCGCTGCTGATGGGCTATCGCCGGGTCGGCGATCAGTTCAACTTCGGGCAGTTCCCGCTGGTGTGGTGGTGGGGCACCAAGTTCGTGAAGAACCTGCTGGTGGTGCCGTTCCACTACCAGCAGAAGACGCCCAAGTCGTTCCGCGCGGTGTCGGCGATCCTGTTCTGGTACGGCAACAAGAACACCCAGGACGCCATCGTCGACAACGATCGCGAGTGGTTCGTGGGCGCGCCGCTCTTCTATCGCTTCCGCCGCGGCCTGAAGCGCTTCGACTTCGGCTTCCTCTACATGGGCGCCGACAATCGGCTCAAGGGGCGCCGCTGGGCGGCGGTGACACCGTTCGCGCTGTGGCACGAGAGCGAGTTCGGCAACCGCCGCGAGCTGTGGACCGCGGGCTGGATCCAGCGCAGTGACCGGGCCCGCGGGCGCTCGGCGTGGGCGGTCCCGGTCGCGCTCACCTTCCGCCATCGCGATCGCGACCGCTCGATCTTCGCCGCCACGCCGCTGGTGTGGCGCACCAAGAACCATCTCACCGGCGGCACGTTCACGCTCGCGGGTCCGGTCGGCGTGTACGACGACCCGCGGCAGCGCAACGTGTTCGCGGCGCCGCTGTGGTTCCAGTTCCGCGATCGCGTGACCGACACGACCACGCGGATCTTCGTGCCGCTGGGCTTCTCTCGCAGCTCGCCGACACGCACGGGCGTGTGGACGCTGCTCGGCGGTGGCGCGCGCACGCCCAAGGGCTTCGCGATGTTCGTGCCGCCGCTGCTCACCTGGGCCAGCAAGCGCGACGACGGGCGCGCGGTGCAGGCGGTCGCGGGCCTGTTCTGGCATGTGAACGATCCCGCGGCGGCGGGTGGTCCGCGCCGCGCGGTGGTGCTGGCACCGCTGGGCTTCTACGCCAAGGCCGGCGATCGCACGCGCTTCGGCGTACCGCCGCTGCTCAGCTTCGGCGGGCGCAAGGGCACCACACGCTGGCAGGTGATCACGCCGCTGTTCTGGCACGCCCGCGATGCCGCGCAGCAGCGCCACACCCTGGTGATGGGGCCCTTCTACCACCACCGCCAGCGCGACGAGCTCGCCGGCGGCCTCGCGCCCTTGGTGTTCTGGGGCAGCGGCGCACGGCGACGCTACGCGGTCGCGCCGTTGTTGTTGTTCGGTGACGTCGCCGACACCGAGGCCCGCACCCACCTGACGCTCTCCCCCCTGTTCGTGCGCCACACCGGGCCCGGCGAGCACACCCTCGGCGTGCTCGGCCTCGGCTGGGACGTGCTGCGCGAGGGCGGTGCCGAGCGCCACACCGCGGTGGTGCCGTTCTTCTACCGCCGCCGCATCGGCGACACCAAGCTCCTGATCACGCCCATCGGTGGACAACGCGTCGGCGCCGACACGCGCACGCTGGTGTGGGGCCCGTGGGTGCAGCGGCACACGCCCAAGCGCGACGTCTGGGGCGTGGCGCCCCTGGTCTGGGTCGCCCGCGAGCAGACCGACGCGGGCGTGATCCGCAGTGTCTCGGTGCTGCCGCTCTACCTGCGCCGACGTGCCCCCGGCGACGCGCTCGACATGTGGAGCCCGCTGGTCTGGCGTCGCGACGTCGCGGCCGTGCCGGGTGGCCCGCCGGCGCGCAAGAACCTCGCGATCGCCCCGTTCTACTTCCGGCAGCGCCAGCCGGGCGGCGTCGACGTCGACGCCGGACTCGGCTTCTTCTGGTCGCGCGATCGCAACCGTCGCACGCACACGCTCATCGGCGGACCGTTCTTCCACCGGCTCTCCCGCACCTCGCTGCACACCGGCGTCGCGCCGCTGGCGTGGTGGATGGACAGCGCGACCAAGCGCCGGCTGGTGTCGCTGCCGATCATCGTGCACCTCGCCGACAAGCAGACCGGCGAGCAGACCACGGTCGCCGTGCCGTTGTGGTTCGACCGCAAGCGCGCCAATGGTCGCCGCACGTGGGGTGCGTTCCCGTTCGCGTTCGGCGGCCGCCGGCTCTACAACTTCACGCGCTTCTCGCTGGTGCCGCCGGGCTTCGTCGACGTGTTCCGCGTGCAACGCAACGCCCGCTTCACCGGCTTCGCACCGCTGCTCTGGCGCTACCGCAAGTGCGGCTACCTGGCCGAGGACGACCCCAAGTGCACGTACACGCTGTGGGGCAGCGCGCCGCTGTTCGTCTACGGCAAGGACGGCAAGGGCCGCGTGACCCACGGCTCGCTGCTGTACGTCTACGACCGCAAGCCGGGTCGCACGCGGCTGTACACGCCGCTGTTCGGCGTGAACAACGAGCCCGGCAAGGTGCTGGGCTGGTACGCCGGCCCGGTCGCGGTGCGGACCACCAACACCTGGAAGCGATCGATGGTGTTCCCGCTGTGGTTCCGTCGCTCGCACCGGCTCGAGAAGCGCAGCCTGACCCTCGCCGCGCCACCGCTGTTCATCGCGCGTCGCCGCGAGGATCGCCGCTTCTTCGAGGCCGGGCTGGTGGTGTGGCAGTCGCGGCAGCAGCACAAGGTCTCGACCGCCGTGCTGCCGCCGCTGTTCTTCCACTCGCACGCGTGGGCGCAGCGCAAGCTGACGTGGGTGTTCCCGCTGGTGCTGCGCGACGACAACTTCGGCAACGACGAGGCCTGGACGGCGGTCGGGCCCGCACTCTACGTGCAGCACCGCAAGGGCGAGAACCTCGACTTCGTGCAGTTCCCGCTGGTGTGGCACATCGAGCGCGGTGAGAACCGCGGCACCTTCGGTGCCTTCGTGTGGTGGGACTTCACGCGCAAGGGCAAGACCATCCAGTTCGTGCCGGGCCTCTACACCCGCGCCGCGGGTCGACGGCTCGACACCCACGTGATCGGCCCGGGCCTGGCGTGGTGGACCCGGGGCCGCGGCGCGACCGAGGGCGATTTCCACTGGCGCGTGCTGCTGGGGCTGTTCGGCGCCGGGGTCGAGAACGGGCGCCGCTACGTGTCGATCTTCGGCGGTCGCATCGATCGCGGGCCCGGCCAGGCCCGCCCGAGCGCGTGCGCAAGCGGAGCAAGGGTCCGCGCAAGCGCGTGCTCGAGCGCGACACGGAGCGCAGCGCGAAGCCAGGCCGCAAGGCCGCACGCAGCCGCGGCGCTGCGACGACCACGACGACGCGCCCCGCCGCGGCACCGAGCTCGAAGCCGGCGGCGACCACCGGCACCAAGGCGCGCTAGCGTCGCCGCCGTCGTGCTAGCGGCCGGCGGGCGCGCGCACGATCTCCATCTTGGTGATCGTCTGCGGCGTGCGCGGGCGATCGCCGGCGCCGCCGCTCTGGGCGATACGCTCCGCAACCGCCACGCTGCCGTCGGTGCAGCGACCGAAGATCGTGTGCTTGTCGTCGAGGTGCGGCGTCGGTGCCAGCGTGACGAAGAACTGCGACGAGCCGGTGGTGAGGCCGCGGTTGGCCATGCTGAGCATCCCGGCGCGATCGTGCCGCAGCACCGGCGCGAACTCGTCGGGCAGCACGTAGCCGGTGTTGCCGGTGCCGGTGCCGGTCGGATCGCCGCCTTGGATCATGAAGCCCTCGATCACGCGGTGGAAGCCGGTGCCGTCGTAGTAGCGACGCGTCACCCAGCTGCCGTCCTCGTCGCGGAACGGCCGCTTGCCGCGGGCGAGCCCGATGAAGTTCGCGACGGTGCGGGGCGCATGCTCGGGGAACAGCTCGCACTCGATGGTGCCCTCGGCGAGCTTCATGCGGACCCACAGGCGGCCCTCGCCCGCGAGCGACTCGTCGGGCGCGGGGTCGACGAGCGCCTGCTCGAGGGTGAACTCGCCGCCGGCCGGGTCGCCCTGCGCGGTCGCGTACGCGCGGATCTCCTCGTCGGTCATGCCGATCTCGGGCTCGTCACCGGGCGAGAACCTCGGCCCCCCCTCGGTCTCGCCGCCGGCCTTGGGATCGCCCTGCCCGGCGCGGAGCCGCTCGATGCGGGCCTGCTCCTCGGCCTGGGTCTTGGCCAGCTCCTCGGGCAGCGGTGGCGGCGGGGTGAACACGCAGGCCACCAGCAGGCCGCCCAGGGCGCCCAGGGCCGCCACGCGGGCCGGCCGGGCTCGGCGGGCGGAGGGCTCGCAGGACGGGGGGGTGCAGGCGTCCACGGGCCGGTCCACAGCCGGGTTGTCGCCCATGGCGGGGTGCCTTGACAAGCATGGGCGCCTTGGCGATAGAGTCGCGCCCCCAAAGCGAGCTTTCCGACAGTGGCGAATCACAAGTCTGCAGAGAAGCGAAACCGTCAGCGCATCAAGCGTCGTGCACGGAACCTGACCCACCTGTCGTCGATGCGCACGTTCATGAAGCGCGTCCGCAAGGCGCTCGATGGCGGCGACCTCGACGCGGCGAAGGCCGGCCTGCCCACGGCGATCACGGCGATCACCAAGGCCGCCAGCAAGGGCGTCATCCACCGCAACACCGCGTCGCGCTACGTGTCGCGACTGACCCGCGCCGTCGCCCACGCGCCGGCGAAGTAGCCGTCGCAGCGGCCCGTGACGGGCTGCGCGTGATCCTCGGAGGCTCCGCCGCTGGGCGGAGCGACGACGGGAGGGTCAGCGTGCGGCAGCGTCCGGCAGCACGGCGCACGCATCGAGGATCCACCGCTCCAGCGCCAGCTGGGGCGAGCGGGTCACGACATACGAGCCGCCCTTCAGGTCGCCGTCGAGCCGCACCAACGAGCCGAACGCGCGACGCAGGCGCGGCAGCGAGAACGTGCGCGCCTGCTCGAGCAGCTTGCGCGCCACGAACGGCGGCACGCCGGCCTTCTCCTCGAGCGCGCCCGAGCGCAGCTCGCAGCCGTGCGCCAGCATCAGCAGGCGCAGCTGCCGGGCCAGCATGCCGACCAGCGGCGCGGCCTCGGACATGCCGCCCTGCCCCTGCGCGAAGATCTTCCGCAGCACCACCAGCGCACGCTCGTGGCGGCCGGCTCCGACCGCGTCGGTCAGATCGAACACGACCGCTTCGCGGGCGTCGGCGATGACCGCCTCGACGTGGGCGAGCTCGATGCGCGCGTCGACGCCGGCGTAGGTCGCGACCTGCTCGAACGCCGACAGCAACGCCGACGGCGAGGTCCCGACCCGCTGCACCAGCGCGTCGGCGGCCGCGCGATCGATCGCGCGACCGACCCCGCGTGCGTGGTCGTGCACGAAGTCGACCGCCTCGTCGTTGCGCTTGAGCCCATCGAACTTCTCGACCGCGCCGGTCTTCTTGGCGGCCGTCACCAGCCGCGAGCGGGCATCGATGCCGGCCGAGGTGATGACCAGGACGGTGCTGGGGTTGGGCGCAGCGATGTACTCGACGAGGTTGTCGAGCAGCTTGGGATTGGCGGGCCCGCGGCCCTTGCCGATGGCCTCGGGTTCGTCGAGCTCGACCAACCGGAAGCGGGCCATGAGCGGCACCTGGGCGCAGGCCTCGAGCACGCGGCCCGGCCCTTCGAGGTCGCGGCCGGCGAAGCGCTCGTGGTTGAACGCCGCGAAGTCGGCCTCGAGCACCGCGGCGCGGATGGCCTCGAGCCGGGCCCGCAGCGGCCCGTGCTCGCTGCCGTAGAGCACATAGACCGGCCGCGGACCGTCGTCACCACGGCGGGCCGCACTCATGCCGCGGCCTTGGGCAAGAGCGTCACCACGACCTCGACCTCCGGCGTCATCGGCATCATGTCGAACACCGTCACGTCGGCGATCGCCCAGCCGTGCTTGACCAGCACCGCGAGGTCGCGCGCGAGCGTGGAGACGTCGCAGGCGACCAGCACGATGCGCTCGGTCGCGATGCGAGCGAGCGCGCGCGCAGGCCCCTGCCCGAGCCCGGCGCGCGGGGGATCGGCGACCACCACTTCGTAGCGGGACTCACCCTCCGCGATGCGGGGCAGCAGCGCCGCAACGTCGCCGTGCTTGGCGTTGATCGGCAGGTCGTGCTCGACCGCGAGCTTGCGCAGCAGGCTCACCGACTCGCGATCGTCGTCGCAGGTCCACACCCGCGTCGCGACCTTGGCCAGCGCGCGCGTGAAGTTGCCGCCGCCGGCGTAGAGCTCGAGCACGCGCTTGCCGTGGGGCTTGGCGCGGACGACCACGTGGCGCACGAGCACACGGTTGACGTCGGCGCGGGCCTGCGCGAACGAGAACGCGCTGGCGACCACGCCCGGCACCGCGGCGCTGCCGTCGATCTCGAGCAGGCACTCACCGATCTTGGCGCGCGCCCGCCCGCCGCGCAGCTCGATGCCGACCAGCACGCGATCGAGGCAGGCCTCGAGTGCGGCGCGGTTCTCCTTGGTGTCGCGGACACCGGGCAGCCCCAACACCACGTACTGGCCATCGCACAGCGCATGGACCTCACCTTGCTCGGGCAGCACCGCCGCAGCCGCACGCAATCGGTCGATCGCATGGCGCAGCGGCGGCAGCAGCACCGCGCAGCGCGGGATGTCGACCACCTCGTTGCTGCGTCGGCGGTGGAAGCCGAGCGCGAGCCCGTCGTCGCCCCGGGTGTAGTGCAGCCGCGCGCGGCGACGGTAGTTGAGGCCCTCGCGGGGGTTGGCGACGTCGGCCAGGACCGGTGCGACCGCGAACGCGCGCAGGGCATCGCGGACGATGCCGAGCTTGAGCGCCGACTGCTCGCCGGCGGCGATGTGCTGCCACTGGCAGCCGCCGCACTCGCCCGCCCATGGGCACGGCGGCGTCACGCGGGCGGGGCTCGGCTCGAGCACCTCGGTCACGCGCGCGACCACGTGCTTGCGGGCGCGCTGCACCGGCTCGGCGAGCACCAGCTCACCGGGTAGCGCGTCGGGCAGGAACCACGTCGCCGGGGTGTCCCCCGCGGTGTCCACGGGATGACCGACCGCATCACCGCCGGTCGCGAGCGTGCGGATGCGAAGGCGTACGGGGTCGTTCACGGCAGCCGGAGGGTATACCCGAAAGCGCCTCCGGGGGTGCGCCCGCGCGTCGCGCGGCGCCGGCCGTGGCGCCCGATCGCTGCGCCCACGGCACGCCAAACTGGGCCATGATCGCGGCGCCGCTCCACGATGCCGCCCGCCCGCACGCGCCTGTCACCCGCCCTCGCCGAGGCGCTCACGCTGCTCGTCGACGAGGCGCTCGATCTGCTGGCGCGCGACGAGGTCGAGCGCGCGCGCAGCAGCATCGCCGAGGCGGTCGCGCTCGCGCCCGACAGCGCCGAGGCCCGGCACCTGCAGGCCGAGCTCGCGCTCGCCGAGGACCGGCCCGACGCTGCCCGCGATCACCTGCAGGCGGCGGTGCAGGACGACCCCGATCACGCCGACGCGCACCACCTGCTGGCGCGCGTGCTGGAGGACCTCGGCGACCGCGCCGGCATGATCGAGCACGACCTGCGCGTGCTCAGCCTCGACGCGCGCACCGATCGGCGCCACGCCATCGGGACGCCCGACGACCTCGCCTTCATCGAGGATCACGCCCGCGCCGCGCTGGCCGGGCTACCACCGCACCTGGCCGAGCGCGTCGAGCACGTGCCGGTCGTGCTCGAGGCGCGGCCCCATCCGGCGCTCGTGCGCGAGGGCTTCGACAGCCGCGCGTTGGGGCTGTTCGAGGGGCCCACGGACGTGATGCATCGGCTGGGGCACGGCGATCTGCTGCCCGCCCGCATCGTGCTCTTCTATGCCAACCTGCTGGCGATGACCCGCGACGACGACGAGCTCGCCGAGCAGGTCGAGATCACCGTGCTGCACGAGCTCGGTCACTTCTTCGGCCTCGACGAAGACGAGGTCGCCGACCTCGGCCTCGAGTGACGCGCCACCTTGGCGCACGCGCGCGGGCGAGCCGACGAGGGGAAGGCCGAGGGCGGCCAGCGGTGGCCAGCGGTGGCCAGCTGGTGGCCCGATCGGGCCGCCCCGCGTCGGCGCGGCGTCCTGGTCGCGAAGCGCCCTTCGTCGCTGCGTGGCGCCGGACTGGCGCCCACCAACGCCGCGCCCGGCTACAGGGCTCGCCATCCGGATCGAGCCGGCTTGCCGTGGCGAGCGCCGTAGCCACGATCTGTGATTCCAGCAACTTGCAACTTGGCGGAGCGCGGCATGGCCATTGCTCATGGGACCGGGCATGGCGACGACGAAGACCCTCCTGGCTGCGGTGCTCACCCTCTCGACCCTCGTGGTCGGTTGCGAGCAGCAGGGTGAGACCGTCGGCGCCCGCGGTGGCGTCATCAGCTCGGACGATGGCCGCGTGACCCTCGACGTCCCCGCTGGCGCGCTGACCCACGACGTCGAGCTCACCATCGAGCTGGTCGACGAGCGCCGCGACGGCGTGGTCGGTGCCGTGTACGCCATCGAGCCGGCGGGTGTGCAGTTCATGTTCCCCGCCACCCTGACCTACGACCTGGCGGCCGACGCCGGCGACGAGACCCGCGCCTTCGATCGCACCGACGTCTCGATGGACGACCTCGTGCTCGTCACCGAGAAGGCCGACCGCTGGGCCCCGATGGCGGACCGCGAGGTCGACGAGGACGCCCAGGTGCTTTCGGCGTCGGTCATCTTCACCTCGACCTACGCGATCGTCACGCGCTAGAGGCGCGACTCGGCCCGCGTCCGACGGCCCGAGCGACCTCAGGCGAAGCGCTGGGCGATGGCCGTGCCGATGGCCTCGCGCAGCGCGACCTCGTCGGCATCCACCGACGGCAGCGCCCGCGCGTCGCGGTACATTCGCTCGATCGGGAACTCGCAGGTGTAGCCGTAGCCGCCGTGGATCTGCAGCGCGTCCGAGGACGCCGTCGCAGCCGCGCGGTGGGCCGCGAGCTGGGCCCGCGCGGCCGCGGCCATCGCCGACGACGACCCCCGATCGCAGGCATCCGCGGCCGCGAGGGTCAGCAACCACGCAGCGTCGCGCCGCGTCATGCCGTCGGCGAGCTTCCACTGAATCGCCTGGAAGCTCGCGATCGGGGCGCCGAACTGCTCGCGCTGCTTGGCGTAGGCCGCCGCCTGGCTGACGGCGGCACGGGCGAGGCCACAGCCCACGGCGGCGACGAGCGTGGCCACGCGGGCCTGGATGCGCACGATGGCCGCGGAGGCCGCGTCGCCGACCAGCCACGTGGCCTCGGGCGCCAGCGGGAGATCGAGCTCGAGTCGAGCCCACCCAGCCCCGCGTAGACCGTGGGCGGCGCGGGGCTGCGCCGCGGCCCCGGGCACGGCACGGTGGAGCGCGTCCCCCTGCGCGCCACGGCTGGCGAGCACGAGCGGCGCGCTGGCGGCCACCGCCATGCCGACCCGGCCGCGCAGCGCGAGCGCGTCGCCGACCTGCGCGTGCACGAGTCCGTGTTGCGGTCCGATCCAACCCGAGAGCTGCGAGAGCCCGGTGGTCGCCGCCGCCATCGCAGCGCCGCGCGCCTGCGCGCCCGGGAGCGCGAGTGCGAGCCCGACCGCAGCCGCCTCGTGCAGCGCGAGCAACACCGCGAGCGTGCCGCTGCTGGCGGCGACCGCCTCGATCACCCACGCCGCACCGAACAGCCCCGCCCCGAGGCCGCCGTCGGCCTCGGGCGCGCTGACACCGAGCAGTCCCAGCTCGGCGGCCTGGGCCGCGAGCCCCGGTGCGAGCGCCTCCGCGGCGTCCCACGACGCCGCGCGGGGGTCGACCTCGCGGGCCGTGAAGCTGCGCACCGCGCCCAAGAGCGCCTCGAGCGTGTCGCTGCGCGCGACCCCGGCGACGGCTGCGATCGCGCTCATGCCCGCGCCTCCTCGCCGAAGCGGCGCATGATGTCGCGCGCGATCACCAGTCGCTGCACCTCACTGGTCCCCTCGTAGATCATGGACACCCGCACGTCGCGGACCAGCCGCTCGATCGGCAGCTCGCGGTCCTGGCCGTCGGCGCCCATCACCGCCAGCGCACGATCGCAGGCGGCGACGGCCCGCTCGCTGGCCATCAGCTTGGCCATGCTGGCCTGATTGGAGAACGGCTTGCCCTCGCGCTTGAGCCACGCGGCACGGTGGGTCAGCAGCGCCGCCGCATCGAGCTCGCAGGCGTTGTCGGCGAGCGCGAACTGGACCGCCTGCGGCACGCGCTCGCCCCAGCGCTGCTTGGCCCACGCAGCGGCGACGCGCGTGGCGGCGCGACCGACCCCGAGCGCCTGCGAGGCGATGCCGATGCGGCCGCCGTCGAGCGCCATCATGGCCACGCGGAAGCCTCGGCCGGCCTCGTCGAGCAGCGCCTCGGGCCCGACCTCGCAACCCTCGAAATCAATCGCGCACGTGGTGCTGCCGCGCAGACCCAGCTTGTGCTCGGGCTTGCCGCGGCGCACGCCCGGGGTGTCGCCGGGCACCAGGAAGGTCGAGATGCCACGTGCCCCCGCGCCCTCGCCGGTGCGTGCCCACACCACGAACAGCCCGGCATCGCTGCCGCTGCTGATCCACAGCTTGCTGCCGTCGATGATCCATCCGGCGTCGGTACGACGCGCCGTGGTGCGCATGCCGCCGGGGTCACTGCCGGCGCCCGCCTCGGACAACGCGAACGCACCCACGACGTAGCGGCCGTCGCACAGCCGCGGTACGTGGTGCGCGCGCTGCTCGGGGTTGCCGAAGTGCGTGACGACCTCGGCGACCATGTTGTTGACCGCGAGCGCGACGGTGGTCGCGGCGCACGCGTCGGCGACCTCGGTGATTGCGAGGCTGTAGGCCAGCGCGCCGGCCTCGAGTCCGCCGAGGGCGCGCGGCACGTTGACGCCCAGCAGGCCCGCCCGCGTCAGCGCGCGCAGGTTCTCGTGGGGGAAGCCGCCGACGCGATCGAGCGCGGCGGCGGCGGGTCGCAGCTGCGTGTCCGCCACGTCGCGGGCCAACGCGGCCACGGCCAGCTCGGCTTCGTCGGGCGAGAAGTTCATCATCGTCGCTGGCGATCCCGGAGGCGGTGCTAGAACGCTTCGCCGATCTGGCCCTTGTAGGTGTGCTTGTAGTCGACCTCTGGCGGCGGATCGAACACCCAGCCGTCGATCGCGCCGACGATGCACTTCTCCAGGCTGTCGGGTGAGACCTCACCGATGTCGGTGCCTTTGGCGTTCTGCTTCTTGAGCCAGATGCTGATCACCTTGGCACCGCCGGCCTGGCCCTTGGTGTCGATCTGGAACTCGACCGTGAACACGCTCCGCATGAAGCGGGTCTCGGCGGTGTCCATCTCGTCCTCGAGACAGCGCTCGAAGTCGCGGTGATAGCTGTTGTGGATGGTGTCCTCGATCGAGCGCAGCGTCGCGGGCTGGATCGCGTCGCCCTGGTTCGCATGGTCCTGGGTGTACTCGCCCTCGACGATGTCCTGGCGGTACTTGCTGTCGCGGTACTTCGACGCGACGTCGGGGCTGTCGGTGTCGGTCTTCTTGCAGCCGGCGGGCAGCAGGAGCGCGACGGACACGAGCGCGAGGCGGGCGGTGGACACGGTCTTGCGGGTCATCGTTGACAGCTTTCTTGGCGTTCTTGCCCGGTCGATGCGATGGGGCTTGGGTTCTCGCAGAACAGCGGGGAGCGCGGGCATCAGCCACGCAGGAGGTCGGCAGCGATGACCACACGCTGGATCTCGCTGGTGCCCTCGTAGATCTCGGTGATCTTGGCGTCGCGGTAGAACCGCTCGACCGGGAACTCGGTGACGTAGCCATTGCCGCCGTGGATCTGGATCGCGGCCTTGGCGAGGCGGTTGGCGCACTCCGAGGCGTACAGCTTCGCCATGGCCGACTCACGGCTGTGGCGCTGCCCCGCCATCTTCATCGCGGCGGCGCGCAGGGTCAGCAGCCGCGCGGCCTCGAGGTCGGTCTCCATGTCGGCGAGCATGAAGCCCATGGCCTGGTGATCGATGACGCGCTTGCCGAAGGTGCGGCGCACGCAGGCATAGCCCGCCGCGGTCTCGAAGGCGGCGCGCGCGATGCCGAGGGCCTGCGCCGCGATGCCGATGCGTCCGCAGTCGAGCGTGGCCATCGCGATCTTGAAGCCCTCGCCAACCTTGCCGAGCAGCTGCTCGGGCCCCACGCGGTGCTGGTCGAACACGATCTGCGACGAGTGGCTGGCACGGATGCCGAGCTTGTCGTCCTTGTGTCCACGCGCGACGCCGGGCGCGTTCATGTCGATGATGAAGGCCGAGATGCCGCGGTGCCCAGCGGGCTTGTCGGTCATGCAGAACAGGATGCCGGTGTCGGCCTGGGGCCCGTTGGTGATCCAGTTCTTGGTGCCGTCGATGATCCAGCCGTCGCCGTCAGGCACCGCCACCGTCCGTTGCGCGGCGGCGTCGGAGCCGGCCTCGGGCTCACTCAGCATGAAGCAGCCCAGCTTCTGCCCCGATGCCAGCGGCACCAACCATCGCTGCTTCTGTGCCTCGCTGGCGAACTTCACCAGCGGATCGCAGACCAGCGAGTTGTTGACGCTCATGATCACGCCGGTCGAGGCACAGGCGGCCGAAATCTCCTCCATCGCGAGCACGTAGGCGATGGTGTCGAGCCCGCTGCCGCCGTACTCGACGGCGACCTCGATGCCCATCAGGCCCAGCTCGGCCATCTTGGCCACCAGCTCCTTGGGGAAGCGGGCGTCGCGGTCGATTTGTGCCGCGATCGGCTTGACGTCGCGGGCGGCGAACTCCCGCACCATCGCGACCAGGGCCTCGTGCTCCTCGGATAGCGTCAGATCCATGCGTGCAAGGTCCTCGCGGCGGACGGCCTGGAGCTTACCACGCCGCCGCCACGACCCAAGGGCCCCGCACGCGCCGCCGTCAGGTGCCGGTGAAGTTCGCCGCGCGCTTGCCGAGGAAGGCGGACATGCCCTCCTTCTGATCGGCGGTGGCGAACAGCTCGGCGAAGCCCTGCTGCTCGAGCAGGTTGGCCTCGGGCAGCGGCAGCTCGGCGCCGCGGTGCAGCACGTCCTTCACCTTGGCGATCGCCAGCGGGCCCATCTGCGCGATGGTCTCGAGCGTCGCGAGCGCGGCCGGCAGCAGCTCCTCGCGCGGCAGCACGCGGTTCACCAGGCCGATGCGGGCGGCCTCGGCGGCGTCGATCATCGCACCGCTCATGCACAGCTCGAGCGCGCGGGCCAGGCCCACCCGCCGCAGCAGCCGCTGGGTGCCGCCGAAGCCCGGGATCACGCCGAGCTTGACCTCGGGCTGACCGAAGCGCGCATGCTCGGCCGCGTAGATGAAGTCGCAGGCGAGCGCGAGCTCGCAGCCGCCCCCGAGCGCGAAGCCGTTGACCGCCGCGACGGTCGCAACCGGCAGGCTCGCAAGCAGCTCGCCGACGGCGTGTCCGCGGCCCGAGAACGCCAGCGCCGCCGCCGGCGTCATCTCCTGCATCGCGGCGATGTCGGCCCCGGCCACGAAGGCCTTCTCGCCGCTGCCGGTCAGCAGCAGCCCGCGCACGCCGGCGGTGGTGCCGGTCTGCTCGAGCACCGCCGCCAGCTCGTCGATGACCTGGGCATCGATCGCGTTCAGCACCTTGGGGCGATCGATCGTGACGATGCGGATCGCCCCCCGATCCTCGACCTTCAGCGTCGCGTAGCCCATCACTTGCCCCCGTACTCGTAGAAGCCGCGACCGGTCTTGCGACCGAGCCAGCCGGCCGCGACGTGCATGCGCAGCACGTTGGCGGCGCGGTACTTGTCGTCGCCGAGCTCGCGGTGGAGCACGTCGGCGATCGCCAGACAGGTGTCGAGGCCGATGAGATCGGCGAGCTCGAGCGGCCCCATCGGGTGGTTGAGCCCCTTCTTCACGCCCAGGTCGATGTCACCCGCGGTGCCGAGGCCCTCCTGCAGCGCGAAGCAGGCCTCGTTGATGAGCGGGATCAGCACGCGGTTGACGATGAAGCCCGGGCTGTCCTTGCTGGTGACGGTGAGCTTCCCGAGCCGCTCGGCCAGGGCGATGGTCTGCGCGTAGGTCTCGTCGCTGGTCGGCAGGCCGCGGATGATCTCGACCAGCTCCATCACCGGCACCGGGTTCATGAAGTGCATGCCGATCACGCGCTCGGGTCGCTTGGTCTGCGCACCCAGCAGCGTGATGGAGATCGAGCTGGTGTTGCTGGCGACGATCGCCCCGGGCTTGCACGCCGCGTCGAGCCCGGCCATCAGCTTCTTCTTGAGCTCGATGTTCTCGGTCGCGGCCTCGATCGCGAAGTCGACCGCGCCGAACGCCGCCACGCCATCGACCGGCTCGATGTTGGTGAGCAGCGCATCGCGGGCCTCGGCGGTGATCTTGCCCTTCTCGACCAGCTTGCCCAGGCCCTTGCCGATGCGCGCCTTGCCGGCCTCGGCGTGGGCACGGTCGACGTCGGCGAGCAGCACCTTCACGCCCTTGCCGGCGGCAACCTGCGCGATGCCGCCGCCCATCTGCCCGGCGCCCAGCACCCCGATGGTGTCGATGTTCGTGGCCATGTCAGTTCACCTCCACCATCAGCGCGACCGCTTCGCCGCCGCCGATGCACAGCGAGGCGACGCCGAGGCGACGCTTGCTCTGGCGCAGCGCGTAGATCAGCGTGGTCAGGATGCGGGCCCCCGAGGCGCCGATCGGGTGCCCCAGCGCGACCGCACCGCCGCGCACGTTCAGACGATCGCCGGCGATGCCGAGCTCGTCCTGGTTCACCAGCGCGACAACGCTGAAGGCCTCGTTGATCTCCCACAGGTCGATGTCGCCGGGCTTGTGGCCGGTCTTCGCGAGCAGGTTGGCGATGGCCTTGGCCGGCGCGGTCGTGAACCACTCCGGTGCACCGGCGCCCTGGGCGTAGCCGGCGATGCGCGCCAGCGGCGTGAGCCCGCGGCGGCTGGCCTCGTCGGCGCCCATCACCAGCAGCGCCGCGGCGCCGTCGTTGAGCGTCGAGGCGTTGCCGGCGGTGATCGTGCCGTCCTTCTTGAAGGCCGGTCGCAGGGTCGGCAGCTTGTCCACCGCACCGCGGAAGGGCTCTTCGTCCTCGCTGAACTTGGTGACCTCGCCCTTGCGCCCGGCGATCTCGACCTCGACGATCTCGTCCTTGAAGAGGCCCTCGCGCACGGCCGACTGCGCGCGCTGGTAGCTGGCGGCCGCGAACGCGTCTTGGCGCTCGCGATCGATCTTCCGCTCGCTCGCACACAGCTCGCCGGCGTTGCCCATGTGGAAGTCGTTGTACGGGTCCCACAGCCCGTCGAAGATCATGCCGTCGACCAGCTGTCCGTGGCCGAGGCGATAGCCGTTGCGGGCCTGCGGCAGGTAGTACGGCGCGTTCGACATGCTCTCCATGCCACCCGCGACGATCGCATGGGCGTCACCGGCCTTGATGGCCGAGGCCGCGAGCATCACGGTCTTCAAGCCCGAGCCGCAGACCTTGTTGACGGTGACGGCGCCGACCTCCTTGGGCACGCCCGCCGCGATGGCGGCCTGGCGCGCGGGCGCCTGGCCCTGGCCGGCCGGCAGCACGCAGCCCATCAACACCTCGTCGAGGTCCCCACCCTCGAGGCCGGCGCGGGCGAGCGCGGCCTTGATGGCGGTGGCGCCGAGCTTGGGCGCGGGCACGGAGGCGAGCGAGCCGCCGAAGCTGCCGATGGGCGTGCGGGCGGCGCTGACGATGACGACGTCACGAGACATGGTGACCCTCTTGGTTTTGGGGCCAGGCGTCGCTGTTGCGCGGCGCCTGGACGCTCACCGCTCTAGCACGCACGCCGCGAAGGCGACGATGCGTTTGGTCACCCCTCGCCCAGGCGCCATGCCCAAGGTCCTGCGGGGTTGCCCTGCCGTCGGCGACGCGCCACGTGCCCCCCATCGCCCCGATGGACCGACGAGCTCGCCGCGATCGCGCGGCCCTTGACGACCGACCGACGCTGCTGCGATAACGCCGCCCCGACCCACGCCGAGGTAGCTCAGTCGGTTGAGAGCGAGGGATTCATAACCCCTAGGTCGCCGGTTCGATTCCGGCCTTCGGCACCACAGGCGACCCGCAGCCAGCGCTGCGGGTCCACCACGAAGAAGGGCCGCTCGAACCCCGCCGGCATTGGCGAGGACGAAGCGGCCCTTCGAGCGTCACGGGCACGACCGCGGTCGTGCCCGCGGTGCGCGGCTCACATGCACACGGCGTTGTCGTCGGGGACGATGTCCGGGTTGTTCATGCAGGTCGCGTCGCTGCACGAGCCCGGGTCGTTGCAGTAGAGGCACGAGCTGAGGTTGCCGTCCGCGCAATCGGTGTCGGCGATGCCGCAGCCGCAATCGCACTCGTCGTCGCCGTAGTACGCGGGGTTGCAGGTCCAGCCGTCGATCACCGGCGCGGTGCCGACCAGGCCGTCGACGATGTCGACGCAGCCGCCACCGTCGACCACGGTCGAGACGCCCATGTCGTCGATCGTGACCTCGACCAGGCGCACGCCCGTGAAGGTGCTGCTGAAGAAGCCGCCGGCGACCGGCAGACCCGAGTACTCCACCGAGCCCTCCGACTGGAAGTAGATGCGGGTCGGGACGCCCATGGCGTCGGCGTCCTCGAGCAGCACCACGCAGTGCTCGCAGGTGGAGAGGTTGTCGTCGGGCGCCATCGACAGGTCGAAGGTGCCGCCGTCGTCGTTGGCGAGCACGACCGTGAACTGGTCGAGGGTCATGTCGTCGCCGATGAGGTCGTCGGCCTGGGTGAAGAACAGCCCCGGGTTGTTCGACGCGTCCATCATCTCGGTGGCGGTCACCTGCGCACAGTCGCTCATGGTGCCGGTCGAGCTGCTGCCGCCGCTGCCCGACGACGACGAGCCGTTGGTCGGGTCGGTGGTGCTGGTGTCGGTCGGGTCGGTGGTGCCGCTGCTGTCGCCGGTCGGGTCCGTCGTCATCGTCGTCGTCGTCGCGGTGGTGGTCGCGTCGGTGGTGGCGTCGGTGGTGTCGGCGGTCGTCGAGTTGGTCGTGGTCAGGGTGACCGACGGGTCGTCGTCGCTGCTGTCGTTCGTGGTCGAGGTGTCCGCGTTCGTGGTCGTGGTCTCTTCGCTGTCGCCCGGGCAGGCGGACAGCAGCACGACGGCGGCGAGGGACGGCAGAAGAGTGATGAGCTTGGTGTTGCGCATGGGATCAGTTCGTCTCTTGCAAGGGGTTGGCGTCGCGTGACGCACTCGGGGACATCGCGTGACATCCGAGGTGTCGTGTGCGGCGCATCGCGCGGCCGCGGGGCCACGTGGAGTGGGCGCGGCGCGGCCGCGAAGGCGCACCCTTTACCGCGCATCGGACTCGGTGCGCAGCACACCCACCTGGAGATTCCTCATGCGGAACCCCATAAGCCCGAAATTTCGCAGGATTTTCGCTTGCGACGTGGCGCCAAAGGGCAACGCAGATCGCACGAAGTTGCCCAGCGCCGCGCCCGCGCTCAGCCGCCGCGCAGGAACGTGGCGGCCGGCTCGAGCACCGTGCGACGCCACTGCAGGGTCGCGTGCAGGCCACCGACGAAGGTCGGCTCGACCCCGGGCAGTCGCATCTCATCGACCGCGACCACGCCGTCGTCGTCGCCCTCGACCAACGGATTGAAGCCGCGGGCATCACCGCGCCCCCCGGCCAGCACCAACACGTGGGCGCTGGCCGGCAGCGCCGGCAGCCGTGCGACCCGCTCGGGCTGCAGCTCGTCGGCGGCGTGGCCGTACAGCAGGCGAAACGCCCGGCGCCCCTGGTTGCGCGCGGCGAGCTGCGAGCCCCGGTTGGGCGGTGAGAGCATCACGACGCGCTGCTCGTCGCCCAGCGTCGCCGTCGTCAGGTACTTGCGCACGACCAGGGCGCCCATGCTGTGGGTCAGGAAGCCGAGCACCGGCGGCCGCGGCCCCAACCAGTCCTGCACGAACGCGTCGAGCCGTCGTGCGTGCTGCTCGAGGGTCGCGCTGCGCGTGGCGTAGTCGAACGCGCGCGGCTGCAGGCCACGGCGCCGCAGGTACGCCGCGGTCGGCCACATGCCGAGCGACGAACGCAGCGCGCCGTGCAGCAGCACCACCGGGATCGCGCTCATCGTCGCGCCCGCCCGCCGCGGGTCGCGGCCACAACGGTCGACTTCGCGGCCGCGCGCAGCCGGGTCCGCAGCACCACCGCCAGCACCGCGACGACGCACAGGGCCGCCAGCTGGCCGCGCGATGCCGGCCCCACGACGGCCGGCGCACGATCGGCGCGCATGGGCTCCTCGACGAAACTCCGCACGGCGATCAGCACCAGCGCGACACCGATCGCGTGCTGCCCCACGAAGCGCCGACGCGCGCGCTGCCACCACCACAGCCCGCCTGCGAGCAGCCCGCCCAGCACCGCCACCAGCTGCGTGGGATAGACCGGCAACGAGCTGCTGGCCGCCCGCGGCAGCAGCTGCGACAGCTCGCGGCGGTGGGCGAGGTACGCCGGCGAGCCCTCGGGGAAGCGCAGCGCAAACCGGGCCTCGGGGGCGTAGGCCCCGTAGCCCGCGCCCGACAGCAGCGCGCCGAACCCCTCCAGCGCGACCGCGAGCGCGACCGCGGGCGCGAGCACGTCGAGCCACGCCATCGCCGGGACCCCGTGACGTCGGCACTGCAGCAGCGTGATCCCCAGCGCGAAGGCCACCCCGGCGCCGGCGGAGAGCTCACCCGAGCGCAGCGCCAGCAGCGAGATCCAGCCCTCGAAGGCGGTCGGGTGCTGCAGCAGCCACACCGCGCGCGCACCGACGAGTCCGAACGCCACCGCGACCACATAGCTGCCGCCCAGGCGGTCGGCCGGCAGCCCCTCGCGCGTCGCCAGCCGGATCGCCAGCACCCAGCCGCTCACCAGGGCGAGCGCGACGAAGAAGCCGTAGGCCGAGACCTCCCACGCGAGCCCCGGGATCGTGAACAGGATCGGTGACACGGTCGAGGCGCCGCCACTAAAGCGCACCCCACGGGCGGCTGCAAGGCCGTCCGGGCTCGACGTGGGCGCGCACGCGCTATCATGCGCCGGCGCCCCTTCCCGAGGGAGGTCCGCAGGGCCGGCCTTGTTGAGCAACCGCAGCGAGAGCTGGAACTCGTCGTTCGACGCCTACGCGGCCGCCCGTCGGCGCGTCGCGTGGGCGCTGGTGGTGCTGGTGTTGGTGGTCGCGGTCGGTGCCGCCGGCTACTGGTACATCGGCTGGCTGCAGAGCCCTGGTCTGTGGCGGCTGCGCGACTGCGTGTACATGACCGTCATCACCATCACGACGGTCGGTTACGGCGAGATCCTCGACTTCCAGGCGATCCACGGCGGCCGCGAGTGGACGCAGCTGCTCCTGGTGTTCGGCGTCGCCGCCGACCTCTACGTGGTCTCGACCATCACGAGCTTCTTCGTCGAGTCGGACTTCGTGAACATCCGACGGTGGCGCAAGTTGGAGCGTCGCATGCACGACATCTCGAACCACTACATCGTGTGTGGCATCGGCCGCACCGGCATCCACGTCGTCAACGAGCTGGTCGCGGTCGGTCACGACGTGGTCGCCGTCGACGGCGACGAAGCCGTGCTCGAGGAGCTCCGCGAGCGCGGCATCCTCACCGTGCACGGCGACGCCACCGACGACGACGTGCTCGACCGCGCCGGCCTCCGCCGCGCCAAGGGCGTGGTCGCCACCCTCGACGACGACAAGACCAACATGTTCGTGGTCGTGAGCGCGCGGCAGACCAACCCCAAGCTGCGCATCGTGGTGAAGGCGCTGTCGCCCTCGGCCGCCGAGAAGCTGCGCCGCGCCGGCGCCGACGCGGTCGTCACGCCCAATTTCATCGGCGGCATGCGCATCGCCTCGGAGCTGCTGCGGCCCCACGTGGTGCGCTTCCTCGACGAGATGCTACGCGACAAGGACGCGCGCCTGCGGATCGAAGAGGCCACGATCACCGCGGCGGGATCGCTGGCCGACAAGACCCTGCGGGCGGCGAACCTGCGCGAGAGCGCGGGGGTCCTGGTGCTGGCCGTGCGCTCGGCCGACGGCGGGGTCAACTACGTGCCGCCGTCCGACCTCGAGCTACGGGTCGGCCAGACCCTCATCGCGATCGGCCGGCCCGACGAGATCGCCGCGCTGCGGCGGCTCGCCGGCGCCTGAAGGCCCCCGCGTCACTCCTCGGCGTAGACCGCTTCTTCCTTCTCCTGCGCTTCCTTGCACTGGATGCACAGCTGCGCCTCGGGACGCGCCTGCAGGCGCTTGAGCGAGATCGGGTCCTCGCACTCCTCGCAGATGCCGAAGGTGCCCTCGTCGATCTTGCGCAGCGCGTGTTCGATCTTGTCCATCAGGAAGCGCTCGCGACCACGAAGACGGAACGAGAACGCCTGCATGTACTCCGAGGAGGCCTGGTCGACCTCGTCCATGCGCTCGTCCGAGTCGATCACCATCTCGTGATCGAGGGTTCGCTTCGCCTCGTGTAGCAGCCGGTTGCGCTTCTCCTGCAGAACCTGGCGGAAGTCTTCGATCTGCGACTTGTTGAGCGCCATGTGGTGGTCTTTCGCGAGCCGAGCGGAAACCGCGGTTGGGCCGGAGATGGCCCCCCTGGCGGTTCCACGGGACCGCGAAAGATAGGCCCCAAGACCGGCCTCGACAACAGGGAAATCGGCGTGCGGTCGCTTTTCGAGCCCACGCCGCCGGGGCCCTCGCACCGCCGGCGTGGCGTCCCGTCGGTGGCCGATGGGATCGTGATCGGCGGCCATGCGTGCGACCGGACCGTTCGGCCGTGACCCGTGCGCAGACGATGACAGTGGGTTTGAAACGTCGTTCAGACGCGGAGGTGACACCGCGCCCGTGGGCCGCACGCGCGCGCCGGGGCACGCTCGACGCGCGCGGCCCGAGGCGCCCTTGGCGGCTCACGCGACGCGTCGTAGCGGCGGCTCGAGATCCGCCGCGCGACGGCGCGATCGCGATCGCAACGCGAGCAGGAGCACCGCGGAGGCACCGATCGCCCATCGACGCAGTTGACAAGTTTTCGCACCCCATCCTACCCTGCAGCAGCGTTTCGCCCCACGTTCTACCGCCCGCCTGAAAGACCGAACGAAGAGAGCCCGAACCGATCATGGCAAGCTCCGACAAGCGCAAGCAGAGCCTTTACTTCCCGGAACAGATGTTGAAGGAGATCCAGGAGGAGGCAGCCCGGCAGGACCGCTCGCTCTCGTGGATCGTGCAGAAGGCGTGGAAGATCGCGCGCAAGGACATCATGAAGTATCCGAGCGTCAACGAACTCGCCGACGACGCGCCGGATGACGAGCGCGGCCGGGACGAGTGAGCGACGCGCCGTCGCAGCCGCCCGCCGGTGACGCCGGCGCCGGCCCGACGCCGAGTTCCCAATTCGACGAGGCCCTGCCGACCGGGCGCATGGTCGAGCGGCACGGCGCGACCCTCTGGACCGGCGCGACCGGGCCGCTGGACGCGCCGTGCGTGCTGATCCTCGATGGCATCGGCTGCAGCGGCTGGGCCTTCCGCCGCGTGGTGCCGCGACTGTCCGAGCGCCTACGGGTGATCCAGATGCACTACCGCGGGCACGGGCGATCGCCGCAACCGGCGCGTCCGTGGCGGCTGTCGATGCCCGACCTCGCGGACGACGCCGCCGCGGTGCTCGAGCACTGGGGCATCGAGCACGCGATCGTGGTCGGGTTCTCGATGGGCTTCCAGGTCGCGCTCGAGGTGTTTCGCCGCCATCGCGCGCGTGTCGACGCGCTGGTGTCGATCGCCGGCCCGTCGGGACGCGTGCTCTCGCAGTTCCAGGGCACCGACGTGTTCGGCCACGTGCTGCCGCTGCTGCAGGCGGCGACGCGCCACGCCTCCGAGTTCTCGCTGAAGCTGTGGCGTACGGTGCTGCCGTCGCGCTGGCTGCCGCTCATCGGGCTGCACACGCAGCTCAACCCGATGCGCATCGAGCTCGGCGACCTCGAGTTCTACCTGCGACAGATGTCCGAGATGAACCCCGAGCTGTTTGCCGACATGCTCGGCGAGGCGGCGCGTCACTGCGGCGAGGACATCCTGCCGCGGGTGCGGGTGCCGTCGCTCATCATCGCCGGCGCCGGTGATCGCTTCGTACCGGTCGAGACCCTGCGCAAGATCGCGTTCGCGATGCCGCGCTCGCAGTGGCTGGTGATCGACGGCGCCTCCCATGCGCTCCCCGCCGAGTACGGCCCGGAGCTGGCCGAACGGCTGCTGCGCTTCGCCGACGAGGTCCACGCGGAGCAGCGCGCGTCGGCAGCGGTCGCGACCTGAGCCATCGCCGTCGCGCCGCCGAGCGGGCGCAGCGGTGTGCTCGGCCAGCCCCTCGCCTCCCCTGGAAGCGAGAGCGAGAGCGAGAGCGCGACGCTAGGGCGCCGGCGCCGGCGGGGCCGACTCGCGCGCCGCGTCGTCGGCCTTGATACCCGCGCGCACGAGCGACTTGAGGGTTTCGTTGCGCTCGATGTTGCCGAGGATCTTCACCAGGTCGTCGTGGACCTTGCTGTCGCTGATGAGCTTGCCCAGCGTGCCCTCGCCCTTCTCGACCTTGGCGGTGATCGACGCGACCTTGCCGGTCACGCGCTCCACGTCGCCGAGGATCTTCTCGAGGTCGGCGACCATCTGGCCGTCGGGGTCGCGCAGCAGCTTCGCCACCAGGCTCTTGTTCTTCGGGTCCTCGAGGTCCTCGAGCAGCTTGCGGATGCTGGTCGCGACCTTGCGGCCATCGTCGACCAGCGGCTGGACGTTGTCGTCGAGCTTGCGCAGCGTCGAGTTGGCGCGGTCGACGAAGGCATCGAGGCCCGCGGCGGTGTCCCGGACCTTGCGCAGCGTCACGCCGACGTCCTCCTTGAACGCCGGGTCGTTGAACAACGCGCCGACCAGGCCCTCGCCGCGCGCAACCTGGCCGGTGATGGCACTCAGGTTCTCGAGCGTGGTCTTGACCGAGCCGATGGTGCGCTCGTCGTTGAGCTCCGAGAACAACGCCGAGATGCCCGAGAGGCTGGTGTCGACCTTGTCGGTGAGGCCCTCGATGCGACCGCGGAAGAGCTCGATGTCCTCGAGCAACGACGGTGTCGACTGGATGCGGCGCTCCTCACCCAGGGGGTCGCGCATGCCCGGCGTGATGTTGATGAGCTGGTCTCCCAGCACGCCGTTGCTGGCGACGGTGGCGCGGCTGTCGCTGCGGATGAGCTCGAGCTTGTCCTCGAAGACCTTCATCGTCACCTGCACCCGGCGATGCTCGGTGTTGAAGCGGGCGCAGACGCCGACCGGGCCGTTCCACTCCGTCCGCCGTGCGCGGCGCTTGAACTCGGAGGTCACGCAGACCTCGTCGTCGGCGCAGTCTTCGCTCGACAGACACGGCGGGTGCATGCCCTTGGCCGCGTAGGGCTCGAGGTCGCCGCACTCGCCCGACGGCGCGCAGAAGAGGAACTCGTCGCAGTTGTCGGTGCGCCCCGCCCCGTGGCGGCCGACGTCCTCGGTCAGCGGGTCGCACAGGTAGCGGCGGTTCACGAAGTCGATCGACTCGACCTTGCCGATCTCGACGCCGGCGAGCTGCACGGGCGAGCCCCGGCGCAGACCCGTGATCGTGCGGAAGTCGGTGTGGATGGTGGTCTTGGACTCCCAGGTGCCCTCGACCTGTCCGATGATGAACAGCGACGCGAACAGCATCACGCCCAGCGCGACGACGAAGCCGCCGACCACCAGTCGCGTGCGGGCCTCGTTCTTACGCGCCACTGGGCTGCTCCTGCGTGCGGCCGTCGCGTCCGTGGCCCCGCCGCAGCGTGCCGTGGATGAAGTCGCGGACCTCGGCCTCGGCGCTGTGCCACATCTGCTCGACGGTGCCGGTGAAGGGGAACCGGCGCTCGAACAGCATGGCCACGCGATCGGAGACCTTGCGCGCGGTCGGCATGTCGTGGGTCACGACCACCGAGGTCACCCGCAGCTCGCGTTGAAGCTTCATGATCATCTTGCCGATGTTGGTGATGTTCACGGGGTCGAGCCCGGTGGTCGGCTCGTCGTAGAGGATAACCTCGGGCTCGATCGCGATCGAGCGTGCGAGTGCGACACGCTTGCGCTCACCGCCCGAGAGGGTCGCGGGCATGGCGTCGAGCAGATCGGCGCCCAGCGCCACCATCTCGAGGCACTCGCGCGCCCGCTCGCGAATCTGGCCGTCGCCGAGCTGGGTGTGCTCCCGGAGCGCATAGCCGATGTTCTCGAGCACGGACATCGAGTCGAACAGTGCCCCGCCTTGGAAGACGTAGGCGACCCTGCGCCGGATCTTGCGCAGGCCTTCGGCGTCGAGCGCGTCGACGTCCTGGCCGAGCACCCGCACCTTGCCGGCATCGGCCTGCAGCAGACCGATCATCATCTTGAGGCACACGCTCTTGCCCTTGCCGCTGCCGCCGATGATGCTGAGGGTCTCGCCCGCGAAGACCTGCAGCGACATGTGCTCGTAGACGTGCAGGGCGCCGAACGCCTTGCTGACGTCCTCGAACTCGACGACCGGCGCGGCGGCCCGCACGGTCACGTCCTGCGTGGCCATCCGCGTCACCGGCCCTACGAGAACACCATGGTGAGGTAGAAGTCGGCGATGATGATGCAGATCGAGATCGCGACCACGGTCTCGGTCGTCGCGGCGCCGACGGCCTCGGTGCCGAACTTGGTGTTGAAGCCCTGGTAGCAGCCGATCAGCCCCACCAGCATGCCGAAGGTGGTGGCCTTGACCAGGCTCGAGATGTAGTCGAGCGGCGCGAGCTCGTCGACGTAGGTCTCGTAGAAGTAGCCGGCCGGCACGCCGAAGATCCACTCGCCGATCAACATGCCGCCGAGCAGCGCCAGCAGGTTGCCCCACACCACCAAGAGCGGCTGCGAGAAGGTCGCCGCGACCACCCGCGGCCACGCGAGCTTCTTGATGGGGTCCGCGCCCAGGGCCGCGACCGCATCGATTTGCTCGGTGACCTTCATCGAGCCCAGCTCGGCGGTCATGCCGGCCGCCATCTTGGCGCCCACGGTCAGCGCGACCAGGGTCGGCACCAGCTCGCGCACCAGCGCCAGCGAGCTCGCGTCGCCCAGCGCCATGGTGGCGCCGAAGTCCTTGAGCGCGTAGCCGAACTGCCAGGCCAGGATCATGCCGATGAACAGCGACATGAAGGTGGCGATCGGCAACGAGCGCACGCCCTGGTGGACCATCTGCGCGGCGATGTCGTCGATGCCCCACGGCCGCCGCGGACCCGCGCGCAGGATCGTGAAGGCCATCTGGGTCAGCCCGCCGAGCCAGTCGAGGCCCGACAAGACGATCTGGCCCAGGCGGCCGATCGCCTTCATGCGCCCACCAGCGGGAAGCGAAAGCCACCGACGACGCGATCGAACGCGGCGTGGCCCTTGGCGTAGCCGTCGGGGGGCGCCGAGTAGCGCAGGTCGAACAGGCAGCCGTCCTTCTTCACGACCACGAAGTCGTTGCGGCGTGGGACCCCGTCGAGCTCGGCGTCGACCACGGTCCGCAGTGCGGCCCTGCGCTCGAGCTTCAGCTCGACCTGGGAGACCACGGTCCACTTGGTCCAGTCCATCCGCAGATGATCGGTGTACTGCTCCAGCGAGCTGTCGCCCTGGTCCGCGCACTGGGCATGGAGCTCGATCACCGCACCCAGGCCCGGCTCGAGCCACGCGACCTGGAGGTCGCCGCGGTCGGCGATCGGCTGCCAGCCGCCACCCGGGAGGCCGAAGGCATACGTCGCCTCCTTGCGAGCCCGCGAGGCCGGCGCGCGGTGGCGCAGGTATCGATCACCCTGCCAACCCCGGCAACCGCTGGAGCTCGTCAGTACGCAGATGGCGACCAGGGCGAGGGTCCTCAAGGGCTGTCCGCCTCCGCCCGAACCACGTGCGGTCTTGCACGGCCAGGCCGCGCGGAGTCTAACCCAAATGGCCGCCGGGGCTCGGAAACCGACGCGGGCGAGCACCCGGGAACCCGCGGCCGGATGGTCTGGGGTGCGCAGCCGGCCGTCGCTTTCGCGCAGCCAGGTGCACACCCGCGCCGCGCACGTCCGTGCGCATCGAGGGCTCGACGTCGCCTTCGAAAGGCCTGTGGAGACGGCCGGAATCACGCGGATTTTCCTGTGGGCGCACGACGCGGCGCCCGGTCGCGGCACGGAGGTTGCGTTCCCGCCGCGCAAGGCAGGGCATCACCATCATGGACCTTCCCACGACCAGCTCCGACGCCCGCACCGACGCCACCCACGATCGCCGTGCGGTGGGGATCCTCGCGCGCTCGCTCTTCCGACAGATGCGCCACCAGGGTTACTCGCCCGAGCAGATCATCACCCTCTCGAGCGAGCTGATCCAGCTCGTGCGCGACGACCTCGTGGCCACCGGCCCCGACCAGTGATCGAGACGCGCTAGCCGGCCGCGCGCCCGTGTGAGCCGCCACGTGGACGTGGTGCGCAGGCTTGGGCTACTGATCGCGCCGCCATGGCGTCCCCCGCGGTCCCCAGCCATCACGAGCTCGACGTCGACAACCGGCGCGTGTTCGTTCGCGTCGACTTCAACGTGCCCCTCGGCGAGGGCGGCACGGTCCGCGACGACACCCGCATCGTCGCGTCGCTGCCCACGTTGCGCAGCCTGATCGAGCGCGGCGCGAAGCTGGTGCTGGCCTCGCACCTCGGTCGCCCCAAAGGCGGCTACGAGGCCAAGTACGCGATGGAGCCCGTCGCTGGCCGCCTTGCCGAGCTGCTGTCGACCGAGGTGCGCGTGCCGACCGACGAGGTCGTGGGCGACGCGGCCACCAAGCTGGTCGCCGATCTGCGGCCGGGCCAGCTGGTGCTGCTGCAGAACCTCCGCTTCCACCCCGGCGAGACCAAGAACGATCCCAAATTCTCGCAGGCGCTGGCGCAGCTGTGCGATGCCTACGTCAACGATGCCTTCGGGGCGTCGCACCGCGCCCACGCCTCGGTCGTGGGTGTGCCCGGGCTGGTGCGGGCACATGCGGCGGGGGACCTGCTGCTGGCGGAGTGCAAGGCGCTCTCGCGGCTGCTCGACGCGCCCGAGCGCCCCTTCGTCGCCATCGTCGGCGGCGCGAAGGTCTCCGACAAGCTCGGCGTGCTGATCTCGCTGGTCGAGCGCCTCGCCGCCGGCGACACGCTGGTGGTCGGCGGCGCGATGGCCAACACCTTCCTCGGCGCCGGCGGGGCCAACCTCGGCGCGAGCCTGATGGAACGCGATCGCTACAGCGACTGCCGCATGGTGCTCGAGAAGGCCGCGGCGCGGGACATCCGGGTGCTGCTGCCGACCGACCTGCGCATCGGCGGCGGCGTCGATGCCAAGCTCGCGCGCCGCATGCCCGCCGCCGGCGGACTGGGCGAGGGCGAGATGGCCCTCGACATCGGGCCGGACTCCGCCGACGCGATCGCCAAGGTGATCGCGTCGGCCAAGATGGTGCTGTGGAACGGGCCCATGGGCCTGTTCGAGAACCCGGCCTTCGCCGAGGGCACGCTGACGGTGGCCCGTGCGCTCGCCGAGTGCCGCGGCTTCACGGTCGTCGGCGGGGGCGACAGCGTGGCGGCGATCCAGCAGGCGGGCGTCGCCGACCGCATCGGCCACGTGTCGACCGGCGGTGGCGCGTCGCTCGAGTTCATCGAGGGCAAGCTGCTGCCGGGCGTCGCCGCCCTGAAGCCGGAGGGTGTGTGATGCCGCGACAACGCTGGGTGCTGGGCAACTGGAAGCAGAACCATCTCCCCGAGGCGGCGGCCGCGTGTGCCCGCACGCTGGCCGAGGGCCTGGTGGGGGCCGCGGCCGACGTGCGGGTCGGGGTCGCGCCCGCCTACCTGTCGATCGCCGCCACCCGCCCCGCGTGCCGCCCCGCGACCGACCTGTGGCTGTTCGCCCAGGACGTCGCGGCCCAGGACGAGGGCGCGTTCACCGGTGAGGTCGGCCCGGCGATGATCGCCGCCGCCGGCTGTGCCGGATCGATCGTCGGACACTCGGAGCGCCGCGCGCTCTTCGGTGACACCGACGCGCTGGTCGCCGCCAAGCTGCGCGCGTGCCTCGAGGCCGGGCTGCACGCAGTGCTGTGCGTCGGCGAGCGACTCGAATCACGCGACGCCGGGAGCCACGAATCCGTCGTCATCTCGCAGCTTTCTGCTGCACTTGATGATCTTTCGCCTGAGCTGGTCGGCGCGCGGCTCGTGCTCGCCTACGAGCCGGTGTGGGCGATCGGCACCGGCCGCACGGCGACCCCCGAGCAGGCCGCCGCGATGCACCGCTGCATCCGCGCGTGGCTGGGCGAGCGCTTCGCCGACGCCGGCCGCGACAGATCGGTGCTGTACGGTGGTAGCGTCAAGCCCGACAACGCCGGGGCCTTGGTGGCCGCGGGCGACATCGACGGCTTCCTCGTCGGTGGGGCCTCCCTTCAGGCCCCCTCCCTGCTCGCGATTGCCCGCGCCACCGCGCACGTTCCCTGAGGCTCCCCCATCCGCCATGACCCTGTTCGTCCAGATCATCTACGTCCTCATCACGGTGGTGCTCATCCTCGTGGTGCTGTTGCAGGCGGGCCGCGGCGGCGGCCTCGGTACCGCACTCGGTGGTGGCGCCAGCCAGACCGTGTTCGGCGGCTCCGGTGGCGCCGACTTCCTCGCGAAGTTGACCCAAGGCCTCGCGATCGGCTTCATGGTGTGCGCGGTCTACCTCGCCTACGCCAGCGCCCACTCGGGCTCCGATCGCCTGAAGGACGAGAGCGAGAAGCTCGCGGCCGAGAACGCCCTGCCCGAGGACGACAGCGAGGTGAACTACGAGTTCGTGGGCCCGAACCCGCGGCCGCTGCCGCCCGCCGGCGCACGTCCCAGCGCGCCCGCACCGGGCAAGGCCGCTGCGCCGGCCCCGACCGACGACGGGGATGCCGCGCCCGAGCAGCCCGCCGACGCGGACCTCGAGCCCGCCGCCACCGGCGGCTGAAGTGGCGGTCCGCCGTTGTCGTCGTCCCCGCCCATCGCCGCCGACGCGCCGCTTTCGTTCGTGAAGGTCGAGGGGCTCGGCAACGACTTCCTCGTGCTCGACGCCCGCCGCCACGGCGAGCCAGCGCTCGCGCAGCTGCTCGCAGGGCTGCAGCACCGCGCCCCTGCCCTGTGTGACCGACGACGCGGCGTCGGTGGTGACGGCCTGCTGGTGGTCGCCCCCGCCACGAGCGAGGGCGCCCACGCGCGCATGATCGTCGTGAACGCCGACGGCTCGCGGCCGCAGATGTGCGGCAACGGCCTGCGCTGCGTCGCGTTGTGGCTACGCGAGGCCGGGGCCCCCGATGCCTTCGTGGTGGACACCGACGCCGGCCCCCGCCCCTGCACCGTGCTCGGTCGCGGACCCCGGGCCGCGGTCGTGGTCGACATGGGCATCGCCCGGGCACTGGGCCACGTGACCCCGGCGCGCGGCGAGGGCCGCAGCTTTGCGCGGGTCTCGATGGGCAACCCCCACGCGGTCGCCTTCACCGACGACCCCGGGGCCCCCGAGCAGCTCGCGCGCGCGCTCGGACCGGGACTCGAGCGCGACGCCGCCTTCCCCGAGGGCACCAACGTCGAGTTCGCCCACGTCGCCGCCGACGGGCGCGTGCGGCTGTGGGTCTGGGAGCGCGGCTGCGGCATCACCGACGCCTGCGGGACCGGGGCCTGCGCGACGATCGCGGCGGCGGTCGACGAGGGGCGCCTGCCGGTGCAGACCGACGTCGAGGTCGACCTGCCCGGTGGGACCCTGGTCATCCGCGTCGGGCCCGACCGCCGGGTGTGGATGACCGGCCCGGCGAGCCTGGTGTTCGCCGGGTCGATCTGAGCTCGAGCGCCGTGCTCAGCAGGGGCACGAGGCGCTGGCCTCGGCCTCGCTGACGCACATCGAGTCCCACTGGTTGGTGCAGCAGAAGCTGTCCTCGCCGCACACCGCCCCGGCGCAGCCGGAGCAGGCCTCGTCGAGCGGGCCGCCGACCTGGCACTCGTCGTGGGCACAGCCACCGCCGGCACACAGCCCGCAGATGCTGTCGGCCTCGCCGGCGCAGGTGGCATCCCAATCGGTGTTGCAGCAGAACGGGTCCGCGTCGCAGACGTCGGTGACGCAGCTCGAGCAACCGTCCGCGAGCGGACCGCCCTGCTCGCACTCGGAGTGGGAGCAGCCGGTGCCCGCGCACTGGCCGTCGCAGAACGTGTCGACCTCGCTGACGCAGGTGTCGTCCCACGAGGTCTGGCAGCAGAACGGATCGGCCGCGCAGATCGACGACACGCACGCGCTGCAGCTGGCGTTCATCGCCGCACCGGCTTCGCACTGGTCGTGGCAGTTGCCGCCACCACCACCGCCGCAGCCGCCCGCGCAGTTCTCCTCGACGTGACCGACGCAGACGTCGTCCCACGAGTTGCTGCAGCAGAAGTCGTCGAGGTTGCAGATGGTCGCCGCACAGCTGCCGCACTCGGGCGTCAGTGGGCCGCCAGCGGTGCAGACGTCGTGGTCGCAGCTGCCACCGCCACCGCCACCGCCACCGCCGGTGCAGTCGTTGAGCAACGTCGGACAGGGCACGCACACGCCGTAGTCGCCCGCCACCGGCTGACAGAACATGTGGATGAGGTGGTCGTCGGCACCGAACAGCTGATCGAGCAGCAGTGCGGCACCGATGGCCCCGAGCGGACCGAAGGCGTCACCGGCGACGTCGTCGACGTCGATGTCCGTGCAGTCGTCGTCTTCCTTGCAGGGGACGCACACGCCGCAGCTGATGCTGCCGCCGCCGGTGCCGACGGTGACCGACGCGCAGGCGTGCATCGAGTACTGGATGACGGCGTCGCCGATCGCCTCGAGACCGGTGAGGTCGCGCAGCAGCTTGCCGACGTTGTAGTCGATCGAGATGTTGGAGCAGTCGCCGTCGTTCGAGCACAGGTTGGTGACCTGATCGAACGGCTCGGGCAGCACCACCACACCGTTGCCGAGGTCGGAGCAGCCGCTCGCGCTCGGACCACACGTGCCGTGGCCGCCGTTGATGGGCGTGTTGCAGCTGTCGTTGTCACCGTCGCAGCCGGTGCAGTGGGCATCCGCATCGCAGACGCCCACGACCATGCCCGGTAGCCCGCAGATCGCGGCGCAGCGGCCCTCGGGCGTGCACGACTCGCCCTCGGGGCACGGATGCGTGTCGGAGCACTCGGCGCAGCGGTGGTTGTGGCACGCCATCGCCGGCGCCATGGTGCCCTCGCCGCACAGTGCACAGTCGGCGTCGACCGAGCACTCCTCGGGGCACTTGGGCACGCAGACCTCGTCGACGCAGGTCTCGGCACCGTTGCAGGCCTCGGCCATGTCGCCGCGGCACTCGACGCACGCGCCCGCGCTGCAGACCTGGTGGTCGGGATCGCAGGGCGCACAGTCGGGATCATCGTTGCACTGCGTGCCGACGTCGGCGGGACACTGCGCGCCCGCAGGCACGCAGTAGCCGAACTCTGTGCACTCCTCGCCATCGGCACAGCCGTCGCCGGTGTCGGGGTTGCACGCGACGCAGCGCTTGTCGGGGCCGTAGCAGCTGTTGCGACCCTCGGTGCAGCCCTCGCAGTCGAAGTCGCTCTCGCAGTTGTGCAGCAGGCAGATGCCGTTCTCGCCGGCGGTGGTGTCGGCCGAGTCGGGTCCGGTCAGGGAGTCGTTGCCGGACGAGTCGCCGATGGTGCCGAGCGAGGCGCTGCCCGTGCCCTCGGCGCCCTTGGGGCAGGCGGCCAGCAGCAGCAGCAACGAGGTCGTCAACGAAGCGCGCAGCGAAAAGTCAGTCACGGCCTTGCCCCCCACGGGTAAGAAGAAAACGGCCCCCCGACGATACACGAAATCGCCGGGGGCTCGCCAAGCGTCCGCCGCGTCAGCAGGCCGCGGCGCAGCCGGCCGAGACCACTTCGCCGACACACACGTCGTCCCACGCGTTGGTGCAGCACAGGTCGTCGATCTCGCACACGCAGGCCTCGATGCCGGCGTCGGTGCAGCCGGGGCCGTCGTGCGCGCTGCAGCAATCGCCCACGTCGCCGCCGGTGGTATCGCCACCGGTGGTATCACCCCCCGTGCTGTCGCCACCGGTGCTGTCGTCCCCGGTGCTGTCGTCCCCCGCGGTCGGATCCGTGACCGCGCTGCAGTCGAGATCGGCGATGTGGGGCGCGTTGGGGTAGTTCTCCTTGGCCTCGCACGCCAACCGATTGCGCGCGCTGGTCAGCGCGGTGCGCGGGGCCGCCTCGGTGTCCTTGAAGCGCTTCTCGACCATGCCGCCGAAGCCGTCGGTCTCGGTGAGGCAGAAGCCGGCGCCGTCCGCCGCGCAGGTGGCGTTGCCGAGCTGCTGCGCGACCACGGCGTCGACCAGCGCCTGCAGCGTGGCCTCGTCGGCGTCGGCGATCGCGATGAACTTGCCGGCGGTCGGCGAGGCCAGCGAGATCGCCGACGGCGTGCCGCTGCCGCCGATGCCGAAATCGCCCTTCTGCAGCGTCAGGATGCGATCGAGCAGCGGCACGAACAGATCGAGGTTCTTGGCGCCCGCGGCCAGCGTCGGCGGGTCGGCCTGGATGCGCGGCAACGCGTTGGTGAACAGGCCGCAGCGGAACTCCGACAACGTCGGGTGGGCCCAGTCGAGCGCGCGCACGCGGATGACCTGATCGGTCGTGAGCGCGCGGGTCGAGAGCATCTGCTTCTCGTAGGCGACCACGGTCGCGCCGCGGATCGGCATCATGGTGATGCGGTCGGGCGAGCCCGGCGGCGACAGCCGCAGCATCTTGTCGTTCCACCACTCCCACGGCCAGCCGGTGCCCTTGATCTGGAAGTACACCGAGGCGAGCCCCTCGTCGGCCACGACCGCGCCGTTGAGCAGACCGCTGGCGCCGTCCTCGGTGGCGTACGTGAGGTGCTCGTCACAGAAGAGCGGCCGCAGCAGCGCCATCGCCTCGTCGACGTTGGCGGGGTTGCGACGGGTCCGCAGCCGCGCGGTCGCGACCCGCTGCTGGAACGCCGAGCGGATGGTCTGCTCGAGCCGCGCCGCCGACTTGCGGAAGCTCGAGCCCTCGCCCGCCAGCAGCGAGTACATCGGCGCCTTCTCGGTCGCAGCCGGCACCGAGTGATCGAAGCTGACCGGCTCGGCGTGCCAGTGCTGCCACGGCGCCGACAGCTCGTTCATGATCGGCGTCATCGGCATCTTCGCGCCGGCGATGTGGCTGGGCTGCTCGTGGCACTCGTGGCAGCGACTGGGGTCGAGCTCGAGCGTGATCTTGTCGGCCGCGTCGGCCGGGTGACCGGCGTAGAAGCGATACTGGAACGACACCGAGTCCCACGCGAACATCTCGAGCTCGCGGGTCTCGAGGTCGACGCCGGCGTCGTCGGCGAACGACAGCGCGAAGAAGGCCAGGTCGGCCTTGGTGCGGTCCGCGGAGCACACCGTGTTCACCACCCGCGGGAACGGCTCCTTGCCGTCGACCACCAGCGCGTCGGAGATGACATACGAGTCGATCGAGGCGCGGTCGCAGCCCTGCTGCTTGGCGATCGCCTCGAGCATGTCGACGTAGGCGACGCCGATCTCACCGTTCTTGTCGAGGTTGGCGCGCAGCCACACCGCGATCGGGTCGTTGAAGCCGGCCAGGGCCTGGCCCAGCTCGCCGAGGTCGTCGCACTTGGCCTCGCCGCACATGACATCGGAGCCGGCGGCGTCCTTGTCCTCGCAGGCGACGGGCGCGACCGCGACCAGGGTCGTCAGCGCGCAGGACAGGCGGGCGTGGGGAAATCGCAGGCGTGGCATCGTCAGGGGCTCCGATCGGTCGTCAAGGACAGGCTTGGGTGCCCGGGATGAGCGGGGCAATGGGGAATCGTCGGCGGGCGCTGCAACCTCGACGCACGCGCTCGGTCGCGAGTGCGTCGCGACCGGCTGGGGTCGCGACGCTCGCAAGCCACGCCTCGATGGCGTCGCCCAGCGCCGCTGGGGTCTGCGCGAGCGCGTCGAGCCGGCCCGCGCGCAGCTCGGCGACCGCCGCGGCATCACCGGCGTCGGCCAGCGCGACCACGCGGGTGCCGGCGTCGGCCAGCGACGCACCGCCGCCGACCACGAGCGCGTCGTCGAAGAGCGCGCGCGCCAGCCCGGCAGCGTCGGCGTAGTCCGCGGGATCGAGCCCGCCAGCGTGCGCCCGTGCGAGGGCTTCGTGCCACAGCCCGCAGCGCAGCTCCGAGTCGAAGGGGTGCTGCCAGTCGAGCGCGCGCACGCGCAGCACGTCGATCGCCGCCAGCACGCCGCGGCTGCGCAGCGCCTGTTCCATCTGCAGCGTGGTCTCGCCGCGGACCGCGATCATCACGAGCGCCTCGCCGGCGGCCGGCGGCGGCAGTACCAGCGTGTCGTCGAGCGGGAAGCTCCAGCCGTTCTCCGGCTCGACCTGCGCGAGTGCCCGCACGAGGCCGGGGTCGAGCACCGCGCTCTGGCGCAGCTCGCCGGTATCGTGCACCTCCGAGACGTAGTTGGCGTTCTCGTCGCAGAACACCGGTCGCACCAGCGCCGCCGCGGCGTCGAGGCTCGGCGCATCGCCGCGCCGCTGGACCCTCGCGGCGGTGGTGCGATCGATGGCCGCGCGCACGATCGGCTCGAGGTTGGCGGCCGAGTCGAGCCGCCCCGCCTGCGTGAGTCCGTCGTACACGGGGCCGCCGGCGTCGGCGGGGAACGACGTCGCGAACGCGAACGACTCGAAGCCGGGCTCGGCGTTCCACTGCGCCCACGGGTTGGTCATCTCGTTCATGATCGGCGTCCACGCCTCGATCTCGAACGGACCACCGTGGCAGCTGCCGCAGAACTCGGGCTCGACCGCCACCGTCAACGCCCCGTCCCGCGGCGCCACCTGGTAGCGGCGGTACTGCGCGTGATCGGGATCCCACGCGGCCAGCCGGAAGCGCTGCGGATCGAGATCACCGTTGGCGCCGTCGGGCTCGAAGACCGCGAAGAGGCGGCTGGCCGCGACTGGATCGCTGGTGCACTGCGCGACGATCGCCTTGGGCGCGAAGGCCTGGTTCGACAGCACCACGAAGCTGTGCTCGTCGCCCGCCGAGCAGCCCAGCTGCGCGCGCAGGCCCGCGAGCCAGGCCTCGTGATCGCCATCGACGTTGCCGCGCGGGTCGGCGGCGCCGCGCAGCCACGACGCGACCGGATCACCGAAGCCCGCCAGGCGTTGCAGCAGATCGGCGCGGTCACGGGGCAGATCGCAAGCAGTGTCGCCGCAGCCGGGTTCGCGCGGCGCGCTGTCGCAGGCGCTGCCGAGCACGGTGAGCACGACCAAGGCGTGCCCGGCCGGCCGCAGCGCCTGCCGGGGCAGCATCACGGCTGCAGCACCCATGGGTACGTCGGACAGTCGTCGGCGTAGGCCTCACCGACGGGCGGCTCGCAGACGACCGCGTCGGCGGGCACCTCGACGTGCACGACCACGTCGTCGGCGTAGCGCGTGCGGCAGTAGCCCTTGAGTTCGTCGGCGTTCTGCAGCACCTCTGCCGCCGTGAGGTCGCAGACCACCAGGGTGTGCGAGCCGTCGACGACGTCGTGCCAGCGACAGCCCGGCGGCAACGCGTCGATGCCCGACCACGTGCCGAGCTTGAAGCCGAGCTCGTCCGCGGGCGCGAGGTGCTCGCCCAGCGCGCTGCCGTCGGCGGTGTGGCAGCCGCACTCGGCCATGCGCACGCTCGCGGTGCAGATGACGTTGTCGGACTTGCGGTACTGCGTCTCGTTGATCTCGGCGTTGAGGTGACAAGCGCGGAAGAACGGGTCGTGGTACGGGTCTTCGGGATCGTTCGGGTCGCCCGCGGTCGGCAAGAACTCGCTGCAGTCGGTGACGAGGTTGACCGCCGCCTCCTGCGTGTTGGGGTCGAACTTCATGCGAAAGGTCTCGGTGTCGAACGGCACGCCGAGGATGGGCTCGACCTCGCAGGCATCTCCGCACGGCGCCTCGAGGTCGGCGTCCCACGAGCTGAACACGCAGGCCGCGACCACCGAGTCGGGCGAGCCCTCGAGCGCGGCGATCTGCTCGCCGTCGAGCGCCAGCGGGATCGGCGTGAGGCCGTCGACACCGTCGGGCCCGAGCAGCCGCCCCAGCACCTGTGGCGCGACCTCGGGGTGACTGGGCGTCGGCGGCAGCGTGGCGATCGCGAAGTACTCGCAGTACTCCTGGCCGCGGTCGGCCGCCGCGGTGCTGTCGACGTCGCTGCAGGACCACCGCAGCGCATCGACGGTGAACGAGCGCCGGTTGGGGTTGGTGGCCTCGGCCTCGCGGTCCCAGCACATCTGGTCGACCTCGCTGGGCACCGCGCCGCTGTCGTCGTCGCCGCTGGTGCTGGCGTCGCCGCTGCTGCCGTCGTCGACGGCGTCGCACTTGGCCCCGACGCAGGCGGCGCTGTCACCCCCGCCGTCGGGCTCGCCGGCGCATCCGAGCAACCACAGCGACGCCACGCCGGTGAGGGCCCCTCGGATCGATCGTCGCTTGCTCATCCCCACCACCGTCTCGCCTAGCTTCTACGGATCACGCCGGCCCGCCAAGGGGCGGGCCGGTTCAAAGCACCACGGTCGGGCGTGACCGCGGTCGATTGCGGGCGCCGGGCCCCCGCGGCGTCAGCCGCAGCTGCCGCAGCCGAACTCGGCGACCTCGCCCACGCAGGTCTCGTCCCAGCCGCTCGAGCAGCAGAAGTCGTCCTTGGCGCAGACGCAGGTCGAGATGTCGGCGTTGGTGCAGCCCAGGCCCTCGTGGGCGCTGCAGCAGTTGCCCGGGTCGCCGCCGGCGGTCGGATCCGCGCCGGTGGTCGGATCGGCGCCGGTGGTGTCGCCACCGGTGGTGTCGCCGCCGGTGGTCGGATCCTCGCCGGTGGTGGCACCCGCGGTGGGATCGCCATCGACCTCGGCGTTCTCGTCACCGATGTTCCACGGCAGCTTGCCGCAGCTGTTGTCGGCGGTCTCCTTGCCCGCGGGCGGGTTGCACGTGATCGCGGCACGGGGCACGTCGACGTGCACGACCACGTTCTGGCCGTAGGTCGCGCGGCAGAACTCCTTGGGGTCGTTCATGTTCGCGAGCAGGTCGGAGGCCGTGATGTCGCACTCGACCAGGAAGCCGGTCTCGCCGGTGTTCGAGTACTTGCAGCCGTTGGGCAGCCCGCGGTCGTTGTCCCACGTGCCGAGCCGGAAGCCGCGATGCACGTCGGGCGAGCTGACCGGCGGCAGCACGGCGTGGGCGAGCTGGGTGCCGTTGGTGACGCCGGGCGCCGAGCAGCCGCACTCGGCCATGCGGTTGATGCCCGCGCAGATGGTCGGATCGCTGCGCCGCCACTCGGTGCCGAACAGCTTGTTGGTGCCCATGCAGCCGCGGTAATACGGGTTCTGGCCCGGGTCGTCGGGGTTCGACCAGTTCACGCTGACGCGCTTGTCGGCGGCCAGCGGGAAGCACTTCTCGATGAGGTCGATGGCGGCCGAGTTCGAGTTGAAGCCGACCTTCATGCCGAAGTTGGCGCGGGTGAAGGGGAAGCCCAACACCGCCCCATCGGCGCCGCACTTGTCACCCGGGCACACCGGCACCGGCTTGCTGACGTCGGCGTGCCACGAGGTGAACATGCACTTGCCGACCACCGCGCTGGGGTTGTCCTCGAGGCTGGCCTGCTGGTCGTCGGTCAACGTCGTGCGGCACTCACCGCCGGACTCGCCGGGGGCACAGACCGCGAGCTTGGTGACCTTGCCCTGGCCATCGAGCGGACGGCCGAGATCCACGGTCTCACCGCCGGGCGGCTGCACCAGCGCGAAGTACTCGCAGTACTCCTGGCCGCGGTCGTCGTTGGTCGAGCCGTTGGCGGTCACGCCCTGCACGTCGGCGCATGCCCAGCGGATGTGGTCGGGCGTGAAGCCGCGGTTGCTCGAGTTGATGACCTCGGCCATGCGCTGCAGGCAGGTCATCGAGGCCTCGCCGGTGGGGGTGTCGCACTTGCCTGCGGGGCAGCCCGAGGCGTCGTCGCCGGCACCGTCGCTGCCGCCGCAGGCGGCCAGCAACGCGATCGAACCGAACAGCACGGAGGGGATGAGCATCGACTTCATGGTTGGTTTTCCCTGGTCTCGGTTGGCGAAGGCGGTGCTCACTCGGCGACCTTGCAGCTGGTGTCGAAGTGCGCCGAGGGGCTCACGCTGAGGTTGGTGGTCGGCAGCGTCTGCTCGAACTCGAAGATCGGCAGGGTGAACGCGATGTCGTGCTGCCACTGGCGGATCTTGAACGCGTCGTCCATCAGCTCGCGCTCGTCGCGGTCCTCGCAGGCCTTGAGGAAGGCGTCGACGCGGGCGGTGTGCGCGGCCTTGTCGTCGGCGGCCTGCAGGCTCGTGAGCAGGTCGGCGGCGGCGGTGCCGGCGGCCGGGTTGGCGGCCTGCAGGTTGGCGATGAACGCTGCGCGCAGGTCGGCGACGGCGACGTCGGCCGCGGTCACGTCGGGTGCGGCAGCGAGCTCGAGCTCGCCGCCATCGACCACGCCGGCACCGCAGGCGGCCATGCACATCGAGGTGGCCTCCTCGACGCAGGTCGCGTCCCAGCTGTTGTCGCAGCAGAACGCGTCGGCATTGCACACGCACATGCTGATCTCGTCGTTCTCGCAGCCCTTGCGGCTCTCGTCGGCGGTGCAGCAGTTGCCCGCCATGACGCCGCCGCCGGTCGCGTCGCCGGTGGTGCCGGCGGTCGGATCCTCGCCGCTGGTGCCGGCGGTCGGATCCTCGGTGGTGGTGCCCGCGGTCGGGTCACCGTCGGTGGTGCCACCGGTCGGGGGCGAGGTCAGCTGCTCGAAGGTCGGCGCGAACTCCAACAGCGCGCAGCGGGCATCCGAGAACACCGGACGGGTGAAGTCGACCATCAGCACGTCGCGCACGAAGTCGTCGTCGACCACGCCGCGCGACTTCAGCTCGTCGATGTACATGTTGTCGGCCTTGCTGCGCTCGACGAACGGGAACTTGAAGATCGTGTCGGCCTGGTTCAGGCCCGGCACGGTGTTGCCGGCGGCGGTGCGGGCAGCCGTGTAGACGTCGTCCTTCATGCCGATCGAGCCGAACGACTTGAGCTGCGGGTCGAGGAAGAAATCGGCCGGCAGGCTCGACATCGACGAGGTGTCGAAGTCGACCGCGTTGTCGATGTTGACCTCGACGGTGCAGAACAGCGGGCGCAGCAGGTCGGCGACGGTGCCCTTGGCGGGGTTGAGCGCGTTGGTGACGCGGGTCTTGGTCCACTCGCGGTTGCCCGAGTTGACCAGGCTCTCCATGTTGGCGCCCGAGCTCTCGGAGCCGAGGTCGTCCTTGTTGGCGTCGATGACCTTGTTGGTACCGGGGGTCTGGAAGTGCCCGGTCCAGTGCATCCACGGCGTATCGAGCTCCTTCATCACGAGCCCGCCGCCGGTGTGGCAGCCCTTGCAGCGGCCGCCCTTGCCGGCCACGAAGTCCGACGAGCTGCCGAAGAAGTGCCACTGGCCGCCAGCGATCTCGTAGTAGTTGAACTCCTTCGCCTCGGGATCGAACGCGATGAGCTCGGCCGAGGCCGGCAGCTTGCCGGAAGCCGGCACGCCGAACAGCGAGATCAGCAGCTCCCACTCGTTGCGGCTGTTGCAGCGACGGCTGTTGACCAGGCGGAAGTTCTGCAGCAGCGAGCCGGCGGAGAGCTGGCCGGTCTCGGTGACGAAGCGCGTCGACATGCCCGCGGCGGCGCCGCTCTCGCAGCCGGCCTTGTCGTTCTCACGCAGCTTCGCGACCGCCTCCTTGTAGCTGGTGGGGCAGCCGTTGCCGCCGCGCAGCACGAACACCGAGATCGGGTCCTGCAGCTCGGCCAGCACGTTCGCGCGCCCACGCTGCGACTCATCGACGACCTTCTTGCACGCGAACTGTGCCGGGTCGGTGGGGGCGTCGCACTTCGCGCCGGCGCAGACGATGTTGTTGTCGTCGGCGTCGCCCTCCTCGGCACAGCTGGCGAACGCGAGCATCGGGGTGGCGGTGACGAGGGCGATCGAGAAGCGCTTGAAATGCATGGGACTCCGATGGGCTCCGCGGTAAGTGATACCCCGACCTACACGGTTCATGGCGACCTGCGCCGACTACGTAGCCTGGCCCCCTGAAACGCATCAAATCCTCGCACTTCCTGCGGAATTTTCGCGATCGAATGGACGTGAGGGATTCCACTGTCCCGCGGAGGCGGGATCATCTCGCCTGGCTGATCGTGTGCACAGCCCCGGTGGCGAGGCGCGGATGCGAGCTCTGCGTGCCGTCGGGCCAGTGCACGGTGACATCGGCCGTGCGCGCGCGACCGAGGCCCACGTGCACGACCTCGTCGTCCTGGCCCAGGTAGCCCAGGCCCGCGGTGATCTGCCGCCGCTGCACGGTCTTGCCGCTGCGCACCTCGACGACCGCGCCCACCGCCCGCGTGTTGCGATCGGCACCACGGAGCTCGAGCCGCAGCGCAGCATGCTTGCCGCGCTGGATGTTCTCCAGCAGTCGCGGCGGCTGGGCGAAGTTGTTGACCACCAGATCGAGGTCGCCGTCGCGATCGACGTCGAGCGAGACGGCGCAGCGGCTGTTGCCCTCGAATGCCTCGGGAGCCGCGGTGGGCGTGAGGTAGAAGGTGTGATCGTCGAACACGAACATCTGATTGCGCTGATCGGCGGCCGGTGAGCCGGGGATCCAGCCGTTGGCGAGGTAGATGTCCTCGTCGCCGTCGTTCTCGTAGTCGAAGAACACGCTCGCCCAGCCCCAGCCGCGATCGCCGGGCTCGAACCACTTGCCCTCCTGGGCCTCGAAGCGCCGCACGCCGTCGTCGCCGACGAGGTTGAGGTAGAGCTTGTTGCCGGAGAGATACTGGAACGAGCGCAGGATGCCGTCGGTCAGGTTCACCACCGACTGGTCCTGCGGGAACACGACCTTGATGGTCTTGCTGAACATGTCGATGTTGGCCACGAACACGTCGAAGCTACCGTTGCGATCGAGATCGCTGAAGCTGACGTTCATGCCGCTGCCGCGATCGGCAGCGCCGAGCTCGAGCGCGACGTCGGTGAAGCGACCGTTGCCGTCGTTGCGGAACAGCGGGTTGGCACCGAAGTCGTTGGCGAGGTAGAGGTCGACGTCGCCGTCACCGTCGTAGTCGAAGGTGCCCGAGGCCAGCGTCCAGCCCTCGTCGGCCACCCCGGCCTCGGCGGCGACCTCGGTGTAGCGCTCGCCGTCGAGGCGGAACAGCTGGTTGGGGCTGCCGTTGCGGCCGTCGACCGACGGCAGGTTGCGGCCCTCGCAGGCGCCGCGATTGCACGCCGCGCTGCCGTAGTAGCCCACGTAGAGATCGAGATCGCCGTCGCGGTCGTAGTCGAACGCCGAGGCCACGTGCGCGCCGGGGCCGGTCGCGAGCCCGCGGGTGGCCGCGACATCGACTAACTTGCCGCCTTGGTTGTCGTACAGCAGCGAGGGGTTGCGGCCGCGCACCACCAGCAGATCGAGATCGCCGTCGCCGTCGTGATCGAAGAACATCGCGTGGTGGCTGTCGACCATGTCGGCGGTGATGCCCCACGCCGCAGTCGCATCGATGAAGCGTCGGTTGCCGGCGCCGATGTCGTTGAGCAGCAGGCGACCGAAGCCGATGCCGGCCAGGAACAGATCGGAGTCGCCGTCGCCGTCGACGTCGCCGACCGCGATGCCCGAGCCCATCACCTTCTGGATGTCGAAGCCGCTCTCGCCGGCGTGGGCGGCCCCGTCGGCGCCCGAGTGCGCACCCACGTCCTTGCCCTGCGCAGGCACCTGCTGCCCAGAATGTGCACCCACGTCCTTGCCCTGCGCCGGCACCTGCGTGCCCGAGTGCGCGCCCACGTCCTTGCCCTGCGCCGGCACCTGCTGCCCAGAATGCGCACCCACGTCCTTGCCCTGCGCAGGCACCTGCTTGCCAGAGTGCGCACCGACATCCGGCACCGCGCCACCGGCATGGGCCGCGCCCTCCACGGTCACCGCGACCGCCCCGGGCAGGCCCCACGCCGCGCTCACGTCGGCGAACAGCGCGGCACCGTAGGGTGCCAGCGCGACCTCCTTGGCCCGCTGCCGCGCCGGCGTCCACGCATCGCGCTGCTCCTCTTCGACCGGCAGCACCATCGCCCAGCGGTTGTCCTGCACCTTCTCGAACAGCTCGGGCCCGAGCTCGGGCAGCTCCCCTGCCCGCGCCATGGTCTGCGCGCGGCGCATCCAGAACGTGCCGACGATCGAGGTCAGCTCCGAGAGGTACTCGCCGGCGAACGGGTCCATCGCGAACGGCTGCTGCGCCCACAGGTCCTGCAGCACCAACCAGTGGATCGCGGTGTCGCGCACCGCGTTCATTTGATGATCGAGCAGCACCACGTCGGCGGGCTCGACATCGGCCGTGATGATGGTGCCGGGGCGACGCTCGAAGCGCAGCTTCACGTCGCCGTTGGGCATCATCACGTACGGGAACAGCTGCATGGTCGCGTTCTCGACGTAGGTCGGATCGATGTACGCCAGCCCGTCCTGGGGCTTGTCTGCGAAGTTGCCGTCGGCGAGGTAGTTGTCGGCGCGCATGGGCTCGTAGCCGCGGGCCATGAAGTCCGCGAAGTGGCCCAGCTTCTCGCGCAGCCGCGCCGCGCCCGGCTCGCTCACCGGGATCTTGCTGATCTTGTTGAGCTCGCCCGCAAGCCCGCCGCTGGCCTTGTTGAAGCGCTGCAGCGCCTCGATCTTGGCGTCGATCAGCTGCCGCGTGAGCACCAGCAGCGCCGGCTTGGCGGCCTCGAGCTGCGCGGCCTCGATGGTCACCGGCGGCACCGCGGGGATCTCGAACTTCGCGACGAGGTTCGTGAAGGCACGCTTGACGTGGTCGGCCTCGATGTAGGGCGTTCGGGCCTCGGTCGCGATCTCGCCGGACTCGGTGAGCAGCGCCAGCGACAGCTTGGTCGCGACCACCGCGAGCTCGTCGGCGGCATCGGGCGCCAGCGGCTTGACGCGCGGGTCGGCGAGCAACAGCTCGTCCTGGGCGATCGACAGCAGCACGCGCCAGTGCTCCGAGGTCGTGCGGTAGTCCTTGAAGTGCTGCGCCTCGAGGTCGGCCGGCAGCTGGGCGAGGCCGTCCTTCTTGGCGGCCGGCAGCGCGGCGTCGACCTTCGAGACCGCCTGCACGTCGGCGAGCGTGACCGCGGCCCCGCCGGCGCGTTGCGAGGCCGCCACCCACACGCCGTGGGCCAGGGCCTTGGCGGCGGCGATCTTCGTCAGCGTCGCGAAGTTGCTGTAGCTCTTCGAGGCGATGAAGTTGTCGAGCTGGCGGAAGCTGGTCCAGCAGGTCACGTCCCGCGAGGTCTCGAGCTCGCGGATCTTCGCGACGATGGCCGCGGCGGTGTCGGCAATCTGCGCGCGACGGGGCGACAGCGAGCCCACCGCGTCGCTCAGCGAGGCCGCCGGCGGCACCTCGGGCGCGCGCGCGGGCGCCTCGGCGTCGTCGGTGTCGTAGGTGCGCTGCGAGGCCGGCTTGTCGCCGACCGGGGTGGACGCACCGCCGCAGGCGGTCAGGCAAGCCGCAGCGACCAGGGCCGGACGCAGGATCGTCATCGGTCGCCGAGGATACACCCGAAGGCGCGGCGACCGAGGCCGGCGCTAGCAGTACGGGCGCTCGATGCTGGTCTCGGGATCCGAGGTCGGCAGGATCTCGCGCAGGTACTCGTACTCGTCGACGCAGAACACCGCAGGCCCCTCGCCCTCGAGTTCGGCGCGCTCGCGCAGCGTGCGGGCGCCTCCGGCATCCATCAGACGATTGGGCGCGTCGCCGAGGTTGTGGAAGCGGGTACCGAGCGGATCGGCGAGCCCCAGCGAGTGGCCGTTCTCGTGGCTGACGGTGGTGCCGATCATCGAGCCCATCACCCACACGGCGCACGCGGCCTGGTAAAGCCGCTCGTCGGTGGGGCAGCCGCCGCCATTGGCCAGCACCGGCACCGCGCCCATCGAGAGGTCGGCCGAGGAGAACGGCGTGCCGGTGTCGGGACGGAACGGATCGAAGACGCGGTCGAACAGCGGGTCCGCGACGTCCTGCTTCTTGCCCACCGCGGGGTGGGTCGAGAACGCGAACAACGACTCGATGAACACGCCGCCGAAGCCGGGGAAGCCGTCCTCCTGGGTGAGCGCGTTGACGCCCCCGATGTGGTCGAACAGCCGCTCGTTGTTGGTGTCCTTGCCGTTGGTGTTGTCGTAGCCGAGCAGGCCCAGGCCGTTGGGGTCGGGGCCGGCGATGTCGAGCGTGGCAAACAGCGCGAAGTCGGTCGGCTCCTCCTCGCGGAACTCGATGTTGATGCTCTCGTAGTCCCGCCGCAGCACCGCGAGGATGCGCTCGCGGATCATCGAGTCGAGCGCGCGCAGGCCGAACAGCCGCAGGCTCTCGACATACGACGGCAGGAACCGCACCCACACCACCTGGCGGACCGGCAGGATCGCGAACGCGAACGGCGTCGGGACCCCGAGCACCTCCTCGCTCTCGAACGCGACCCGCGGTGCGATCGTGCCGTCGAAGCTGCCGGCGTCGACGCGCACGTCGATCGCGGTGCCGAGTCCGTCGTCCTCGTTGATCACGTAGCGCACGCGTCGACCGTCGACGAACTCGGGCACCAGCTCGAGCTCGACCGGTGCGCCCTCGGGTGCGCCATCGGGGGTGAAGGTGCCCGAGAGCACCACGGTGGTGAGGCCCTCCTCACCGCCGACGAAGCCACCGCCGTCGATGTCGATGTACTGCCCGAGGCTGGCGCCCGATCCCGAGCTGGTGCCGGCGGCGGTGATCTCGGTCGGGATGAGCTCGTACTCGACCTCGGCGTCGGCGTCGCCGTCGATGACCTCGCCGCTTTGGTGGGCGTTGCGCAGGTACACCAGGCCGCTGAACGTGCCGGACGACAGCCCCACGATGCGCGGCGAGAACGGGAAGCTGCCACGGGTCCGATCGAGGGGATCGGTGGGCTCGACCGGGATCTCGATCGGCCCCACCTGCGTGCAGTCGGCGGCGTCCATCGCCTGGAAGCAGCCCTCGACGACCGCCATCGTGTGGCCCTCGCCGCCACCCAACAAGAAGCCCTCGCCCTCGACCGGAATCGCGTCGTTGACGTAGATGGCCCCGCCCTGCTGCACGTCGGCGAGGTGGGGCGCGAGCGTGGCCGCGAACTCGAGCTCGACCGCCAGCGGGGTCGAGGCCACGCGCTCGGAGGTCGGCAGGTAGTCGATCACGACCTGCGCGTTGCCGACGAAGCTGCCGGTCGGCGACGGCAGCAGCGCGAGCACGTCGGGCGTGAGCTCGACGTGCAGCTCGTCGAAGTCGACGAAGGTCGCGGGCAACTGCAGGCTCGCCTGCCCGCCCGCGAAGCTGCCGGTCAGCTGCAGCCACGCCTGCGAGACCGAGCCATCCAGGAAGCCATCGCCCGCGACCACCAGCACGCTGCCCGGCACCGCGAGCCCGGGGTCGACGCGCGCGAGCGTCACGCCCTCGAGGCCCGACTGCGGTCGCCCGCCCTCGGCGTCGGGCTGGCACGCCGGTGACAGCGCTGCGATCGCGGCGACGAACAGCCAACCCGCCGCACGCGGCGCCATGGTTCGGGGCTCGGGAACACGCACCCCGAGAGGCTACCGCAACCGCACCCGCTTGCCGTCGCGCCGGCGCACGGCCCAAGGGGTTGCGCATCCGCGTGCGCGATCGAAGCGTTCGTGGGGGCGATCGCGATCCCCCGCGCGGATGCTGGGAATGTCACTCCAGCGCCGCGATGCGATCACGCCCGCGGCGCGAACCGAAGCGGCAGCTCGCGTCACTCCCTGGTGCGCGCCTCGCCGGCGCCGGCGTTGCCCTCACGCAGCCGCGCGGCGCATACTCGCCTCGACTGGCGCGCCCCGCCGCTTCGATCATGACCGTCTTCGACTCCATCCTGCTCCCGGGCAGCCGCCGCACGAGCCTCGCGCTGTCGGCCGCCCTCGTGTTGTCGGCGTGCAAGGACGGCGGCGCGCCGCAGATCCAAGACCCTGGCGATCAGACCGCGGTGGTCGGCCAACAGCTCACCATCGACATCCAGGCCACCGACCCCGAGGGCGACGCGCTCGACTTCAGCTTCGCCGCCAACGGCGTGCCCGATCTGGGCCAGACCGCCGCGATGACGATCGCGCCCGACGGCCACGGCGTGTTCACGTTCACGCCGCTGGCCAGCCAGCTGGGCTCGCACCTGTTCGACTTCATCGTCTCCGACGGCAAGAACGACAGCAAGCTGACCATCAACATCAACGTCGTCGGCGCCGGCGGCGACGGCACCCAGCCGATCTTCCGCAAGCCGCTGGGCAACGGCACCGTGCTCGACCTCGAGCAGGCCGAGTGCGCCGAGGTCGAGATCGAGATCGAGGACGCCGACTCGACCACCATCGTGCTGGGGCAGAACCCGCCGCTCATCCAGGACGCCGAGCTGTCGGCCGACGCCAGCGGTCTGTCGGGCCGCTGGAACTGGTGCCCGAACCGCGAGCAGCTCGAGGCCTCGGATCGCTACGAGCTGATCCTCTCGGCACAGGACCTGCCCGAGAACCCACCGACGCTCAAGAACTACACCATCGTCCTGCGCCGCCGCTCGGGCTCCGAGTGCCCGGGAGATCCACCGGCGATCGACCACGACGTCGAGGACGCCAGCACCCAGCTCGACCTCGAGATCGCCGCCCATGTCAGCGACGACAAGGGCATCAAGAACGCGCCGATCCTGCTCTACAGCTACGAGGATCCGGGCAGCCCCATCGACTACACGAAGATGACGGTGGTGACGATGTCGCTGGTCTCCGGCGACATGATGAGCGGCGACTGGACCGGCTACATCCCCAACCCGACCACGCCGCAGGGCATGGGTGCCGAGGCCGACATCTGGTACGCGATCAGCGTCACCGACAACGACGACGCCGAGGGCGACTGCGATCACCTGAGCGACAGCCCCGGCGACGGCACCCACCGCATGCACGTCGTCAACGACGGCAGCGGCCAGGCACCGGTGTGCGGCGCGTGCTCGTACGACGTGCAGTGCGGCGGCTTCTCGAACCTGTGTCTGCCCCAGCAGACCGGCAGCTTCTGCGGCACCGGCTGCAGCTCCGACGACGAGTGCCAGGCCGACTACGTGTGCTCGCCGACCGAGGTGCAATCGGTCGAGGGGGTCGGCGCGCGGCAGTGCGTGCCGCTGTCGGGCAGCTGCAGCGCCGGCGGTGGCGGTGCCTGCACCGAGGACGGCAACGAGGACAACGACGACCTCGACCAAGCGCTGTCGCTGGGCGCGTTCCCGGCCGGCGAGAGCATCGCGGGCTCGCTGTGCACCGACACCGACGACTGGTATCGCTTCGACCTCTCGGCCGGCGCGATCGCAGCGACGCTCGCGGGCCCCAGCGACGTCGACATCGACATCGTGCTCACCGACGCCGACGGCGTGTTGGTGGCCAACTCGGCGGGTCTGCAGTCCGACGAGCACCTGATGTCGAGCTGCGTGCCGTCGGGCACCTACTTCCTGCGGGTGTACGCGGCCAACTCGAGCGCGCGCGGCGACTACACCCTCGACGTCGACGTCGACGCGACCAGCTGTGGTGGCGGCGGCGGTGGTGAGGGCGACTGCTGCACCGACACCAACATGCCGGGCTGCGAGGACGAGGCCGTCACCGCGTGCGTGTGTGCCTTCGACGCGTTCTGCTGCAACAACGAGTGGGACAACACCTGCGCCACCGAGGCGCAGTCGATGTGCGATCTTCAGTGTGGCGGCGGCGGCGACTCGCACGACTGCTGCGTCACCGGTGCCGCCGGCTGCGACGACGCCGCGGTCGAGGCCTGCGTGTGCGCGGCCGACTCGTTCTGCTGCGAGACCGAGTGGGACGCGATGTGCGTGGCCAAGGTCGGCACCCAGCTGTGCGCCGCCTCGTGCGACCCCGACGACGCCGATGGACCGTGCTGCACGCCCCACAGCGGCGCCGGCTGCGAGGTCGACAGCGTCGAGAGCTGCGTCTGCGCCGAGGACTCGCTGTGCTGCTCGAGCGAGTGGGACGACGTGTGCGTGATGGAGATCGAGAGCCTCGGCTGCGGCATGTGCCCGTAGGCCGGGGCGCCGCGCTTCGCAGTCCTCGGCCCACGCCACGCGTGACAAGGCGGGCGATCGCGGCGATCGTGGCGCGGTGAGGTCTGCCGCGTTCGCCATCGCCACGCTCGCCCTCGCCTGCGGCACCGGCCCGTCGGGCCAGGCGACCGCCGACGCGAGCACCAGCTCGGGCACGTCCACGGCTGCCACCGGCACGACCGCCGTGGGCGTCGACGCCACGACCACGACCTCGTCGCTGCCCGGTAGCTCCGAGGGCGGCGAGGTGTCGAGCACGGGCGACGACACCACCGGCGGCGCCTCGACGGCGACCCTCGAGGTGCACTGGATCGACACCGAGGGCGGCGCCGCGACGCTGTTCGTGACCCCCGGCGGCTCACTCGTGCTGGTCGACGCCGGCTTCCCGGGGGCTCGCGACGCCGACCGCATCGCGGCCGTGGTGCAGGATCAGCTCGGGCGCGACCACATCGACCTCTGCATCGTCACGCACTACCACGTCGACCACGTTGGCGGCGTACCAGACCTGGTCACGCGGGTGCCGGTCACCGCGTTCTGGGATCACGGCGACAGCGTCGAGGCGGGCAGCTTCGATGGTCAGCAGCTGTGGCAGGACTACCTCGCGGTCGCCGACGGCAAGCGCACCATCGTCGCCCCCGGCGAGGTGCACGACGTCGACGGGCTCGAGATCACGATCGTGTCGGCGGCGACCGAGGTGCTCGCGGCCGCGTTGCCGGGCGCGGGCGCCAGCAACCCGCACTGCGATGGCGCCCAGCAGATGCCGCCGGCCGCCGATGAGAACGGCAACAGCATCGGCTTCGTCGCTCGCTTCGGCGACTTCGAGCTGCTCGACCTCGGCGACCTGACGTGGAGCTTCGAGGACCAGCTCGCGTGCCGGCTGCAGAACATCGGCACCGTCGATCTCTACCAGACCACCCACCACGGCCTCTCGATCTCCGGTGCGCCGCAGCTCGTGCACGCCTTGGATCCCGTGGTGGTGGTGATGAACAACGGCCCCCACAAGGGCGGCGACGCCGTCACCTTCGAGCGGATCGCCGCGATCCCGTCGATGCCCGAGCTGTGGGCCCAACACCGCGCGCTCGGCAACGACGATGCCCACAACGCGGTGCAGGAGCGCACCGCGAACCTCGAGGACGGCGACGGCGACCAGGGCTTCGCAATCACGGCGATCGTCGATGCCAGCGGCAGCATCACGGTGACCAACGAGCGCAACGGCCACGCGCGGACCTACGCGTCACACTGACGAGCGCGCGCGTCCGAGCCTGAGAGGCTGCTCGAGCTTCGCGCGGCCGGCCGACGCTACGCGATCGTACTGCCGCGGTAGACCTCGTCGACCACCAGCACATGTACTCGCGCAGCGAAGGGATCGTCCGGTAGAACTCCTCGTCGGGCTGCCTTGCTCGAGCGCCACGTACTCCGCGTAGGTGTAGCGGTGGACGCGACGCGCGAACGACATGCCGGCAGCTAGGCTAGCACGACTCACGGTGTGCCGATCCCCCCGAGCGAAGCAAGGGCGAGGCGCGGCCCGGCGCGCGGTGGTTCATCGCTGGGCTGCGCACCAGGTCGGTCCGCCCGCGCCCGCAGCGTTCGCGATCCGTCGCGGTGCAGGGCAGCAACCCCTGCGGCGCGCGGATCGTGGTTGCCGCGCACCTTCTCGGCCGCGCGAGGGAACATACCCACGAGCCATGTCGCACCACACCGCCGCCGTTCGCTGGACCCGCACCACCACCGACTTCGAGTACGACACCTACGATCGCAACCACGAGGTCCGCTACGGCAGCGGCGCGACCGTGGCGGCCTCGGCCGCGCCGACGTTCAAGGGCGACGCGACGCGGATGAACCCCGAGGAGTCGTTCGTCGGCGCGCTGTCGAGCTGCCACATGCTCACCTTCCTCGCGATCGCGGCGCGCAAGCGGCTGGTGGTCGAGTCCTACGAGGACGACGCCACGGGCGAGCTCGACAAGAACGCCGACGGCAAGCTCGCGATGACCAAGGTGGTGCTGCGTCCGAGGGTGCGCTTCGCGAGCGAGGTCGATGCCGCGACCCTGGCCAAGATGCACGCGACCGCGCATGCGAACTGCTTCATCGCGCTGTCGGTCACGACCGACGTGGTCATCGAGCCTGGGTGAGCGCGCTCGGCCTTGGTCCGACGACGGACGACGACCGCGCGTCAGGGACCGAACAGCTGCTCCGGTGTCGCGAGCACGCGGAAGAGGTCTCCGGTCTTCGGCTTGCCGTAGGGCCAGAGCACCACCGTGCCGTCGTCGAGCATGGCGTTGATCTGCCCGAGCCGCTGGATGGTCCGCGCCTCGCCGAACTCGACGTACGGCAGGTTGTCGCCCATCTCGCCCGGCTCGTCGCCCAGATCGTCCTCGGGGCCACTGCCCAACCCGAGCCCGAGCTGAACACCTCGGCCCCAACACTTCACGCGTCCTTCGTCCGACACGGCACAGCTGTGCTCGTACTCGGCGCGCACCGCCACGGCGCGGAAGTCTCGCCCGAGATCGACGTACGGGAGCGCGTCGCCCAGCGGCGGCAGCCGATCGTCGCGATCGCCATACCCGAGCCGGCCGAACGCGAATGGCTCAGGCTGAGCGGGCGGCTCGAGGTCCGCGAGCGACGAGTTCCCGCCCCAGCACTTGATGCGGCCGTCGTCCGTCAATGCGCACGCGTGCAGAGTGCCCCCCGACACCTGCACCACCCGGATGTCCGTCCCGAGATCGATGAACGGCAGCGCGTCACCCATCTCGCCCTGCTCGTCGCCCAAGGGCTCCCAATCCGGCGACACCACGCCGAGCCGACCTCGTTCGTTGCTGCCCCAACACTTCGCCTGCCCCTGCTCCGTCCAGATGCACGGTCCCATCGTGAGCCCAACCGCGCGAACATCGGTCCCGAGATCGACATACGGCAACGCATCCCCCATCTCGCTCGGCCCGTCGTCTCCACGCGTTTGCGTGTCCCCGAGGCCGAGCGACGCATGGCCACTGCCCCAGCACTTCACCCGGCCCGCACGCGAGCGCGCGCAACCACCACCTTCGCGATTCACGACTTGTACGGCGTCGAAATCGGCGCCCAGCGACACCGGGGGCATGTTGGCGCCCCGCTCATCCTCCGTATCGCCGACCTGCCCCATCTCGTCGGGGCGCCCGAGCGCGAAGAACGTATTGTTGCCCCAACACTTCACCGCTCCCGAGTCGAGCACGACGCACCTTTGGTACAGCGAGGAACTCACCGCAACCACGCGTTCCCCCGGCCCAAAGTCCACCGGCGGGATGCCCTCCGGGTGAAGCTCATCCCGCTGCAAGAACAAGCGATCATCGTCCGTCACCGCTGCGTCCAGCGGTTTCTCCGACCAACACTTCGCGACGCCGTCGATCGCCGCGCAGTTGGGGTTGAGCAGATCCTGTGCAATCTCCACCGGCGGCGGCCACTCGCGCGGTGGCTCGTGGACCACGCGGTCGTTGCAAGCCGCCGCCACGACCAGCGTCAGTGCGAGCCAACGCCCCACCGCGGCGATGCTCAGTTCGACGTTGCGCATTCCGCTTCTCCCCACTGCCCCGGGCTCCACGCAGCCACGGTCAGCCACGGCCTCGACGTTGCTCGGCTGCTCAGCGATGCTCAGCACGGGGAGACCATCAGCCGACCGCGCGTCAGGGACCGAACAGCTGCTCGGGCGTCGCGAGCACGCGGAAGAGGTCTCCGGTCGGCGGGACGGCGTAGGGCCAGCGCACCACCGTGCCGTCGTCGAGCATGGCGACCACGAACCCCAAGCGCTGCACGGTGTGCCCGTCGCCGAAGTCGACATACGGGAGATTGTCACCCATCTCGCCCGGCTCGTCGCCGAGGTCATCGTCGGGCAACGGCCCGAGCCCGAGCCCGAGCTTGACGCGTTCGCCCCAGCACTTGACACGTCCTTCGTCGGAGACGGCACAGGTATGGTTGGACTCGGCGCGCACTGCCACGGCGTGGAAGTCTCGGCCGAGTTCCACGTACGGGAGCGCGTCGCCCAGCGGCGGCAGCCGGTCGTCGCGGTCGCCATACCCGAGCCGACCGAACGCGATCGGCTCCTCGGCGGGATAGGGTGGATCGCGGTCCGGAATCGTCGAGTTCGCACCCCAACACTTGATGCGCCCCTCGTCCGTCAGGACGCATGCGTGGTGGCCACTTCCCGACACCTGCACGACGCGGACATCGGTCCCGAGATCGATGAACGGCAACGCGTCTCCCATCTCCCCGGGGTCGTCGCCCAGCGGCTCCCACTCGGGTGACACGACGCCGAGCCGACCGCGTGCGTTGCTGCCCCAGCATTTCGCCCGCCCCTGCTCGGTCCAGATGCATGGTCCCATCGTGAGCCCAACCGCGCGAACATCGGTCCCGAGATCGACGTACGGCAACGCATCCCCCATCTCGCTCGGCCCGTCGTCGCCACGCGTTTGCGTGTCCCCGAGGCCGAGCGACGCATGGCCACTGCCCCAGCACTTCACCCGGCCCGCACGCGAGCGCGCGCAACCACCCCCTTCGCGATTCACGACTTGTACGGCGTCGAACTCGGCGCCCAGCGACACCGGGGGCATCTCGGCGCCCCGCTCATCCTGCGTATCGCCGACCTGCTCCGTCTCGTCGGGCCGCCCGAGCGCGAAGAACGTATTGTTGCCCCAACACTTCACGGCTCCCGAGCCCAGCACGACGCACCTCTGGTACAGCGAGGAACTCATCGCAACCACGCGTTCCCCCGGCCCAAAGTCCACCGGCGGGATGACCTCCGGGTGAAGCTCATCCCGCTGCAAGAACAAGCGATCATCGTCGGTCACCGCTGCGTCCAGCGGCTTCTCCGACCAACACTTCGCGACGCCGTCGATCACCGCGCAGTTGGGGTCGAGCAGATCCTGTGCAATCTCCACCGGCGGCGGCCACTCGCGCGGTGGCTCGTGGACCACGCGGTCGTTGCAAGCCGCCGCCACGACCAGCGTCAGTGCGAGCCAACGCCCCACCGCGGCGATGCTCAGTTCGACGTTGCGCATTCCGCTTCCCCCCACTGCCCCGGGCTCCACGCAGCCACGGTCTCGAAGTTGCTCACCGTCGCGCCGGCCAACATCAGTGCGACCGAACCGAACCGAACCTGTGCGTTCCATCCGTCGCACCGAATCTAAGTGTCAGCGACGCCACGCGATGATGTCAAACCTCAGCGCGGTGACTCGATGACCTTCACGGACGATCGAGCGCCGACATCGCCGAAACTCCGAGCTGCACCACCCGTCGCCGGCAGCCGCCCGCGCTCGACCGCCGCGGACGCATGCACGCGAGCGCGCGTGGACCTTCATCCACGCCACTACCCTTCGCGCGGAACCACCCGCGCCGTGCTGCGGCCGATCCACGCCGTCGCGATCGCGGCCGCCACCAGCGATGCGATCGCAGCACCCGCCCCCACCGTCGCGGTCGGGGCCTCGGCGAGCAGCAGATCGAAGCTGCTCGCGAGCGCGGCGACGGCCGACCACGCGATCGTGGCGCCGGCGAGCATGGCGGTCATGCGGCGTGCGAGCGCGACGGCGCGCATGCTGTTGCCCCACACGGTGCGGCGCAGCCAGCGGATCCACAGCGCGACCGGGGTCGCGAGCACGCCGATGAGCGCGAGCACGAGCAGCGTGCCCTCGCTGCCACCCAGCGCCTCGCCGCGCGAGGCGACGATGGTGCGGGCGGCCGCGGTCGCGAGCGCACCGACGACCAACACGACGGTGGCGAAGGACAGCAGCACCACCATCGGGCGCGCACGCTGGACCTCGCGGGCCGACGGCGCGGCGGCATCGCTGCCGGCCACGTGGCTGCCCGAGCCGGTGGTGGTGCCGAGCGGCGCGAGCATGCCGTGGCTGGAGCTCGGGCCCTCGGCGCCGCCTTGCTGCGCCTGCAGCCGCGCGAGCGCGGCGTCGAACTCCGCGAGGGTCCCGAAGCGCTCGCCGACGTCGCGGGCCATCGCGCGCTCGATCACCAGCTCGACCTCGTCGTCGATCTCGGGCGCCAACGTGCGCGGGCGGATCGGATCGCGGGTCAGCACCATCGTCAGCGTGGCCGCGGGGTCCTCGGCCTCGAAGGGCTCGTGGCCGGTGAGGCAGCGATACAGGATCGCACCCACCGAGTAGATGTCGGCGCGCGCGTCGACCCGCGCGCCGCGGGCCTGCTCGGGGGCCATGTACGCCGGCGTGCCCATGATGACGCCGGTGCGCGTGCGGTTGCCCGGCGCGGTGTCGTTGACCCGTGCGATGCCGAAGTCGAGCAGCTTCACCATCGGCGCGTCGGTGCCCACCAGGAACACGTTGTCGGGCTTCAGGTCGCGGTGCACCACGCCCTGCGCGTGCGCGGTCGAGAGCGCGGCGCACAGCTGCCGCACGATCGCGATCGAGGCCGACAGCCCCAGCCGCCCCACGCGTTCGAGCCGTTGCCCGAGGTCCTCGCCCTCGAGCAGCTCCGCGACGATGAACGGCGTGCCCAGCTCGGTCTCGTGCACGTCGAACACCTGCACGACGTTGGGGTGCGCCGCGACACACGCGGTCTCGGCCTCGCGACGGAACCGCGTGACCAGCTCCGGTCGCCGCGCGAGCTCGTCGTGCATCACCTTGATGGCGAAGCGGCGCTGCGCGAGCCGGGCGTGACGCGCCTCGTAGACGCGGCCCATGCCGCCTTGACCAATGAGTCGCGTGACGCGGTAGACGTCGGACAGCAGCGCGCCGAGCATGGGGTCGGCGTCGGCCTCGACCAGGTGCTCGAGTGGCACCACGTCGCGCGGACACACGCGGTAGTCGAGCGGGAAGCGCTCGCCGCAGGTCGGGCACATCTTGGCGCCGGCGGGCGCGGGCGTGCGCGTACTCGGGCGCGACGGCGAGGGCTTGGCGGGCGCGCGCGCCGGCGCGGCGGCCGGGGCTTTGGTGGGCGACGGCACCGGCGGCGCGAGGCCGTGCACGATCGTGCCCGCACCGCTGTCGCGCGCGGGCACGACGGGGCGCGCAGGTGGACGGGACGCCGAGGGGGGATCGGCCACGACGGCAGGGTATCAGGCTGCGGTCACGGCCGTCCGGCCCGCGCGAGGAGGCCGCGCGGCGTCACGCACCCGGCATCTGGATGCCGTGCTCCTGCATCACCGCCGCGTTGCGGGCGTCGGCGCGCTGCAGCGCCGGGCGTTGTCCGAGTCGCTCCGCATACGCGGTGAACACCGGACGGGCCTCGAGCATCCCGAAGCGCAGCATGTAGCGCAGCGTGCCGCCGAAGATCGCGTCGGCCATCGAGAACTCGGCGCCGAGCAAGAAGTCGCGCCCCGTGAGTGCGGCCGCCATCGCGTCGAGCATGGCCTCGTGGGTGCCCCAGCCGGCCTGACCGGGCTTGTAGTCCCAGCCGGCGGCCTTCGCCATCGAGCCCGGCTCGACCACCGACGGGGCGAACAGCGACCACCGCAGGTAGGTGCCGCGGCGGGGGTCGTCGAGCGCGGGCGCGAGTCGACCCGCCGCGTAGCGATCGGCGAGGTAGAGACCGATCGCCGCGTTCTCGGTGACGATGACCTCGCCGTCCTCGAGGATCGGCAGCTTGCCCATCGGATTCTTGGCGACCAGATCGGCCGACTTCTGCTCGCCCTTCATGATGTCGACGAAGCGCAACGTGTAGGGCTGCCCGACCTCCTCGAGCATCCAGATGGTGCCCGCGGCACGGGAGAACGGGTGGTGATGGAGGGTGATCGCCATGGCGCGCAAGCCTATGTCGAAGCCGCGGCCGTCGTCAGCCCCCGCCCGCGCGACGACGCCGATCCGCGGGATCGGGCTCGGGCACCGCGAAGACGAACGGGTAGTTGACCATCGCGGCGCCGGCGTCGGCGCTGACCGGGAACCGCCACCGGAGGATCTTCGCGGCCAGGCACTTGCCGAGCGCCTCGTCGGCGATCTCGCTCTCTCGCACCGCCGCAACCGTGACCTTGCCGTCGCCGTCGATCATGAAGCTCATCACCACGCGCCCGGCGGCGGTTGGATCATGCACGAGGGTCGCGTTGTAGCAGGCACGCACCTCGGCGAGGTGGGCTCGCACGATGCGACGGATGATGCGTGTGTCGAGCGAGCCCGAGACGGTTGCCTTGGCCATGCGGATCGACGGCACCCGTGTGCCGCGACCGCCGAAGCCCGCGCCCGAGCCGCGGCCGTAGCCCGCGCCCGAGCCACCGCCGCCACCGCTACCGCTGCCGGAGCCGTGGCCGAGTGTGCCCACGCCGCCGTGGCCGACGTGCCCCCAGACCGCCTGCTCGGCCATGCCCTGGGTGGCGTCGACGCCCTGCACCACCGTGGTGTGGGTGTCGCGACCGTCGACGTGGGGGGTGTGGTCGACCGCGACGAACGCCGTGAACTCGGTGAGCACCGCGTGGCGCAGCGACAACGCGACGACCTGCGACTCGATGCGTCGCGCTGCGGGCCCGCTGTGGCGCAGGTAGGACGGCTCGAGCAGCAGCTCGGCGATCCGCGTGCGCGCCCAGCTCGACGACACGCCGCTGACCTCCTGCTGCGCAATCGCGGCGGCCGAGGTCACGACCGGCACGTCGACGTGCTGCCGGCCCCGACGACCGCGCACGACGATGCCGTCGCGCACCGGTCCACGGAGCTTGCCGAACACCACCACCGGGCGATCGAGCAGGAGGTCGGGCAGCAGTGCCGGCGCCAGCGCTTCGACCTCGGTGCGGCCGAAGTCAATCGACAGGTCGGTCAACGCCGGGCGATCGAGCTGGGCGAAGAGCCGATCGACCACCGGCTTCCAGTCATCGTCCGGTGCGAGGTAGGCGACGTCGCCACGACCCGTGCGGGCCATGCCGTCCAGCAGGTAGCGGTTGATCGACGCACCGATGCCGATCGAGAACAGCCGCGCGTCGCCAATGCGATCGCGCAGCAGTGCGAACACCTCGGCCTCGTTGCCGATGTAGCCGTCGGTCAAGAACACCACGAAGCGCACGCGCTCGGGGTCGTGGGGGAAGCCCAGCGCTGCCTCGACGCCGTCGGTCATGTTGGTGCCGCCCTCGCCCTCGAGGCCGTCGACGTAGGCCAGTGCGGCCGCGACGTTGTCGTCGGTGGCGGGCACGAGGTCGGCGCCGAGACCGGAAGCACGATCGGAGAAGCGCATCACCTGGAACGCATCGCCGGGACGCAAGCCCAGCAGGAGCTGGCGCGTCGTCGCCTTCGCACGGGCGATCGGCTCGCCGTTCATCGAGCCCGACGCATCGAGCACGAAGATGATCTCGCGCGGCGGTGCGTCGTCGGGATCGACCGTCGCCGGCGGATCGATGGTCAGCGAGAAGAACTGCTCGCCGTCGCGCTGCTCGGTCAGTAGCATCGCGCGTGGCTGCGCAGCGCTGCGCCGCCACGACAGCACGAAGTCGCGGTTGAGCAGCGCGTAGTCCTCGTCGAGCACGACCACCGGCCCGGCGGCGTCGCGGTGCTCGCGAACGCGGTGCGTGGTGGCGCGTAGATCGTCGATCGGCAGGCCGGGGTCGAACGTCACCGCGATGTGCAGGTCGCCACAGCTGCGCAGCCCCTGCGGCACGACGGGCGGTGTGATGCGAGAGCCGTCGACGACCCGATCGGTGTCGGGCAGCACGCCCGTACCCGCGTGGCCGACCGGCTGCCCCGGCAAGTAGCGTGGGCTCACCACCGTCGGCAGCACCAGCTCGTAGCGCCCGCTGCGGGGCGCGAGCGGCTGCACCACGTGGATCTCGACCTCGATCTCGGCACCGGGCGGCAGGTTGGCGAGGTGCTGCGTGAACACGTTGGGCCGCTCCTGCTCGAGCAGCGCCGCGGTCTTGCCGGCCCGCTTGGCCTTCTCGTAGCGCGCCTGGGCCTCGTCACGACGCTCGATCTCGCCGCGGACCTCACGGCCGGCGAAGCGGAACGCGTAGCGATCGACCGCGCCGTCGTGCGGGAGCGGGAAGGTGTAGACGGCTTCGATCGGCGCGTCGAAGTCGTTCACGAAGCGCTGGGTGACGACGGTCTCGGCGATGGTGCCGGTGACGTGGCTGTCGAAGCGCGTGTCGGCCAACGGCAGGCCCATGACGACGTCGCCGCGGGTCGTGAACAGCGCCCCGCCGGCGTCCTGCGTAGGATCGATCGCGACGCTGCCCGAGCGACGTGCGAGGCGCTGGCAGTGGGCGTCGGGCGGGCGCGTCGGGTCGAGCTCCACGCGGTCGTCGTCGTCGTCGTCGTCGTCGTCGTCGTCGTCGTCGGGGAGCTCCCCGCGATCGTCGGCGTCGGCCCGCAGCGCAACGTCGTCGTCACGGACATGGGGCTCGGTCGTCACGCCGTGGGCAGCACAGGCCACGACGCCGACGCCGAGCACGATCGACCAAAGTCGTGCTGCCATCGCCAAGAACCCTCCCGGATGAAGGTGCACGCCCACGACACGCGGCGTCGGCCGAGGTTCCCGACCACCCGGGGATTTCTCGACGGTGGCGCGCGGGCCCGGTCGGTGCACCGCGCAATGGGCTCGAACCCGAGGGCGCCGGATCGCGCCGACAGCCGGTCACCGCGGCGCGGTGCGATGCGAGCAGCCCTCGTCGATGCTGCCGTCCTCGCGCAGCGTGACGCACTGCCCGTTGCGGCACGCGACCTTGTCGTGCTGCCAGTTGCAGCCGTCGTCGCAGGTGTCGCGCTCGGGGTGCGCCTCGATCCACGCGCGGGACACCGCCCCGAGCGCGCAGGTCTGCGCGCAGTCGGTGTCACGGGCGCAGCGCCAGTCTGGCGGCTCGAGCGGGATGGGCGCTGCGACCGGTCCCTTCGGAGGGCTCGCCGCCTGGGTGACCGCCGGCTGCGGGGGCGCTTCGGCGGGTGCCGGCGCAGGCGCGACCGTGGAGGTGCAGCCGAGGACGAGGGCGATCGCGACGACGTTGCGATGCATGGCCCCCGCAGTGTGTGCGATCCGCCCGCGACGTGCACGGCCTTGCGTGCGATGCCCTGCCCTGTCCGCACTGTCCTCCGCTCGCTCGCGCTGAGGCGATCGATGGGTACAGCTCGCGCTGTCGCGCAAGACGGCGCACGGCGAGCATGGACGGTGAAGTACCAGGCACGAGGGTTTCGCGACCGGGAGCGCTTCCGCAATGCCACTACTTCCACAGCGGCGACCTCCATCTCCAACCGGCAGCATCATGCGATGATTCTCCGGTCACCCGAAACCCGGAAGCGCCGCGCAAATGCTCCGTCGTTCTCGAGGGAACTTCGTCCCGTTGGTAGAAGAGCCGCTGGCCGCGGCGTTGATATGCATGACGACAGGCCGCGGACGCCATTGCCCTCACCTTGCGTCTATCCGCTGCTACGATGCTCCAAGCATGGATAGGCCTGGATGGCATGCGACATGGATCTTCCTCATCGGTCTAGCGGCATGCGGTCCGTCCGCGCCACTGGAGGTTGCCGTGGGCGAAGGCAGCGGGACGAGTTCCGCTGGCACGCAGACGAGCGAGTCGTCGTCGTCGAGCGGGGAGCCCACGTGTGACCCGACACTCTCCGGCGCGACGGCGGTGAGCTTCGGTGTGTGCCTCGACGTCGGCTGCGGTTCGCTCGAGGAGATGCCGTGGCGTGAGCTCGATCCGCAGTTGTGGGAGCGGCAGGTCATGATGACGTGCGAGGTCGGGGTCGTGTACGCCGACGACTTCGGCGGCCTGGTGACGCGCCTCGAGGACTGTGAGGGCGACGAGCAGCCGCTCGTCGTCGCCGTGCGCGTGCCGGACTCGGCCTCGCTCGCGGTCGAGCTCGGGCAGACGGTGCAGCTCTCGCATCTCGCCTCGCGCGACGACCTCGGCGTTGCGATCGAAGATGCATGGACGCTGCGGGACGCAGGCGGTCGCCTGCTCGCGTTCTTCGCGAGCGGAGCCGCGTTGCCGCCCGGGGACTTCACGGCACCGCTGCGGCTCTCGGCTGACGATGCGCTCTGCTTCCGCGAGGCGGCGAGCTACTGCGAGGGCGAGATCTACAGCGGAAAGGTCCGCGTCGGGCTCGACGGTGCCACGGTCGTGGTCGGGCCCGAGCTCGCGTCGATCGACGACCCCGGCGGTGGCACGTGGCATCTGCGCGCCGCGGCGGCCCTCCACTCGAACTACCTCTGCGGCGCGGGCGAGTGGTGGGACTACCGGGTCTCGGGTCTCGCATTGCCGCCGTGAGCCACCGCGCGGCGGCGCCCCCGAGACCGCACGGTGGGCTCCTTCCGGCCGCGCCGTGCGGGGCCTGGGGGCTAGCCCGCCGGCGGCATGTTGCAGCCATAGACGATGTCGACGTCGACCACGGTGCCGCCCTTGATGGCCTCGCAGCTGCTGCCGTGGAACGTCACCGAATTGGTGACCGGGTCGTAGGTCCAGCCGTCGACCGCATCGTTGGGCACGCCCGCGGGATCGAGATCGAAGAACACGTAGATCTGCGAGGGGTCCTCGGGCACCTGATCGAGGGTGAACGTGCACGATGCGACGGTCTGCAGCGCGGCCTCCAGCGCCATCTGCAGGCTGGTGGGATCGTTGGCCAAGAGCCCGTGCTCGGTGCCGCCGGCGACCGCGATCGCCTCGAGCTGGCCGCTGACCGCGTCACCGAAGCCGACCGCAAAGGTCAGCACTGGGATCGCCTGTCCGAACAGCGCCGCGGCGCCGCCCGGGCCATCGACGCTCGAGGTGCAGTCGCCACTCTCGCCGCCGTCGGTGATGAGCAGCACCGCATTCTTGCGCTCGGGATCCTGCAGCGAGGCCTCGCCGACCAGCGCCTGCAAGGAGACGCCGGTCGAGGTCTCGGGGTTGCCGCTGTCGCACAGGTAGCGGGTGAGCCCGTCGGGCCCGACCGCCTGGCCGTTGATGCTGCCGACCCCCGCGGTGGTGGCGAGGAAGTTCTGCACGTTGACAGCGTTGCTCGGCAGAATCGGCACCACGATCGTGCCCGGCGAGCAGCCCGGCGCGATGCACGACGAGTACGTCGCGAGTCCGAAGCGCACGCTCGCGTCGAAGGCGGTCGTCACGTTCTCGACCACCGACACCGCCACCTCCCAGCGGTTGTCGGAGCTGCCCGGCACGTCGCCGTCCATGCTGCCGCTGCGATCGAGCAGGATCATGACGTTGGGCGGCACCGCGTCGAGCTGGAACTGGAAGCCACCGCAGCCGCCACCGATGGTGCAGACGCCATCGATGCACTCGAAGCCGCCGTCGCAGTCACCCGGCAACATGCACGCGTCGGGCGGCAGGCACACCCCCGAGGTCGCGGCGCAGCGCTGCCCGGCGGGGCAGTCGTCATCGCTCGAGCACGTCGTCGGATCGCCGAGCGTGTCGGTGGTGTCGAGCCCGGTCTCGTTGGTGCCGGAGCCACCCACGGTGGTCGCCACGGTCAGCGAGCCGCCGCCGGTGAGCGTGCCGTCGGTGCGGCCGCTCTCGTCACCGCCGCCGCACGAGAGCAGCACCGCCGCCGCGATGACCGAGATCCGCCTTGCCATCGTGTCCATGCTCGACCTCCCCACGCCGCACGCACGCGGCCTCGGCATCGTCGCATGGTTCGCGCGATGCCGGACGCTGCGACCGCGCGTGCGCGTGTTCGCGGGCTCAGGGCAAGCGCTGGGTCAGCGCACCGAGGTAGTCGCGCTTGCCGAGCGGCACGCCATTGGCACGCAGCAGCGCGTAGGCATGGGTCAGATGGAAGTAGAAGTTCGGCAGCGCGTGCTCGACGAAGTAGTCGGCGCCGGTCATCGTCTTGCCCTCCCAGCGCGGCTGCGTGATCTCGCGGGTCGCCGCGCCGGCGAAGTCGGCGGCGGTGAGGCCATCGAGGTACGTCAGCGTCGCCTGCATGCGCACGCGCACCTCGTCGATCGTGGTCTCGGTGTCGGGCTGGGCCTCGAACGGCTTGCCGGTGAGTCGCGAAGCGGCCTGACGCGCGGTGTCGCAGACGATCTGCAGCTGCCGCACGAGCGCGAACTGATCGGGCGCGAGCCGGCACTGCAGGAACGCGTCCGCGTTGAACGAGCGGGTCTTGGCGGCGGCGTCGGCCTTGTCGAGCCACAGGTCGAGCTGCGCGAGCTGCTTACGCATCTGTCGAAAGAGTTCGGGGTACATGCGGGGCGCACTCTACCGCCGCGGCGCCAACCCGTCGCAGCGCGTACCAGCCGAGCACCGGCGCCGCGCCGGCGCCGAGCACCGGCACCGGGAACGCCCCGAGGAACGTGACCGCGACCGTCGCCAGCAGGTAGACCACCGCCGCCCACGCCGCGGGGCCGTGGCCACGGGCCGCGATCGCGAGCGGCAGCACCAGGACCGCGATCGCCAGCGCAGCCACCACCGTCCACGTCCGCCCGGCCGCGAACGCGAGCACGAGGATCCGCTCGACGTGGTCGACCGGCGCCAGCGGATCGGCGCGGGACCACGCCACCGCCGCGAGCACCAGCAGCGCCGCCGCCAACGGCACGTCGACGCGACGCGGCACGCCCACGCCGGCGAGCAGCAGCGGCAGCGCCCCGATGGCGAGCGCGGTCGCCTGCCCCGCATCGGGCTGCGCCACGTGGACCAGCTGCACGAGCACCAGCGCCGCCCGTGACAGGCGTGCGCGCCAACTCGGCCACGACGTGCACCGCACGAGCAACCACGGCGCGAGCGCACTCGAGGCGTGCACGCGCAGCCCACCGAGCCCGAGCCACCGATGCACGCCATCGATCCCCGGTGCGAGCAGCGTGCACGCGATCGCGACGGACGCGACGACGGGCGCCCATGCGATCGCACGCGACCCGGCGCCGGGCCGCAGACGCGCGAGCGCGGCCACGATCGCGACCAGCCCGAGCGCCGCGAGGTTCGGCGCATAGGCCGACCACGGGACCCCGTGCGCGAGCGCGATCGCCAGGCCGACCGCGACAGCCGGCAGCGGCGCGAACCACGACCACGCGAGGAAGCGACTCGAGGTCATGCGCGCGCCTCGACGCAGCTCGGGACGCGCAGATTCCCGCGGCAGCCTCGATGCAGGCTCAGCGGACCGACAGCGCGACGCGCAGCGACGCAGCAGCAGCCGGAACGCGTGCCGCAACGGGGATCGACCCAACGTGCGCGCGTGTTTCCTCGAACAGCCGACGCGCGACGCTCGAGACCACCTCGGCGTCGCTGATCTCCGACTCCAAGACGAGCGCGAAGTCATCGGGCGAGAGCCGACGCAGTGACGCTGCAGCGTCACCGAGAAAGCGAGCCTGGTACCACCGCACGCGGTACGTCGTCATCGCGCCGCCCGCCGAGCGCGACGCCACCGGCCCCCACGTACTCGATTCGGGCGACAGCGGCTCGATGGTGAAGTCCACGTTGCAGACGAGTGGCGCGAGTTCCTCGTTAGCCTCCCGGATCGCGGTGCGCATCCAGTCGTCGCGCTCATCGGCCTCGACGTGGCCGCCGACGAGACTCCAGTCGCCCCACTTCGCGTGACGGCGCAGCAACCAGTGCGCTGCACCATCGATCTCGACGCGCGCGAGCACCAACGCGAGATCGGACTGTCGCTCGGTCACGTCCGCGGCCATCCCGACCGGAGTATGGCACGGGACCAGGGCTCGAGGTCGTACGAGTCGGGGTCGGCGCGGAGGTCGCTGCCGGCGACGAACTTCGATTGCTGCGCCGGTCGTCGGCCGCGCGTTCGGAACTTCTTGGCGCGCAGATGCTCGGCGGTGGTCGCATTCTCGATCTCGACTGGAATCGCGATCCCGAGGTGACGCCCGTCCCCGACGCCAGGGTCCCAGACCAGGCCCAGCGGCGTGCCTTCGGCGCCAATGGGCACCGCGAGATGCAGATCGTGGAGGAAGCGGCGCGCGAGCGACTCGCGGACAGATCTCAACGTCAAGACACCGTCGGCTGCGTGTTCGACGTGCTGACCCTGCCAAATCGTGCCGCCGTCGTACGGGCGCGTCCTCGGCTCTCGGGCCCCGCGGTCGAAGACGAGCACACGGTCACCGTGCGTCGCGATCCCGCAGGCGACCAGCTGAACGAAGTCATCGGACTCCTCGACGTGTGATCGCTTGGTGGTGCGGACATCCTTGCACAGCGACTCCCAGGTCGCGTCGTCCCACGGGACGAAGTCGCCGTTCGCGAAGGCCTCCACCACACGATCCCGCGGAAAGCAGGCGATCGTCGGATCGACGGTGGTCGACATCGCGTCGAGGAGATGCGCCACGACATCGGCGGTCACCGCCTTCGCATCTCCTGCAGCGTCGGCATCGATGCAATGGACCGGGAACATGTCGACGTTCTTGCGCACCGTCGCGTCCAGCCGTTCGTTGAACTTGGCGAGATTCGGGTGGTTCATCATCGAGCCCTCCCGCACGACGAGATGGCCCCTGTTCTCGCGGTCCATCGCGACGTCCGGCGAAACTCGCAAGATCACCACCGCGTCGATCAACTTCCGCCACCTCTCCAAGCCCACGAACGACTCGAACACGCTGCGTTCGGCGTCTGTGATCTGATCACGCGTCCGTTGCAGATCGAGCCAGACGAGCGCATCGAACAGGCCGCGATCCAGGATGACGAGATCGTCATCCGTGTCGATCACCTCGAGCAACTCGCCGAGCATCGAGGTCGTCGTCCACGTATTGAAGAAGAAGTGCCCCTTCATCGGGAGTGGACACGCAGGGGCTTGCTCGCGGATCACGCGGACCTTGTAGCCGCAGCGATCGAAGAAGTTCTCGAGCATCGAGATCACCGTGGTCTTCCCCGCCTTGGGCGTTCCCGCGAGTTCCACGACGAAGGGGCGTCGAGCCTGGCGACGAATCACGGAGAGCAGCTTCGTGGCGCGTTCTTGGAGCTCGTCGACGCGCGAGCGGGCGGGTTCGTCAGCCATGTCCTTCTGGCTCCTCTGCGACGATCCTGCCACGCGAGCGCGCCCTGGATCCGCAGTGCCCGCAGCGCTCGAGCGCTGCTCGGACGACACCGCCGGCGACCTCCTGGCCGGTCGGGCCGGCCATGTGGCCACCCCGAGCCACCGACACGACGCGGCAGCGCTACAGCGGAAGCTCGCCCTGCCCGCTCGGTCCGCCGCTGCCACGCGACGGCGGCGGCGCGTCGGTGCGCCCGAGGTGCGCGAGCGCCTTGCGGGTCACCTGGCGACCTCGCGGCGTGCGGATCAAGAACCCACGCTGCAGGAGGAACGGCTCGTAGACGTCCTCGAGGGTGTCGCGGGGCTCGCTCAGGGTGGCGGCGAGCGCCTCGATGCCGACCGGGCCGCCGTCGAAGAGATCGACGATGGCGGTGAGGATGCGGCGATCGATCGCGTCGAGGCCCTCGGGGTCGATGCCGAGCTCGCCGAGCGCGAAGTTGGCGTCTTCGAGCTCGATGCGCGGGCGCTCGCGGACCTGCGCGAAGTCCCGCACGCGCCGCGTGAGACGGTTGGCAATGCGCGGCGTGCCGCGACTGCGTCGACCGATCTCCATCGCGCCCTCGGCCGAGGTCTCGACACCGAGGATGCCCGCGGTGCGGCGCACGATCGCGGCGAGCTCGTCGTCGGCGTAGTACTCGAGTCCCTCGACGATCTGGAACCGCTCGCGCAGCGGCGCGCCGAGCAGCGCGGTGCGAGTGGTCGCGCCGACCAGGGTGAACGGCGCCAGCGCGAACGGCATCGTGCGGGCGCGGCTGCCCTCGCCGACCGGCAGATCGATGCGGCCGTCCTCCATCGCCGAGTAGAGGCTCTCCTCGACCGCCGGCGTGAGCCGGTGGATCTCGTCGATGAACAGCACGTCGCCCGACTCGAGCGCGGTCAGGTGCCCGGCGAGGATGCCCTTGTGCTCGACCGCAGGCCCCGAGGTGATGTGGATGCGGACCCCGAGCTCGTTGGCGAGGATCTGCGCCATCGTGGTCTTGCCGAGGCCCGGTGGCCCGTGCAGCAGCACATGATCGAGCGCCTCGCCGCGCTGCTTGGCGGCGTCGACGAAGACCCGCAGCTTGCGCTTGAGCGCGCTCTGGCCGATGTACTCCGCCATCGTGCGCGGCCGCAGCGAGCCGGCCAGCGCGGCGTCCTCGTCGCGATCGCGGCGATCGAGCGCACCGCGATCGACCGCGGCCTCGACCCCCTTGCGCCCGTCGTCGTGTCGGACCCGCGCCATCGCCCTACTCCCACTCGATGGTGGCCGGCGGCTTGCTCGAGATGTCGTAGACCACGCGGTTGATGCCGCGGACCTCGTTGATGATGCGGGTCGAGAGCTTGGCGAGCAGCTCATAGGGCAGCCGCGCCCAGTCGGCGGTCATCGCATCGGTGCTCTCGACCGCGCGGATCGCCAGCGCGTTCTCGTAGGTGCGGCCGTCGCCCATGACGCCGACCGACTGCACCGGCAGCAGCACCGCGAACACCTGCCAGAGATCGCGATAGAGGCCCGCGGCGCGGATCTCTTCGATCACGATCGCATCGGCGCGGCGCAGCAGGTCGCAGCGCTCGCGGGTGACCTCGCCGAGCACGCGCACCGCCAGCCCCGGGCCCGGGAACGGGTGCCGCCAGACCATGTCCTCGGGCAGGCCGAGCTCGGCCCCGAGCCTGCGGACCTCGTCCTTGAACAGCTCGCGCAGCGGCTCGACGACCTTCATCTTCATGCGCTCGGGCAGGCCACCGACGTTGTGGTGGGTCTTGATGGTCGCCGACGGGCCCTTGTGGCTGACGCTCTCGATCACGTCGGGGTACAGCGTGCCCTGCACGAGGAAGTCGGCGCCGCCCAGCCGCTTGGCCTCGGCGTCGAACACGTCGATGAAGGTGGCGCCGATGCGCTTGCGCTTGACCTCGGGATCCGTGACGCCGGCCAGCGCGGCCATGAAGCGCTCCGACGCGTCGACGGCGACCAGCGGGTTGGCGAGCTTGCCGGCGAACATGCGCTCGACCTCCGCGCGCTCGTCCTGCCGCAGCAGCCCGTTGTCGACGAAGATGCAGTGCAGGCGCTTGCCGATCGCGCGCTCGACCAGCATCGCGGCCACCGACGAGTCGACGCCGCCCGACAGCCCGCACAGCACGGTGCCCTCGTCACCGACCTTCTCGCGGATCGTCACCACCGCCTCGTCGACGAACGACGCCATGCCCCAGTCGTGGGCGAAGCCACAGGCGGTCACGAACGACGCGAACACCTCGGCGCCGCGGCGGGTGTGGGTGACCTCGGGGTGGAACTGCACGCCCCACAGCCGCCGGGTGGGCTCGACGATCGCCGCGAACACGCAGTTGACCGAGCTGCCGACGGTGCGGAAGCCCGGCGGTAGCGTGGTGACGCGATCACCGTGGCTCATCCACACCGGCTCGGGGTGCAGCGGATCGAAGCCGGCCAGTGGGCCCAGCGGTTCGAGCACGGTGAGGATCGAGCCGCCGTACTCGCGCTCGTCGGCGCGGGCGACCTCGCCGCCGCAGGCCTGCACGAGCACGTAGAGCCCGTAGCAAATGCCCAGCACCGGTACGCCGTGCTCGAGCACACCGGCCGGCATGGTCGGCGCGCCCTCGTCGTAGATCGACGACGGCCCGCCCGAGAGCACGATGCCGCGCACGCTCTTGCCGAGCGCCGCGAGCCGCTCGCTGGCGCGCTGGCACGGCACGATCTCGGCGAACACGCCGAGCTCGCGGATGCGCCGTGCGATGAGCTGGGTGACCTGCGACCCGAAGTCGACGACGAGCAGGGTTTCGTGCTGCATGTTGCGAGCTACTCCACGCGATAGTTGGGGGCCTCTTGCGTGATGATCACGTCGTGCACGTGGCTCTCGCGCAGGCCGGCGGCCGAGATGCGACGGAAGCGGGCCTTCTCCTGCAGCTCCGCGAGGGTCTTGGCGCCGACGTAGCCCATGCCCGAGCGGATGCCACCGACCAGCTGGTGGAGGCTCTCGGTGAGCGGCCCGCGGTAGGGCACGCGCCCTTCGATGCCCTCGGGCACGAGCTTGCGATCCTCGGTGGCGCCCTGGAAGTAGCGGTCCTTGCTGCCGGCCCGCATGGCGCCGATCGAGCCCATGCCGCGGTAGACCTTGTAGCTGCGGCCCTGGTACAGCACGAGCTCGCCGGGCGCCTCGTCGGTGCCGGCGAACAGGCTGCCGATCATCACGCAGCTGGCCCCGGCGGCCAGCGCCTTCACCACGTCGCCGGAGTACTTGATGCCGCCGTCGGCGATGATCGGCACGCCCGCGCGCGCAGCCACCGGTGCGCACTCAAAGATCGCACTGACCTGCAACACGCCGACGCCCGCGATCACGCGGGTGGTGCAGATCGAGCCGGGGCCGATGCCGAGCTTGACCGCATCGGCGCCGGCCTCGACCAGGGCGGAGACCGCCGCCGGCGTGGCGATGTTGCCCGCGACGATCTGCAGGTCGCGGTGGGTCTTGCGGATCGCCGCGACGACCTCGAGCACGCGGCGGCTGTGGCCGTGGGCGGTGTCGACGACGATGAGGTCGACGCCCTGCTCGACCAGCGCCTCGACGCGCTCCATGGTCTCGCCGCTGGTGCCGACCGCCGCGCCCACGCGCAGGCGCCCCTGCGCGTCCTTGACGGCGTCGGGCTGGTCCTGGCCCTTCAAGATGTCCTTCACCGTGATGAGCCCGACCAGCGCACCGCCGCGATCGACCACCAGCAACTTCTCGATGCGGTGCTTGTGTAGCACGCGCTTGGCCTCGTCGGCGCTGATGGTCTCCTCGGCGGTGATGGGCTGCTTGGTCATCACCTCGCGCACCGGTCGATCGAGCGAGGTCTCGAAGCGAACGTCACGGCTGGTCAGGATGCCGACCAGGCGCCCGCCATCGACCACCGGCAGGCCCGAGAAGCCGTGGGTGTGCATGAGCCCCAGCGCCGCCGACAGCGTCTGATCGGGCGCGACCGTGAGCGGGTCGCGGACCATGAAGCTCTGGGCCTTCTTCACGCGCCGCACCTCGCGGGCCTGATCCGCCGGCGAGAGGTTCTTGTGCAGGATGCCGATGCCGCCGCCGCGCGCCATGGTGATGGCGGTCGCGGCCTCGGTGACGGTGTCCATCGCCGCCGACAGCAGCGGCACGCGCAGGCTGATCTCGCGGGTGAGCCGACACGAGACGTCGACCTCGGACGGCAGCACCTCGCTGTAGCCCGGCTCGAGCAGCACGTCGTCGAAGGTCAGCGCGTCGCGGATCTCGGGAACGGCTCGCTCGGCCATGGCGAAGTATAGAGAAGCCGAACCCGCGGCGGCGGCGCGACACGACCTCGCACGACGTGCGCCGACGCACCTACTTCTTGCATTTGCCCATCGCGGCCTGGCCGGCCTCCATCGAGGCATCGGCGGGCTCGAGATCTCGCAGTGCCGCGAGCGCCGCGCGGGCGTCCTTGCAGCGCTTGCCCTCGACCAGCGCGCCGATCCGCCGCACGTACGCGGCCTCGAACTTCGGATCGATCGCGATGGCCTTGTCGAACTTGCCGAGCGCGGCGTCGAGCTGGCCCTGCTTCGCGAGCACGCTGCCCCACTCCGCCCACACCACCGCCGAGTCGGGCACCACGCCGGTGAGCAGCTCGAGCTGCTTGGCGGCGTCGGCGAGCTTGCCGGCGCGCTGCTGCGCCCGCGCGAGCCCGAGCCGCGCGTCGAGGTTGTTGGGATCGGCCTGCAGCGCCTGGGCGTACTGCCCGATCGCGCCCTCGAAGTCGCCGCGCTTGACCAGCGCGTTGCCCCACACCACGCGCACGTTGGCGTCCTTGGGCGCGACCTCGGCGGCGTGCTGCAGCAGTGGCAACGCGGCGTCGGTCTTCTCGTCCTGCACGTAGATGTCGGCCAGCTGCACGAGCACGGTGGGGTCGTCGGGTGCGAGCTTGGCCGCGCGCTCGAACGCCAGCACGGCCTTGTCGCGCTGCTTGGCACCGAGCAGCGCGAGCCCGAGGTTGTAGTGCCCGTCGGCCCAGTCGGGCTGCAGCCGCAGCGCCTCGCTGAAGCGATCGATCGACGCGTCGAAGTCGCCCTTGGCCAGCAACACCGAGCCGATGCCCCCGATCGCGGGCACGAACTGCGGCTGCAGCTCGAGCGCCCGCGACCACGCCTGCGTGGCGCCGTCGTCGTCGTTGCGGGCCTGTCGGATGACGCCCTTGGCGAACCACAGCTCGTGATCGTCCGCGTGCTTCTGCAGCGCCGCGTCGATCTCGCCCTCGGCGCCGTCGAGGTCGCCGGCCGCCATGCGCTTGCCCGCGATCTCGATCGGATCGCCGACCGTCGCGGTCTCCTGCGAGCCGCCGTCGTCCGGCGGCGGGTTGGTGTCGACCGGCGGTCGACAGCCGAGCGCGACGAGGGCCAGGAGCGATGCGGCACAGAGTCGGGCGACCATCACGTCGGGCAGTGTAGCTCAGCCGGGCCGCCGGCCGTGCGGCCCGGCGCGGTCGGTGCGGCTCACAGCAGCCCGTGCAGCGGGCCGCCGCGCACCGCCATGGCTTCGAGCTTGGCGACCACCGCGGGGTCGTAGTCGAGCAGCGGTGCGTGGTGGGGCTTGCGACGCGCATCGATGATCACCGCGCCGGTGCAGCCCCAGTGCTTGTGCGAGATGGTCGCGCCCACGCCGTGCACGTCGTGCGAGGGATTGCTGCGCGTGAACGTCACCCACAGGAAATTCGCCAGGGTGCGGGCACAGAATTCCGCGTCGTCGGCCAACACCACCAGCGGCCACGGGGTCGACGGCTCGTGCAGCACGCCGGCCTGCTCGAGCGCGGTCGCGAGGCTCTGGGCGGCCCCGGGCGCCTCGGCGTACGCGGGCCCCTGCACCGCCAGCACGCCCGGCAGCACCAGCGCGACCGGTCCAAAGCCCGCCGGCAGCGGCAGCGTCGGCGGCAGCGTGGTCGCGAGCGTCCGCAGCGGTGCGCCGGCGGCCGCGATCACGAGCTTGCTGCCCTCGTTCAGGCCGGTGCCCGAGTAGTCGAGCGTGTCGATCGTGGTGCGGGTCTGGAAGTGCAGATCGCGGCGCGGATCGAAGCGCGCGAGCACGTGCGCGAGGAACTCGGCTTCGTGCTCGGGCGACGGCGCGGCGTCCTGCACCGCGGCAATGACGAGGTACTTCGCGAGCGAGGCCTGCCCGAAGCCCAGCACCGCGTTGGCGATCGTCAGCAGCTCGGCCGGCCGCCGCTCGCCCCACGGCACGTAGCGCTCGCTGCCCAGCGCCAGCATCAGCGGATGCACGCCGGCAGCGTCGACCGCATGCATCGCGCGCAGCCCCGCGATCGAGCGCGGCACCATCGGCGCGGTGAGTTCGTGGATGATCTTGCCGAACGCGGTGTCCTCCTGCGGTGGCCGACCGACCACCGTGAAGGGCCAGATCGCGCCCGCGCGGTGCCACACGTGATCGACCCGCAGCACCGGGAACGGATGCGTGAGGCTGTAGTAGCCCAGGTGATCGCCGAACGGCCCCTCGGGCTTGGTCTCGCCGGGCACCACGGTGCCGGTCAGCACGAAGTCGGCCTCGGTCGAGACCACGTGGCCGTCGACGCGGGCCCAGCGAAAGCGTCGCGCCGCGAGCATGCCGGCGAAGGTGAGCTCGGAGAGCCCTTCGGGCAGCGGCATCACGGCCGCGACCGTGTGGGCCGGTGGCCCGCCCACGAACACGCTCACGCGCAGCGGCTCGCCGCGCGCGACCGCGGCGGTGTGGTGCACGCCGATGCCGCGATGCAGCTGGTAGTGCAGCCCGACCTCGCGATCGGGCACGTAGTCGTTGCCGCCGAGCTGGATGCGGTACATGCCGACGTTGCCGCGCATGACCCCAGGCGCGTCGGGATGCTCGCTCCACACCTGCGGCAGCGTGATGAAGGGGCCACCGTCGTCGGGCCAGCAGTGCACCTGCGGCAGCGCGCCAACGGTGGTCTGGTGGGCGAGCACCGGGCCGCTGCGACGCCGCCACGGCAGCGCGCGCAGGCCCGCCAGCGGCGTGCCGCGATGACGCCAGGGATGCTTGAGCGCCGCGACCGGATCGGCGCGCGCCTCGATCACGCGCGCCGCGGTCTCGTAGCCGTGACGCAGCAGGAAGCGCGCGCGCTCGAGCGTGCCGAAGAGGTTCGACACCGCCGGGAACGCGCAGCCCTCGACCTGCTCGAACAGCAGCGCCGGCCCGCCCTGCTCGCACACCCGCAGGTGCACGTACGACAGCTCGAGGTGGGGATCGAGCGGCACGGCGATGCGTCGGAGCTGCCCCGTCCGCTCGAGATCGACGACCGCCTCGCGCAGGCTCGCGTACGACATGGTTCGCGCGATGCTTAGCACGGACCGCGCGGCTGTCCGCGGCGGGTGCGAGAAGGCCGGCGATTCACGGCGCGCGCAGGTCGACGCGCGCGCCGCCCGTGGTGCGGTGGACCCCGCCGAGCGTCCAACCCGGCTCGAGCGCGATGGTCACGCGCACGCCCTTGCTGCTGCGGGCGATGTCGGTCACCGCGGCCCCCGCCACGCGCGGCCGCGACGACAGCACCTTGGCCGAGGCGCTGACGTCGTCGAGCATGAGTCGCACGAGCCCGCCCTCGGGCTGGCTCACGACGCCGACGAGGATGCCGCGCGAGGCGACGATCGTCAGCGACGCACCGGCCTTGCTCTTCGCGAGCCCGAGCCGCTCGAGCTGCACGGGGCCACTGCTCGAAGCGCCGCGGCTCGCGGGTCCCTCGCCCGCCGCAGTGCTGGCCGCTGCGGCCGGCCGCGCGGCGGCCGAGGTCGACGCGACGCCCGGCGCGTCCGTCGTGGCCGCGCCGGGCGTGCTCGACGGCGGCACCACCGGTGGCACGTCGGCGTCACCGGTCGCGCTCGGGGCCAGCGGCGGCACGCTCGGCATCGCAGTGCCGGTGCTCGCCGACGCCGCACCCGCGTCGCGCGGGCGCGCGAGCGCGGCGAGCAGCCGCTTGGCGTGGGCATGCTGCGGCGCGGTCGAGGCGAGCACCTGCGCGCGCAGGTCGGCATCCAGCACCGCGCCGTCGGCCGCGACCGCGATCGCACCGCGGGCCTCGGCGAGCAACGCGTCGCGGGGCGCGTCCGCGACGGTCGCCGGCGCAGCGGCATCCACGGCCACTGCGGGAGCTGGCGCCGCGTCCGGCGGCGCGGCCGCGTCACCACAGCCGAGCAGGGCCGCCAGGCCCCCAATCCACGCTCGAGCTCGGCGCGACGTCATCGGCGACGACCGTAGTCCCGCCGAGGTCGGGCTTGCAAGTTGCCGGCGTCAGCCGTTCTCGGCGCCCAGGTTCCACGGCGTGGTGCCGCAGCTCTTGCCCGCGCTGGTCTTCTTGTTCGGCGAGCACTGGATCGCGTCCTTGGGCAGCGGCACGTGCACGACCACGTTGGGCCCGAAGGTGCGACGACAGGTCTCCTTGGGATCGTTCAGGTTCTGCACCACGTCGCTGGCGGTGAGATCGCAGGCCACGAGCGTGTGGCTGGTGTCACCGGTGTCGAGGTAGCGGCAGCCCGGCGGCAAGCCCTCGGGGTTGTCCCAGGTGCCGAGCCGGAAGCCACGCAGGGTGATGTCGCCGTTCGGGGTCGGCTGCGGCGGGATGATCGCGGTCGGCAGATCCTCGCGGCTCACACCCGGCACGCCGCAGCCGCACTCGTCGAGGCGGTTGACCACCGCACACACCGACGGATCCGAGCGGCGCCAGCCGGTGCCGTAGATGCCCTGCACCTCCATGCAGCCGCGGAAGAAGGGCTCCGTCAGCGGGTCGGCGGTGTTCGACCACTTCTTGGGCGCAGGCGCCTTGCCCTCGAGGCACTTCTGCACGAGGTCGGCGGCGGCACCGTTCGAGTTGAAGGAGATCTTCATGCGGAAGAACTCCTCGGTGAACTGGAAGCCGAACAGCGACTGATCGGTGCCGCACTCGCCCGCGGCGCACGACGGCAGCGGCCCCGGCACGTCGGCGTGCCACGAGGTGAACACGCACGCGCCGACGATCGCGGTCGGGTCGTCCTCCATCGCCGCGAGCTGATCGGCGCTGATCTTGGTGCGGCAGTTGTCGGCGTTCTCGCCCTCGACGCAGATCGCGTTGGCCGTGACGTCGCCGGACTGCTCGGACTGCGGGCGACCGAGGTCGAACGCCTCGGTCGACATCGGCGGCTGCACGATCGCGTAGTACTCGCAGTACTCCTGGCCGCGATCATCCTGGGTGTTGGTGTTGACGCCGGTGACGTCGGCGCACGACCAGCGGATCGCGGTGGGGGTGAAGCCGCGCTGCGAGCTGTTCAGCACCTCGGACTGTCGCGCGAGGCACTGCTCCTGCTGGGTGCCACCGGGGGTGTCGCACTTCTCGCCCTCGGCGCAGGCCTGGCTCTCTTCGGTGTCGTCCTGCTTGTCGCAGGCACCGAACGAGCACGCGGCGGCAAAGGCCAGGGCACGGGAGAGCAATCGGGCGTCGAGGTTCATGGTCACTCCAAGCGAGGGGGAGACGAAGCGAAGCGGCCCGCGGCGTCGAGCATGAAGTGCGACGGGGCCGCCCGCGGTTCGCGGCCCCACGCACGAAAGCTGCTACTCGACCAGCGTGCAGGTCGCGGCATCGAGGTGGGCGTCGTCGCCGACCTGCAGGCTGTCCATCGGCATGGTCGGTGCGAACTCCATGACGGGCAGCTCACGGGCCTGGTTGCGGCGCAGCGACACGACCTTCAGCGCGTCGGCCATGAACTCGGCCTTGGGCCGCGCCTCGCAGGCGGCGAAGAAGTCGTCGGCGGCCTTCACGTGGGCGTCGGCGTCGCTGGTGTTGGCGAGGAAGCCGGCGAGCTGCGCCTCGGCCGAGCCCTCGGTGGCGCCGGCGAGCGCGGCCACGAAGCCGTCGCGGATCTTCTTGGGCAAGCTCTTCACGGCCTTGCCGGTGCTGGTGGTGAGCTTGGCGATCGAGGGCGCCGACTCGAGCAGGCGGCAGCGATCGGCCGAGAACACCGGCCGCGTCATGTCGACCGCGAGCACGTCGTTCTTGAAGTCCTCGTCGATGACCTTCAGCTCCACCAGCTTGTCGACGTAGCTCTGATCCTCGCGGCTGACGACCGGGAACACGAACGCGAAGTGGGTGTCGACGACGCCCTTGCCGCTCTTGTCCTTCAGCTGCGCGCCGCTGCCGTCGACGACCTTCTGCTTGGCGGCCTTGATGGCGGCGGTGTAGACGTCGGCGCCGACGCTGACGCTGCCGAAGCTGAGGCGGCTGTCGACCAGCGCGCCCCCGGGGATCGACGACGGTGCACCGCCGCCGGCCGACGAGCTGCCCTCCTCGAGGTTCAGCTGCTCGGCGCAGAACAGCGGCCGCAGCACCTGCTTCAGGTCGTTGGTGGCCAGCAGGGTCTTGGTGCGGGTGGCGAGGATCGCATCGTTGCCGCGGTCGACGATGCCCTCGAGCTCGATGCCGTCGGTCTTGCTGCCGAGATCGTCGTGGCCGTCGACCAGCGTGTCGGCGCCGGGCGTCGTGGTGTCGCCCTCCCAGTGCACCCACGGCGCCGCGAGCTCCTTCATGTTGAGCGCGCCGTTGGGATGGCACTCGTTGCACCGCGCGCCCTCGCCCTGGGCGATCTTCATGTAGTCCGCCGAGTTGCCGAAGAAGTGCATCTCGCCGTCTTCGATCGCGTAGTAGTTGAACACCGCGTTGGTGCGATCGAAGGCGATGACCTCGACGTTGCCGGGCAGCCCCTTGGTGGTGCTGCGCAGGCCGAACAGCGAGAACAGCAGCTCGTGGGGCTCACGGTCGCCGCACTGGCGCGTGGTGACGGTGCGGTAGGTGTCGGCCTTGCCCATCACCTGCGCGGTCTCGCTGACCACCGCGGTGCGCAGGCCGTCGCGCACGCCCTCGCAGTTCTCCTTGTCGGTCTCCCGCAGCTTGGCCATGATCTCGCCGTAGGTCGTCGGGCAGGTGCCCTCGTCGCCCTCGGCCTGCAGGACCTTCTGCGCGAACACGTCGGCGAGCTCCGACAGATCCGCCAGCTCGGTGCCGTCGTCGCCGGTGCGCTTGTCGATCACCGCGCCGGCGCAGATGCCCTTGTCGGTGAGGTTGTCGCCCTTGCCACCGGCACCCCCGGCGCCGTCGTCGTCGCTCGACTCGCCGCAGGCAATGGGGGACAGGCACAGGGCGAGGCAGATCGAGGCGGTGACGGTCGAGCGCATGGCAGGGTCGCCCCTAAGTGGGGCGACGGCGCGTTCGGTTCACGGCAGGGCCGCAACAATCGCGTGTCGGGGCAACGCGGGTGCGTGGGCGGCGGGGGCCCGCCGTCCCGCGCAGCGAGGATCGCAGGGTTTGTCCCCGCCCGGCGACCTCACTGGCAGGCGATCGTCTTCGTCGCGGTACGCGTGGCGCCCCGTTCGTCGCGGACAATCGCAGTCAGCGTGTGGGGACTCGACACCCAGCACGGCTGTGTTCACTGTGGTCCGACATCCTCGTCACCTCCCTGGTCTCGCTCGTACTCCCCCGCGCCCGTTCACGGCCGCGAGATCCAAACCGCAGGGCGTGTCACCGATGGGGCTCCTTCCACGCGATCCGAGATCCAGACGGCAAAGTCCGTGACCCCGTCGCCGTTGAAGTCGCCGAACCCTCGAAACTGCTGCTTCCCACTCCACGCCTCGGCGCTGGCGAACGGCTGCTCGTAGACCTCGAGCGAGCTCGCCTCCGCGACATCGACCACGATGAACCGCATCGTCGCTTGCCCCGCGTTGCCGCCCGGAGGCTGCACGCTTCCGCGCACGAGCACCTCCATCACACCATCGCCGTCGAAGTCAGCCAGCCCCTGCGGACTCCACCCCTGCTCGTACCCAGCCGGCAACTCGGGTGCCGTTTCGCCGGGCAACTCCAGCACCAGCTCCGCCGGCTCGAAGCTCCCGTCTCCCAGACCCCGCGCCCAGCTGAACCCCGACCCGTACACGCCGAACAGCACGTCGAGGTGACCGTCTCCGTCCAGATCTCCCAGCCACATCAGCCGCGGAATCTCGCCCGGCAGCACGCCACCTGCGGGCTCGAGCAGGCCCGTCGCACGATCCGTCAGCAGCACTGGCATCGCGAAGTACTCCGGGTCCTCCGCGTAGCTGTTCGGAAAGTTGAACTCGCACCCGTTGTAGTCGCCCAGCACGCCCACGTCCTCCATCCCGTCTTCGTCGAGGTCCCCCGCGCGCCCGGATACATCAGACAGTTCGGCAGGGGCAGCAGCGCCCCCTCAGGATTCCACGTCGCGCCGTCCCACCGGTGGACCTGCATCCCCTCGTCGAGGGCCACCAGCACGTTCGCGAATCCCTCGTCGCTACCTCGATACGGAAATGCCCCGCCCTTGATGTAATCACCCAGCTTCCAGCCACCCCCGCCCGCCAGCGTTCCGTCCGCACGGTGCTCCCAGTAACCGAGTCCCGCCAAATGGGTGACCACGAGGTCCCGTCTCCCGTCGCCGTCGAAGTCGAGCACGGTGTAGTACGGCGATCCGTTGGGATCTGCCACCTGTGCACCGCCGGTGACCTCCCCGATCTCTGTGAACTCCGTGCCCGACCACCGGTAGATCTGCGAGCACCACTGCGACTCCTCGCCTGCGCACGGAGCATCGTTACCGTCCGAGAACGCGTAGATCAGCTCCTCCGCGCCGTCGCCGTCGAGGTCGAGCGCCGCCGCGCCCTCGATCTGTAGCCCCGCGCGGTCTCCCGCGGGGACCTCGACCAGCTCGAAGCAGTACTCACCGTCCTTCGCGACCCCGTCCTCGCAACCCTCCGGCAGGCTCGGTTTGGTGCCCACGTCCGCGAGCATCGTCGTGCCCGTCGTCGGCGCCCCACCGCTCGTGCTCGCGGCCGCCGAGTCGGCCTGCGCGGTCGCGCTCGCCGTGCTGGACGTTCTCGCCCCACCGCGGCAGCTCGATGCGACCACCGCGACCGCCACCGCCCGCATCAGCGCACGTCCACCACGCGCAGACATCACCGGCGGCAACGCCCGAGCCTTCCGAGCCCATGATCCGCATGGTCCCATCCGTTCCACTGTCGGCTCTGGGGGCTGCACGTGTCAAACGAGATCTCGTCCCGTTTCACGCATCGACCCCTTTGAGTTCGCGCGCATCACTGCGCTGCTCCGCGCTCGATCGACGCCGCACACGATCGTGGTCCCGCTCTGCCCGGTGTGCAGCCTTCGGACATCGGAAACACGCCGCACATTCGGCGCGTCGCCCGTGCGGCCATTCGGCGGAGCGATCGCGGCCCGGCCGAGCCCCGCGGCGCGACGCGGCCCCTACTCGAGTTCGATGGGCCAGTAGGCCTCGCTGCCGTCGGCGCTGCGGATCCGCACCCACGCGGTGCTGTCGCGGCCGCCCGCGCGCAGCAGCACCCGCAGCTCACCGAGCAGCTTGCCGAGCGCCGCGAGGTCGGCGGTCTCGCGGCCGAGCAGGCCGAGGATCTCGCCCCCGCGCACGCGCGCGCCGTAGCGACCGAGCCCGTGATCGCCGACCGCATCGACGATCGCCGGTGGCTCGCGCTTGCGATCGAGCCGCACCCCGAGCACGCGCTCGGCGTCGATGAAGGTCTGCTCGCGATCGTCGGCGGCACCGGTCTCGACCTCGAGTCGCTGCGCTGCGCCGTCGCGCACCACCGTCAGCGTGATGCGCTCGCCGGGGTACATCGCGCGCACGGTCTCGACGAACGTGCGCCCGAGCGTGGCCGGATCGCTGGCGCCCATGCTGGCGTCGAGCCGCGCGCCGCGGGCCTCGACGATGACGTCGTGGGCGCGCACGCCCGCGCTCGCGGCCGCGCCGCCTTCGACGACGTCGGCGACCACCAGGCCACTGGCGTAGCCGAGCTCGCGCACGCTCGCCGGCAGCGGACGATCGAGCGCGAGCGTGACCCCGAGCGCGCCGGCCTTGGGCGCGTCGCCGCCGGTGACCGCCTGCAGGAAGCCACGCACGTGATCGATCGGCAGCGCGAACGCGATGCCCTCGGCCTGGCGATCGCGGGCCGTCACCAGCCCCACCACCTCGCCCGCGAGCGTGAACAACGGCCCGCCGGAGTTGCCGACGTTGATCGACGCGTCGAGCTGCACCAGCGGCACGCCGACGCCACCGACCCCGACGCGATCGACCGCCGACACGATGCCCGCCGACACCGAGTGCGACAGCCCCAGCGGGTTGCCGACCGCGAACACCTGGGTGCCCGGCTGCAGCGTCGCCGAGCGGCCCATGGTCGCGGCCTCGAAGCGCTCGCCGGGCTGGCCATCGAGCAGCAACACCGCGAGGTCCTCCTGCCGATCGGCGACCACCACCCGCGCCGCCAGCTCGCGGCCGTCGGGGAAGCGTGCGCGGATCTGCGGCGGCGTCGCGAGCTCACCTGGGCCCGCCAGCGCGCCGGGACTCGTCACCTCGCCGACCACGTGCATGTTCGTGATGATGACGCCGCTGGCGTCGATGATGACGCCGGCACCGGCGCGGGTCGGCGTGCGCAGGGAGACCACGGTGTTGCGCGTCTTCGCGATGGCGTCGACCAGCTGCGGCGGCGCCGGCTCGGGTGCGGCCGCCGGCACCGCGACGACCGGCGCGACCGCGGGCGGCGGCGGCGACCCGATGCGCCCCAACATCACCGCGGCCGCGCCGAGCACCACGCCGGCGAGGCCCGCACCCGAGGCCAACCAGCCGGGTCGTGCGCGCATCGTCGCGGTGGGCTCGGGGTCGGGGATGCTCACGGGATCGAAGGCCGTGGCAACCGTAGCAGCAAGGGCTGCGATTCCCCACGGGGCTCGATCCCCGCGGGCGAAAGCGGTGTGGCGCGCGAACCGGTTTGACAGCGTGCCTCGCCGGGAGTAAGCCCCTCTTCGTTCAGTTCAATTTGAACCGAACCCACTGCGATGCCCGAGCCCGCCCCCACCGCCGCACAGGCCGCCCTGACCGCCGCGCAGGACGAGCTGGCCGAGGTGTTCGGCAACATCGCTGCGTTCTGGGGCTTCACGCGCACGCAGGGCCGCGCGTTCGGGCTGCTGTTCCTGTCGCCAGCGCCGCTGGGCCACGCGGAGATCCGCGCGCGACTGGGCGCCAGCGCCGGCAGCGTGAGCATGACCTTGGCTTCGCTGCAGCACTGGGGCGTGGTCCGTCGTCAGGGGCGCGAGTTCGTCGCGCAGACCGACCTCTGGGAGATCATCACGGGCGTCTTCCGCCGGCGCGAGCGCGCCCAGGTCGACGACGCCATCGCGCGGCTCGAGTCGATCCTCGCCGCGCTGCAGCGCGTCCGCAGCCACGACCCCGCGATCGCGTTCGCACGCGGGCGGATCGAGCGGCTGCTGGAGTTCTTCGAGTTGGGGCGTCGATTCCTCGACGCCTTCGTCGCGCGACACCGCTTGTCGGGGTTGCTTTCGTCCATCGCCCAGCGCGCCGCTCGTTTCCCGGCGCTGCTGCGGCACTGGGGGCAAGATGTCCGAGTCGGCCCATGAGCCCGCGGCAGTCGCCGCGTCTTCGTTCACCGTCGCTGCGCCACCGCGCACGGGCACGGCCGCACTGCTGGCCGAGGCGCTGTCGTTGGTCGACGGCGACCTCGAGCTCGCCGAGCACGCGCTCGCCGAGCTGTTGCGCTCCGAGATCGCGGTCGTGCCCGAGGTCGGCGGCCACCTGGCGTTCGCCGGCGGTAAGCGCTTCCGCCCGCTGCTGACGCTGCTGTGCGCCAAGGCGGCCGGCTACGGCGACGCCCACCGCATCACCGTCGCCGCGGTCGGCGAGCTGCTGCACACCGCCACGCTGCTGCACGACGACGTCATCGACGGCGGCGAGTTCCGTCGCGGTCGGCCCACGGCGCGCGGCGTGTTCGGCAACGGCATGGCGGTGCTGGTCGGCGACTTCGCGCTCGCGCGCGCGCTGCAGGCCATCGGTCGCACCGGTCGCATCGACGCGGTGCAGTCGATGGCCGACGCGGTCACGCGCATGGCCGAGGGTGAGGTCGCGCAGCTGCACGGCTGTGGCGACGACTCGCTCGATCGCAGCCGCTACGCGATGGTCATCGATCGCAAGACCGCCGCGCTCATCCAGTGGTGCAGCACCGTCGCGGGGCTGCCCGACGCGCGGCTGGTGCCCGCGCTGGCGCGCTTCGGCAGCGAGCTCGGCTTCGCGTTCCAGATCGCCGACGACGTGCTCGACTACGGCCTGGGCGGTCACGAGCCCACCGGCAAGGAGCCCGGCCAGGACCTGCGCGACGGCAAGATGACGCTGCCGCTCATCCTCGCCTGCGACGACGATCCGCGGCTGCACGCCCGCGTGCGCGCGGCGCTGCGCGGGCCGGTGCCGATGCCGGCCGCGCTGGCCCACGAAATCCTCCACGCGGTGGTCGCCAGCGACGGGCCCCGTCGCGCCGCCGCGATCGCCTGCGAACACGCCGAGAAGGCCATCGCGGCGCTGTCCCAGCTGCCGCCCTCGTGCTCGCGCGCCGCGCTCGAGCAGGTCGCAGCGTACGTCGTGCGGAGATCGACATGACCACCCCCGAGACCTCCCTGCCCTCCTCCAGCGGCACCTCGCTGGCGCCGATCGACGCCCACGGCAGCCAGGTGCAGCGCATGTTCGATCGCATCGCCGGCGGCTACGACCGCGCCAACCGGGTGATGAGCCTCGGCATCGACGAGCGTTGGCGCCGGCGTGCGGTCGCCGATCTGCTGCGCCACGTGCCGGCCGATCGCGTGCCGGTCGCGCTCGATCTGTGCGCCGGCACGCTCGACAGCTCGCTGGCGATCCACCGCGCGTTCCCCCGCGCCAAGGTGCTGGCCGGCGACTTCGCGGCCGAGATGCTCGAGCGCGGCCGCGCGAAGCTGGTCGGCGAGGCCGCGGCGCACATCGACACCGCGGTGATGGACGCCCACGCGCTGCCGGTCGACGACGCCAGCTGCGATGCGATCTTCTGCGCCTTCGGCATCCGCAACCTCTCGGACCTCGGGCGCGCCTGCGCCGAGCAGGCCCGCGCGCTGCGCCCCGGCGGCAAGCTGGTCGTGCTCGACTTCTTCCGCCCCGACTCGCTCGGCACCCGCATCGTGCACGCGATCTACAACCGCGGTGTGCTGCCGTGGGTCGGCTGGGCGGTGACCGGCGACCGCGAGGCGTACCAGTACCTGCCGCGCAGCATCGGCCGCTTCGACAGCACCAACGAGTACGCGGCGCGGCTGCAGGACGCCGGCTTCGTCGACGTGCGGGTCGAGGGCCTGACGATGGGCGTGGCCTCGATCGTCCGCGCCACGAGGGCGGGATGACGGCGCGCCGCATCGTGGTCGGCATCAGCGGCGCGTCGGGCTCGATCTACGCCCGTCGCACGCTCGCGCTGCTGTCGGCGGCGCGCGCCGGCACGCTGCCGGGGCTGGCGGCCCCGTGCCCACTCGACGTGCACTGGGTCGCGACCGCCAACGCCGAGCTGGTGTGGCAGCAGGAGCTCGGCGAGGCCATGCCGGCCACCGTCGCGGGTGCGCGGCGCTGGCAGGCCCACGATTTCGCGGCCCCGTTCGCGTCGGGCTCGAGCCCGGCCGACGCGGTGATCGTCGCGCCGTGCTCGATGAGCACGCTGTCGCGCGTCGCCCACGGCGGCGGCGGCGACCTGCTGAGTCGCGCCTGCGAGGTCGCGCTGAAGGAGCGGCGCACGCTGGTGCTGGTGGTGCGCGAGACCCCGCTGTCGCTGGTGCACCTGCGCAACATGGTCACCGCCACCGAGGCCGGCGCGATCGTGCTGCCCGCGGTGCCTTCGTTCTACGGCGCGATCACGACGCTCGAGCAGGCCATCGACACGGTGGTCGTGCGGGCGCTCGATCGTGCCGGTGTCGCGCTGCCGCTGCTGCAGCGCTGGGGAGAGCCGTCATGATCGATCCCGAGTCGGTGCTGGCATTGTTGGACGAACCCCTGGTCGCCGCGGTGAAGGCCCGCGCGCGCCGGGACGCGGCGTTCGGTCGCGCGATCCGGGTGCTCGACGCCAGCGCGTGCGAGCTGCCCGACGCGGCCGCGACCACCGCGGCCTTGCTGGCGCCGCCGCAGGCGGGCCCGTGGCCGCAGCTGACCACGCTGGCGCCGGGCAGCGCGGTCGTCGTGCAGGTCGAGGCCAGCGCGGAGGGCCGCGCACGCTACGTCGGCTGGCTCGCCGAGGCCGCGGCCCGTGGCTTGCCCGCGCTCGCGCTCGCGCCCTGCTCGCGCGATGACGCCGGCCTGCACCGGCTGTGGTGCGTGGCCGCGGCGCGGCTGCTGCTGCCCGACACCGTGTCGATCCACGCGCGCTTCGATCTGCTCGGCATCCGCCTGGCCCAGCTGGCGCTGGGCTTCGGCGCCGACGCCCTGGTCGGCCCGATCGCCCCCGATCGTATGCTGCTGTTGTGCGGCGTGACGCGCCCCGACGAAGCCACCCACGCCGGCTTGCAGACGCTCGTGCGTCACGCCGGCCTGCAGCCCGCCCCGAGCACCGAGGTCACCCGATGATCCGCGACGACGCCCGCCTCTCCGAGATCCAGCGCAAGCTCGACGACCGCACGCCGCTGTCGTTCGACGACGGCGTGTGGCTGTACCGCGTGCCCGACCTGTGCACCCTGGGCGCGCTCGCCAACGGCGTGCGCGAGCGGCTGCACGGCGACCGCACCTACTTCAACATCAACTTCCACATCAACGCGACCAACGTCTGCCACTCGGACTGCAAGTTCTGCTCGTTCGCCCGGCTCGAGCCCGACATGCCGCAGGCGTACACGATGAGCCTCGAGCAGGTCCGCGGCAAGCTGGTCGAGCGCCGCGGTCAGCACGTCACCGAGATCCACATCGTCAACGGCCTGCACCCGACGCTGCCGTGGTCGTACTTCAAGGACACGCTGCGCGTGCTCAAGGAAGAGCGACCCGAGATCCACCTCAAGGCCTACACGGCGGTCGAGATCCACGACTTCGCCGAGCGCTACCAGATGGGCTACGAGCAGGTCCTTCGCGAGCTGATCGACGCCGGGCTCGGCAGCCTGCCCGGCGGCGGCGCGGAGATCTTCGCAGAACGCGTGCGTCGCAAGATCTGTCGCGAGAAGGCCACCGGCGACCAGTGGCTCGACGTGCACCGCACCGCCCATCGCCTGGGTCTGCGCAGCAACTGCACGATGCTCTACGGCACCGTCGAGACCCTCGAGGAACGCATCGATCACATGCTGCAGCTGCGCGCGCTGCAGGACGAGACCGGCGGCTTCCAGACCTTCATCCCGCTGTCGTACCACCCCGAGGGCAACGACCTCGGCAAGCTGCCCGGCCCCACCGGCATGGACGACCTGCGCACCTACGCGGTCGCGCGCCTGATGCTGCACAACATCGAGCACATCAAGGCCTACTGGATCATGCTCGGCATCAAGACCGCCCAGATCGCGCAGAGCTTCGGCGCCGACGATCTCGACGGCACCGTGCAAGAAGAGAAGATCTATCACATGGCCGGCGCCGACACGCCGCAGGCGCTGACGCGCCACGACCTCGTGCGACTGGTCCGTGAGGCCGGTCGCCGCGCGGTCGAGCGCGACACGCTCTACCACGTGCTGTGGGAGGACGACGGCGCACCGCTGCCGGAGATCCGCATCGACGCCAGCGTGCCGTACTCGGGGCTCGAGCCGCGCAAGCGGCTGCCGCTGGCCAGCGACGGCGGCACCACCGAGGTGCGGCCATGAGCGCGCCGCTGCGACTGCTGGGGGTCTCGTTCTTGAACGCGCGCCCGTTGGTCGCGCCGTTGGTCGCCGAGCCGCCCCGCGACGACGAGGGCGCGCCGCTGTTCGAGATCGCCGAGGACCTGCCCTCGCGCTGCGCCCAGAAGCTCGCCGCCGGCGATTGCGACGTCGCGTTGGTGCCGGTCGCGACCCTGCTCGATCACCCCGAGTGGGAGGTCGTGCCCGACGTCGCGATCGCCTGCCGCGGCGCCGTGCAGACCGTGGTCGTGGTCTCGGAGCGCCCGCTCGAGGCGCTGTCGCGCATCGTGCTCGACGGCGCCTCGCGCAGCTCGGCGTTGCTGCTCGAGGTGCTGCTGGCCGCCCGTGGGCTCGCGCCTGCGCTCGAGGTCGTGCCCCACGGCGAAGGTGCCTCGCACGTGCGCGCCGACGTCGGTGCGCTGGTCATCGGCGACGCCGCGTTCGGCCTGGTGGGTCGCTTCGCGCACACCATGGATCTCGGCGCGCAGTGGTTCCACGAGACCGGCATGCCGATGGTGTTCGCGGTGTGGGCCGCCCGACCCGGCGCGCTGCAGCCGGTGCACGTGCGCGCATTGCAGCAGGCCAAGCGCACCGGCCTCGCGCAGATCGAAGCGCTCGCGCGGGCCTATGCCGAGTCGCACCGCGGCAGCGGCCTCTCCGAGGTCGAGTACGCCCGCTACCTGCGGCACTCGATCCGCTACGAGCTCGACGCCTACGAGCGCGAGGGCTTGGTCGAATACTTGAGCCGCGCCCGCGAGGTGCGCGGGCTCGTGCGGCCCGACGACGACGAGGACCTCGCCCACGTCAACTTCGCGACCCTCGGCTACGCACCGCTCGAGCACCGCGGGCGCGTGGCCGCACCGCGCTCGGTCGACCAGATCCTCGCGCGCGCGACCGCCGGCGAGCGCATCAGCCTCGCCGAGGGCCTGCGGCTGTACGACGAGGCCGACCTGCTCGCGCTCGGGCAGGCCGCCGACGCCCGTCGCCGCGCGCTGCACCCCGACGGCATCGTCACGTACATCATCGATCGCAACGTCAACTACACCAACGTCTGCACCGCGCGCTGCAAGTTCTGCAACTTCTACGTGCCGCCGTCGGGCAAGGCCCACGACGCCGGCGCCTACGTGCTCACCCGCGAGCAGCTGACGCAGAAGTTCCGCGAGACCGAGCAGCTCGGCGGGGTCCAGATCCTGCTGCAGGGCGGGCTCAACCCCGAGCTGCCGCTGTCGTGGTACGAGGAGCTGTTCCGCTGGACCAAGGCCAACTTCCGGCTGGCCCTGCACGCGCTGTCGCCGACCGAGATCATCCACCTGGCCCACCTCGAGCAGATCGGCGTGCGCGAGGTGCTGGAGCGCCTGCGCGCGGCGGGCATGGACTCACTGCCCGGCGGCGGCGCCGAGCTGCTGCACGACGAGATCCGCAACCGCATCTCGCCGTTCAAGAACACCACCGACGAGTGGCTCGAGGTCATGCGGCAGGCCCACACGATCGGCATGCTGACCACCTGCACGATGGTGTTCGGCTTCCAGGAGACCGGCGACCATGTGCTCACGCACCTCGATCGCCTGCGCGCGCTGCAGGACGAGTCGCTCGCTCGCGAGGGCGGCGGTTCGTTCACGGCGTTCATCACCTGGCCGTTCCAGGCCGACGGCACCCGCCTCAAGCTGCGCGACGACACCAGCGCGTGGCGATACCTGCGGATGCAGGCGCTCGCGCGGCTGTACCTCGACAACATCCCCAACCTGCAGGTCAGCTGGCCGACGCTCGGGCCCGACATCGGCGAGGTCGGTCTGCGCTTCGGCGCCAACGACTTCGGCTCGGTGATGATCGAGGAGAACGTGGTCTCGCAGGCGGGCGCCCACTTCATGCTCACCGCGGCGCAGATCGAGCACCACATCCGCCAGGCCGGCTTCCGCCCCGCGCGTCGCAACATGCGCTACGAACGACTCGAGGTCGGCGCGGCATGAGCGAGGCGGTGGCCTCCGCGCGGCCCGGCACACTGCGGGCGTTCGGCTCGCTGGTGAAGCTGAGCCACACCGTGTTCGGCTTGCCGTTCGCGCTGGCCTCGACCCTGCTCGCCCACCGCTTCGCCACCGCCCACGGCGGCCTCGGCCTCGACGCCCTGCGGGTGTTGTGGATCGTGCTGGCCTTCACCGGTGCGCGCGCGGCCGCGATGGGCTTCAACCGCATCGTCGACCGTCGCTTCGACGCTGCCAACCCGCGCACGGCGACCCGTGAGTTGCCGGCCGGCGTGATGTCGCTGCGGGCGGCGTGGTCGCTGACGCTGCTGTCGGCCGCGGTGTTCGTGGGCGCATCCGCGGCGCTGGGCTGGCTACCGGCGCTGCTGTCCCCGGCGTGCCTGGTCGTGCTGCTCGGGTACAGCTACTTCAAGCGCTTCTCGTGGTCGAGCCACCTCGTGCTCGGGCTCGCGCTCGCGCTCGCGCCCGGCGGCGCGTGGATCGCCGTCACCGGCGGCTTCGCCGGCGCGACCGCACCGCTGCTGCTCATGCTCGCGGTCGCGACCTGGGTCGCGGGCTTCGACGTGCTGTACGCGCTGCAGGACCAGGACTTCGATCGGGCCGCCGGCCTGCACTCGATCCCGGCCCGCTTCGGCACCGTCGGCGCGCTGGTGATCTCGGCCGCGCTGCACGTGGTGACGCTGCTCGCGCTGGCGCTGCTGCACCTGCACGCCGGGCTCGGGCTCGCCCATGCCGCCGGCCTGCTCGTGATCGCGGTGATTCTCGTGGCCGAGCACGTGATCGTGCGCCCCGGCGACCTCTCGCGCATCGGCAAGGCGTTCTTCGATCTGAACGGCTGGGTCAGCCTCGGCTACCTCGCCGCGGTCGCCATCGACCTCGCGCTGGCGTGATGGCCGGGCCGCCACGATTCCGTGATGGCCCGCGCGTGCGCCGGCGACGGTGCGCCGCCCGGCACTCGACCCTCCCGCGGGATTTGACCGCCGCGGCGTCGCAGGGGATGCTGTGAAGCAGATGGTGCGTGCACATCTGGCGTGGATCCCGGCGGTGTCGCTGCTGGTCGGTGCGCTGCCGCGGCAGGCCCAAGCCGCCCGCGATGACGACGACGAGCCCGGCTTCGTCGATCCGCGCCGTCGCCAGCTGCCGCCGACCCATCGCTTCCGACTCGGCGTGGAGCTGGCGTACATCCGGTTGTCGAAGGCCGTCGACGCCGACACCGGCAAGGCCCAGCGCTTCCACTACGTGCCGCTGATGGCCGACTTCGCCTACCAGGCACAGTTCCTCAAGTACATGATGGTGCGGCCCAGCCTCGCGATGGGCACCAACGTCGGCAACACCCTCGAGGCGATGCCGCTGGTCATCCACCCCCAGCTCCACCTCGGCTACCAAGGCGCGCTGGTCGGCGTCGCGCTCGGCTACGGCTTCTTCCACCCGCTCATCAACCGCAAGGACGTCGTGAGTGCCAGCCGCGGTGGCCTCGGCGAGCCGGTGATCCTGAACAACCACCACGTCGGCGGCGAGCTCTCGTTCACGACCCGCGTCGATCGCGGTGCGATCTCGTTCATCCTCCGCGTGGCCGGCGTGCGCAGCCACCTGCAGCACTTCGAGCTCGACAAGCCCAGAGCTGGCGCCCGATGTTCACGTTCAACATCGGGTGGTTCTTCGGCGACGGCAGCAAGCAGCGCGCCCGCCAGGCCCAACGCCGCGCCGATCGGGCCGCGGCGGCCGAGCCGTGAATCCCGCCCGGCTTCGTGGTACGACTCCGGCCGTCGCGGCCCACCCGGGGAGCCCCGTCCGCAGCAGCGCGGACGCCCCCGCCGCGACTGCAGGGAATCGAACATGCAACGATCGCTGATGCGCGGCGCAGTCGCGGACCTCACCCAGGCCATCGGGCACACCCCCATCGTACGACTGCAGCGCGTCGCGGAGGATGTCGAGTCGAGCATCTACGTGAAGCTCGAGTACTTGAACCCCGCCGGCTCGATGAAGGACCGCGTCGCGCTCAACATCATCACCGACGCCGAGAAGCGCGGCATGCTCGGCCCCGGCGGGACCATCGTCGAGGCCACCAGCGGCAACACCGGCGCCGGGCTCGCGATGGTCGCGGCGACCCGCGGCTACAAGTGCATCTTCGTGATGCCCGACAAGATGTCGAAGGAGAAGATCGACGCGCTGCGGGCCTACGGCGCCAAGGTCGTGATCTGCCCGACCGCGGTCGAGCCCTCCGATCCGCGCAGCTACTACTCGACCGCGCGCCGCATCGTCGAGGAGACCCCGGGTGCGTTCTACTCGAACCAGTACCACAACCCCGCCAACCCCGAGGCCCACTACGTCTCGACCGGGCCCGAGATCTGGGACCAGACCGGCGGCGAGTTCGATGCCTTCTGCGCCGGCATGGGCACCGGTGGCACGCTGTCGGGCTGTGGCCGCTACTTCAAGCAGCACAAGCCCGACCTCAAGCTGGTCGGCGTCGACCCCATCGGCTCGCTCTACTACGAGTACGTCAAGACCGGGCGCCTGACCAAGCCGTTCTCGTACTACGTCGAGGGCATCGGCGAGGACTTCCTGCCCTCGACCATGAACCTCGACCTGCTCGACGAGGTGGTGCAGGTCGACGACAAGGAGTGCTTCTTGATGACGCGCGAGCTTGCGCGTCGCGAGGGCATCTTCACCGGCGGCTCGGGCGGCGCGGCGGTGGTCGGCGCCATCAAGTACGCCCGCGCGCTCAAGCAGCCGCAGAACATCCTGGTGCTGCTGCCCGACAGCGCGCAGAAGTATCTGTCGAAGATCTTCAACGACGAGTGGATGCGCAGCAACGGCTTCCTCGCCGACGACGACACCGAGGGCACCGTCGCCCACGTGCTCAAGCACAAGCCCCATCGGCTCATCACCGCGCCGACCAGCGCGACCGTGCGCGACGCGATCCAGATCATGAAGGAGCACGGCATCAGCCAGCTGCCGGTGCTCGACGACAACGGTCGGCACTGCGGCATCGTGGCCGAGATCGATCTGCTCAACTACCTCGTCGAGCACGAGGGCGCGCTGGCCGAGCCGCTCACCGCGCTGGTCGAGTCCGACTACGCCACCGTGACCCCGCAGACCCGCATCCAGCTGGTGCGCAACATCTTCAACGACGCCAAGGTCGTGCTGGTGGTCGAGGCCGACCGCCTGCTCGGCGTGCTCACCAAGATCGACATCATCGACTACCTCGCCAGCCACCGCGGCTAGAAGCCCGCCGGAGTCCACCATGGCCGAGTACCGCAAGGACCAAGACCACCTGCCCGAGGGCGCGCGCCTCGAGACCCTCGCCATCCACGGCGGCCAGCACGTCGAGCCGGTCACCGGCGCCGTGATGCCACCGGTGTTCCAGACCTCGACCTACGCCCAGAAGGCGCCCGGCGAGCACACCGGCTTCGAGTACAGCCGCACGCAGAACCCCACCCGCTACGCGCTCGAGCGCGGCGTGGCGGCGCTCGAGGGTGGTCGCTTCGGCTTCGCGTTCGCGTCGGGCTGCGCCGCGACCACGACCATCGTGCAGCTGCTCGACGCGGGCGACCATGTCGTCAGCGTCGACGACGTCTACGGCGGCACCTTCCGGCTGTTCGACAAGGTCATGCGGCGGCTCGGCATCCGCTTCACCTTCGTCGACCCTGGCGACACCGCCGCCATCGAGGCGGCGATCGAGGAGCGCACCAAGCTGGTGTGGGTCGAGACCCCGACCAACCCGATGCTCAAGCTCGCCGACATCGCGGGCATCGCCGCGGTGTGCAAACGCAAGCGCGTGCTGCTGGCGGTGGACAACACCTTCGCCACGCCGATGCTGCAGCGCCCGCTCGAGCAGGGCGCCGACCTGGTCATGCACAGCACGACCAAGTACATGGGCGGCCACTCGGACGTGGTCGGCGGCGCGGTCGTGACCGCCGATGCCGACCTCGCGGCGCGGCTGGCATTCCTGCAGAACAGCTGCGGCGCGGTGCCGGGGCCGCAGGACTGCTACCTGACGCTGCGCGGCATGAAGACGCTGGCGCTGCGGATGGAGCGGCACTGCGACAACGCCGAGCGCGTGGCCGAGTTCCTCGCGCAGCATCCGAAGATCCGCCAGGTGGTGTATCCCGGGCTCGCCAGCCACCCGCAGCACGCGCTCGCGCAGCGGCAGATGGCCCGCGGCGGCGGCATGATCTCGGCCTACCTGAACGGTGATCTCGAGGCCGCCCGTCGCTTCCTCTCGGCGGTGAAGGTGTTCACGCTGGCCGAGAGCCTGGGCGGCGTCGAGAGCCTGATCGAGCACCCCGCGATCATGACCCACGCGAGCATCCCCGCGGCGACGCGGAAGGCGCTCGGCTTCGACGACGGCTTCGTGCGGCTGTCGGTTGGCGTCGAACACGTCGACGACCTGCTCGCCGATCTGCGCCAAGCGCTCGATCGCGCGTGAGCCCGCCGCTGGGCGTCAGGCCGCCGCTGTCGGCGGCTTGCGGGTGATGGTGTACTCGAGCCGCAGGAACTCGAGGCCGAACACCGCGAAGCGATGCTCGGCCCGCAGGCCATCGCCGTCGGTGCGGATCTCGAGCCGTTCCTTCATGGTCCGCACGTAACGCACCGCGAGTCCGTCGGGCCGCTGCACCGTGAAGTAGAAGCCGGGATCGCCGAAGCGCTTGCCATCGGAGACGAGCGCGAAGCCCTCGCCCTGCGCGACTGGTCGCAGCGCGATGACGGCGTTGCCGTGCGGCAGTGGGAACACCACCCGCACGCACGGATCGGCGCAGCCCGGGATGATGGCGGTGCCGTAGTCACCCACGAACAGCGGCAGGCCGGTGCCGCCGGAGGTCCGCACCCAGCCGGTGTGCCGTCGCTCGCCGCTGTCCGGGTCGACCAGCGCGACGATCCGCGAGCGCACGCCACCGTCGACGTCACTGCTCGACAGCGGCAGGTTCAGCTGCGCGAGCCGGCGACTGAAGAGCCGCGAGATGAGCCACCCGAGCGGCCGGAACAGGCCCCGCCAGCGCGGCACGATGCGAAGCTCCCACGCGGTGGTGCGCTCGTAGAACGCGGCGATCGCCGGCGACACCACCTGCGGATCGAAGCCGGGGCCGGCCAGCGCCGTGAAGCGCGTGAGCAACCCCGGCGAGTCCTCCGGTGGCAGGATCCGCAGGCCGTGCCGCGCGGCCCACTCGTCGAAGAAGCTCGCACCCACGCCCAGCACGTCGCCCACCGGTCCCACGAGCCACGGCGCTTCGCGGGGGTCGACCTTGCGCCCGGTCGCGCGCACCCACAGCTGCGTGACCTCGTCGACCAGGCGTCCCCGCGAACGCCGAGCCGGCGTCCGCGGGTTGGCGCGCTCGAGCTCGGTCACTTGCTCGACGGCACGAACAAGATCTCGATGCGCCGGTTCTTCGCGCGACCGTCCTTGGTCTTGTTGTCGGCGACCGGCTCCGCGGAGCCCTTGCCGAACGCGGTCATGCGATCGGGTGCGACGCCCTGCGCGGCGAGGAACGCCATCACGCTCTTGGCCCGCGCGTCCGACAGCTGCAGGTTCTTGCTCTTGTTGCCCTTGCTGTCGGTGTGGCCCTCGATGACCATCGCGTAGTCCGAGAACTCCTTGGCCACCTCGGCGAGGCGGTTGAAGGTCGCCTCCATCACCGGCTGCATGTCGACGCCACCCGAGGCCGAGAAGGCCTCGACGACGGTGATCTGCACGCCGCCCTCGACCATCGAGCGCGACACGCCGGTGATCTCGCCGACCTTCTCGAACAGCGCCTTCTGCCGCGCCATCTTGGCCTGATCGGCCTCGGTCGAGGTGTACTTCGGCTCGGCCTCGCGCTTGGCGGCCTCGGCCGCGGCCTTGGCCTCGATCGCGAAGCTCTGCGCATCCTTGGCGCGGTTCTTCCCGAGCGCATCGGTGGCGGCCTTGAGCTTGGCCTCCGCCGCAGCAAAGTTCACGCTGGCGTGCACGTCGGCGTCGACCGCCTGCGCGTCCTTGAGGGCCGACAGCGCCTCACCGATCGCGCTCTTGGCCGCACCGACCTCCTGGCTGTCGCTGACCTTGCCCTCGAGCGCGATGATCTGCTGCATGCGATCGAGCGTGGCCTTGGCCAGCTTCTGGCGCTTCTTGGCCTCCGCCAGATCGTCCTCGAGCTTCGCGGTCTCGGCGTTGACCAGCTCGGTGGCGGCGGTGAGCTCGATGCTCTCGTGACGCAGGCTCGCGGACTCCCACCACAGCCACGCCAGGTGGGCGTGGTGCTTCAGCAGGTCCTCTTCCTTGTCGTCGTGGGCCTCGACCGCGCGCGCGTGCTCGTCGTCGGCGCGCTTGACCAGCTCGGGCAGCTCGAGCTTGAGCTCCTCGCCCTCACGGGTCTTGCGCTCGTTCTCGAACTCCGTCATCTCGGCCGGCTTGGGCAGGCGCGAGCAGGCCGCGAGCGCGACCGCCATGGCGATGATGTGGATGCGCTTCACTTGCCACCTCCCAGCTTCTTCTCGAGCTCGGACTGCTGCTTCTCGAGGGCGTCGGCGTCGGCGCGGACCTTCGCGAGCTCGGCCGCGAGCGCGTCGCGCTTCTTGGCCGCGTCGTCGTGACCGGCCTTCGCGGCGGCGTGCTTGATCTTGGCGCCGATGAGCGACAGCGTGCCCTCCAGCTCGTCGAGCGTCCGCGCGAGCGCGTCGCGCTCGCGGCGCTCGCCGATCATCGTGCGGGCCTTGTCGCGCAGCGCCTCGGCCTTGCCGAGCTCGGTGGTCGCGGCGTGGCGGGTGTCGTCGACGTTGTGCTCCTTGAGCTCCACCGTGAGCTTCTGCAGGCGGGCGTCGCCGTCGTCGTCGGCGGCCTCGATGCGACCGGGTCCGAGGAGCATCAGCGCGAGCAATGTCGCGCCGACCGTCAGGTGGGTGGTACGTGGATTCGCTGCAAAGGGCATGGATCGCTCCTGGCGCCCGCGTGGATGAGACGGGGCGAGCAAGTGTAGGGTCGTTTGGTCGCGCGGCGAAAGCCCGCGGGCGCGGGCGACTGCCGCGATGCGACGACGTGATCGTCGACCTCGACGTACATCGACGCGACAAGGCCCACCGCCGACGGTCGCAGCCGTCGATCGATGGGCCCATGTTGGAAGGCACGATGCCAGAACTGCACGGGACCGTGCAGGAACCAGCGTCGCGCGCCCGTCCGCGGTCCTCGAATCGACGCGATCCGAGGGCCGCGGGCGCAGCGTCAGGCCGCGGGCGCGTCGGCGGGCGCGTCGGCGGGCGCGTCGGCGGCCACCGGGGCACCACCGGCAGCGTTGAACGTCCACGTGAACGTGGCGTCGCCCTGACGACGATCGGGCTCGGGCAGCGTGAGCCCCTCGAGCGCCTTCACCACGCACTGCTGCAGCCCCTCGGGGGCAGTGCTCTGGTTCGGATCGGCGTTCACGTTGGTGAGCAGGCCGGTCTTCTTCTCGACGTTGAAGGTCACGACCACGTTCCCGCTCTGCGAGGGGTTGGCGGCCAGCGCCGCGTCGTAGCACGCGACGACGTCGCTATTCTTGGTCTCGAGCAGCGTGCGAGTGTCGTTCTTGTAGGTCTCGGTGTCGCGCGCCATGAAGCTGCAGCCGCCGAGAATGCCCACACCGAGGAGGATTGCGATGGACGTCTTCATGGAAATCACTTGGCTCCCTCGATGACCTTCTCGTTGCCCTTTTCGTCGATCTCGACCTTGGTCTTCTGGACGTCCTGCTCCGTGATCGTGAACTCGACGCGGCGGTTCTTCTCGCGACCGTCCTCGGTCTCGTTGTCCGCGATCGGTCGGGTCTCGCCGTAGCCCTTGGCCGACAGCAGCGACTTGTCCACGCCGCCGTCCTTGGTCAGGTACTTGAGCACCGACTTCGCACGGTTCTCCGACAGCTTCTGGTTCTTGGCGTCCGAGCCCTCGGCGCTCGCGTGGCCCTCGATCTCGATCTTCTTGACCTCGGGGTGCTCCTTGATGACCTTGGCCACCTCGTTGAGCAGGTCGTGCGAGACCGGCAGGATCTTCGCCGAGTTGACCTCGAACTGGATCTTCTCGTTGATGACGATCTTGTTCTCGCGGACCTCGACGCGCTTCTGCGGCTCCGGCGGCGGCGCCTCCTCGACGGGGGCTGGGGCGGAACCGACGATCGCGATGCCGGAGGCGTCGCTGAAGACCCTCGGGGCGCAACCGGCCACCGCGATGGCGGTGAACAGCCCGGCGATCATGAGCCGGGAAATGCGATGAGCGTGCATGGGAAGGAGCTCCATCCGCCGTTTGGGAAACGGGCGGTTCGGTGGGTGGTGTTGGTGAGTGCCGGCGAAGCGTGTGCCCCGTGGGATGGGGGCGCCCGTCGCCGGTGCTGTGCGCGCGCAACTTTAGAAGCCGCTGCGAAATCGTCAACCCCGATCCGGGGGCCCATCCGGACGCAATTCGCGATCGTGGAAATTGGCCGCAGCGGCGCGGTACGCCACCGAATGGAGCGTTTTCTCGCAGTCGTGCCGGGCCCCCGTCAGACCCCGACACGACGGTGACAGAGTGATGACAGCGACAACTCGGTTGGCAGGGCGTCGGCAGCCGCGAGGTCGGCGAGGAAATCGAGTCTGGCTGGCTCGCCGAGCCGCGATGGCAGCGCTAGCCTAGTCGCGATGTCCGGTGCATACCCCAGGTTCGGTGTCGCGGCGCGGTCCCTCCCCGTCGCGATCGGGCTCACGCTCTGCGCAGTCTCTGCCGACGCCTGGGCGCGGGCCCGCGCTTCGGCGCCGGCCGAGATCCCACCGCCGGCGGCGTCGGTGACGGTCGCCGAGCCGCCAGCGCCGGGCCCCGAGCCCGCGCCGGCCCCTGCACCCACGCCGAGTGATCCCGCCGCCACCGCGACCGTGCCCGACGCGAGCGCCCCGGCGCCGACCGAGGCCCCGCCAGCCGAGCCGGCGCCTCCCACAGCGGCGGGCCTGGCCGCCGACAGCCTCGACGCGCCAAGCGTCGCGACGCCACCGTCGGCCGCGGCCACGACCCCCGCAGCCGCGGCGACGCCGGCCACCGCGGCCCCGAGCGAGGAGGAGGCGCTGACGCCCAACGAGGCCATCACGAAGGCCTACGCGCCCCGCTTCCGCCCGGCCCGCGACGTCGGGCGGCTCAACGTCGTCGCACGGCTACTGTTCGCCAACGCCGGCGGTCAGGACTCCGCCGGCGGTCGCTTCGGTGGCGCCACCGTCGACGTCGGCCAGAGCTGGAACCGCTTCGGCTACGCCGCGACGGCGTCGGTGTGGGGTGGTCGCTACGTCGCAGCGCCGAGCGGCAACGTCGAGATCAACGCGCTGCTCGGCATCGGCCCCACCGTTGGGCTCGGACGGCTCGCGCTGCTCGGCCGCGGCTTCCTCGACCTGCGGGCCGGCTACGACTTCTACTACGGCGTGGTCAACCAGCGTGCGAGCGTCGAGCTGCAGTCGACCGCCGGCAGCGGCGTCGCGGTGCAGCCGGCCCGCAATGTCGCGCCGCACGGACCCCGCGTGCGCCTCGACCTCGGCTTGGTCTCCCTCGATGACGCGCGCCGCTTCTGGCACGGCATCGGGCTCTCGATGGGCTACCAGGCGCTGATCGGCAGCTTCGGCGCGCAGATGCCCCGCGTGCACATGCTGACGCTGGGCCTGACGTACTGGATGGGCTAAGGGCGTCGCTACCGCAGGCGCCGCTCGAGCCGACGCGCGGTGTCCTCCAGCGCGGCGCGATACGCCACCGGCACCAGCTCGATCTGGTGCCGCAGGTACGGCAGCAGCTCGGCGTTGGTGAGCTCGCCGAGCAGGTGCGCGGCGGGCTCGACGAAGTTGCGATCGCCCTCGCGCAGGCGATCGCAGAGGAACTCGAGCGCCTCGACGGTGTTGATCTTGCCGATCGCCTTGAGCGCGGCACGACGGGCATTGTCGCCGTCGGGCAGGTCGCGGGCCGCGAAGATGCGCCGCAGCGGCTCGAAGGCGTGGGGGAACACCAGCTGCGCGGTCGCGGTCGCAGCGGCCTCGCGGACCTCGGGCTCGTCGTCCCGCAGCGCGCGGCCGATGAGCGTGAAGCTACGCTTGAAACGGAGCTTGCCCATCGCCTCGGCGACCGCGCGGCGGATCGGCACGTCGCCGTGGTCGAACAACGCCTCGAGCGCGGCGATGACCGGGTACGCGCGAATCGCCTCGAGCCGTCGCGCGACGTCGACCGGCGCGACCGCGCTGCCGCGACGCTCGAGCTCGAGCACCAGCAGCAGCGCATGCCGACGCACGAAGTCGGGGAAGCGGCGATCGGCCATCACGCCGGCGGCGATGAGCGCGGGGTCGCCCTCGAGCTCCCACTCGGCGAGGTCGACGTACCAGACCTCCTCGTACTCGGGCAGCTGCTTGAGGAACTCGGGCACCGGCACCGGCCGCGGCGCGTCCTGCAGATCGTTGCCGAGGCGATCACACAGCCGGCGATAGCGCTCGCGTGCGCGGCCCGACAGCTCGAGCTGCAGCAGCCGGCGGTAGACCTCGAGCACCTGCTTGAAGGCCCGCACCGACGCGAACGCCTCGGCGGCGGCGAGGTACGCATTCTCGACGATCTGCATGGGGTGGCCGGCCGACTGCGCCTCGACGCCGGCCTTGAGCCACGCCTCGGCGCTGCGCAGGCGCAGGTCGTCGCCGTAGGGCATGCCCGCGCGGGTGCAGTAGTCGGCAGCCTCGCGCAGGATGCCGGCGGCGGCATGCCACTCGCCCGAGCGGCGCGCGATGCTGACGAAGGCCTCGTGCAGCCGCAGCGCATCGAGCTTGAGGCCGTCGTCCCGCAGGATCCGTACGCTGTTGAGGTAGCCCTCGGCGACGTTCTCGAACGCCTGGGTCTCGCTGCCGATGCGCGCGATGAGCTGGTAGCAATCGAACGCGCGCTCGCGCAGCCCCTCGGTCTCGAACAGATCGGCGACCTCTTCGACCGCCGTGGTCGCGCTGGCCAGCGCGGCCTGCGAGCGCTCGTGGCCGAGCCGCAGCAGGCACAGGCCGTAGTTGATCTTGGCCAGCGCCGACTCGTAGGGCCGCTCGTGCAGCTCATCGCGGGCAGTGATGTCCTGCCACAGCGTCGCCGCCACCGCGTCGTCGCCGGCGCGCTCGAGCTCGATCGCACGATGCACCGGCATCTCGCCGAGCCCGAACCAGTCCGCGGCCGCGCGGGCATGGCCGGCGCGCGCGAGGTAGATGCCCATCAGCCGCACGCCCCGCAGCGCCTCGGGATCACCGGTCTGCACCCGCACGGCCTCGTGCGCGAGCAGCTCGGCCGGCGGCTCCTCGGTCGCCCGCAGGTAGGCCGCACACGCCATCGCCTCGCGGCCGTGGCCGAGCACGCGCAGGCACTCGGCCATGGCGCGCAACCACTCCTCGTACTCGAAGTCGATGCGATCGACGACCTCGACCAGGTGCCGCAGATGCACCAACGCGTCGGCGTAGCGACCGGCGCGCATGTTGGCCTCGGCGCGGACCCACAGCACCGCGGTGTCGATCACGGTCGCCGCCTCCGCTCGGGCACGCGCTGCGACTTGGTGCCGCGCCGCGCCGCCGCCGGCTTGCCGCTGCGGCGGGCGTCGAGGTCGCTCTGGACGTCGTCGATGATCTGCCGCGCGCGGTGAGCCCGACGGCCGTGGCTGATGGCGTCGGCGTCGATCACATGCACGCGGTGGAGGCTGTCGAGGTACGGCAGCTCGAGCGGACCGCTGGGCAGGATGAACACGCCATAGATCGGCGCGCGCGCGCTCAGCAGCGCGACCTCGTCGGGCGGCAGCTGGCACTCGCCGTGGGTCAGCAGATACACCAGCGTGTGCGCGGCGGCCCGCCGCGGGGTGTTGAGCTCGGCGTTGAGCTGGCGGATGACCCGCGCGTAGTTGCGGCCCCGCTCGGCCCTGAACTGCAGCGCGTAGGGCACCTCGGCGCTGCCGGTGGCCTGCACCTTCACGCCCTCGTACAGCCGCGAGTCGAAGAAGCGCAGCGTGACGTCCTCGCCCAGCAGCGCCAGTCGCTTGCACAGTGCGAGTGCGAGCCCGCGGGCGAAGACCTCGCGAACGCCCCGCATCGATGCGCTGCCATCGACCAGCACCTGATGGGTGCGGCGCTCGCTCTCGAGCTGCTTTTCGTGGGTGAAGTAGAACAGCTCGCTGTCGACCAGCTTCTGCTCGAAGACGTCGTTGTCGTACGCCAGCTGCGTGAGCACGAGGTCGTCGAGATTGCCGCGGCGCTCGAGCGCCGCGTAGCCGTCGATGCTGAAGCTCTGCTGACCGGCCTCGCGGCGAACCTCGAGGATCGACGGCAGCAGCTCCATCGAGAAGTCGACCACGTCGGCCAGCGACGGACTCATGATCACGTTGTAGAGGTCGGCGAGATCGACCCCGGGCAGCGCGTCGCCGCCGCGGAACAGGCCCAGGAGGCGCAGCGCATCGAGGTCGATCTGCTCGATCTCCAACAGCGGCAGCAGGCGATGGGTCGCCAGCGTCGACAGCCACGCCAGCGCGACCGACTGATCGTAGCGGTTGTAGGCGGTGCCGGGCTCGATGCGGGTGTAGTGCACGACGTCGACCGGCAGCGGCGAGGCCCGCAGCACCCGCACGTCCTCGGGCAGCTGCGGGATGATGCTGGCGAGCACCCGCGCCAACACCACACCGACCATGGGATCGCGGTGCTTCCAGCCGGCCTGGGTGCGCGCGAGCTCCGACTCGCCGAGCTCGACCAACAGCCGTCGCCAGCCGTCGCTGATGTCGGCGTCGCCGAGGCCGCGCAGCTGCGCCGCGGGTCGACCGAGGCCGGCGATCAGACAGCCGAGATCGTGCACGACGACCAGCGGCACCGCGAAGCCCAGTCGCGCGAGCGAGTTGTGCCACGACACCGCGCGCATCAGCGCGAGCGCACCGGTGCCGTCGAGCTGCGACAGCGCCATGGTCCCGACCTGGCGCTCGAACTGCGGACCGACGGTCGCCTCAACCGGTTGCGTGGCACGGGCCGACATGGATCTGGGACGCGGCGGCGAGGAACCTGCCCGGACCATAGCAGCTTTCCCCACGCCGCAGGCGCCCGCGCACGCGGCCTTGCGGCGTGGTGCGCGAGCGCAGCGACGAAGCTGCGATGATGGCGGCCTTGCCTACGAGGTCCCCATGCTCGGCTTGTCGTCGCTCCTGCTCGCGTGGCTGTCGCAGCCGTGCACCATCACGGTCAGCGGGCTGCCGGTGCCCGCGCGCACGCACCATCACCTCGAGGTGACCGGCGGCGAGGTACGGCTCGATCGCGGCGCACTCGAGGTGAAGCTCGCGGTCGACGACGTGGTCGTGCGTCTGGTCGGGCCCCGCTACACCGGCGGCCTGCGCGTGCGCTTGACCGACTGCGCCGACGGCCGTGTGCTGTCGCTGCAGGCCCGCCCGCGTCCAGCCGCGGTCACCTTCGAGAACGCACCCACCGACCTGGTGCTGCGCTGCATCGATGCCTGTCCCGCGAACCTGTCGCGGACGTGGATGCTCGCGCGCGAGCTGCCGCCGCTGCCGGTCGAACACGGCCTGCGGGTGGAGGTGGAGCTGCGCGCCCCCGGCCACGTGCGATCGCGGCGGGTGCTGGATCTGCTGCCGGGCCCCAACGCGATCCCGCTGCGGCTGCGGCGGATCGACGGGTCGCAGTCGCTGCGCTGAGCACTTGGGGGTGCCCGTCACGGCCCGGCGCCGGGCGGGTCGCGGCGCCACTGCTCGGCCCGGGCCCGCAGTGCCGCGACGGTGTCGGCGTCGTCGCCGAGCGCGGCGGCGCGTTCGAGGGCCGCGATCGCCTCGGGCAATCGCTCGGCCCCGTGCGCGGCCTCTGCGAGCAGCTCGAGACCGTCGACCAGACTGGGGTGGGAAGCGCCGAAGGTGAACTCCTCGATCGCGATGGCGCGGCGGCAGTGCTCGAGTGCGCCGTCGAACTGGGCTTCCATCGTGAGCACGCGACACAGGCTGTGGTGGGCGAGCGCGGTGGCGGGATCGTCGGGGCCGTAGGCCACCGCGCGCAGCTCGAGCACGCGCCGCCACGCGACCTCGGCGTCGGCGAGGCGGCCGCTCTCGGCCAGCGCGACGCCGCGGACGACCACGGCCGCGTCGAGCAGACGCGCACTGTGGTCGGTGCCCGCGATGGCCTCGATCCGATCGGCGAGGACGATCGCCTCCTCGGGTCGGCCGGTCTGTGCGAGCAGGTTCGCGAGGTTGGTCAGCGGCACGCCGACGTCGCGGTGGCTCGGCCCGCGCGCGCGCTCGAGCAACGCGATGGCGCGGCGGTGGCCGCCCTCCGCAGCGACGACGTCGCCACGCGCGGCGGCGATGACCGCCAGCGCGCCGAGGTTCGCGGCGAACACCGGATGGTCCGGGGGGTACCAGCGGCCGAGGATCGCGGCTGCCTCCCCGTGCAACGCCGCGGCCTCGTCCCAGCGGCGTCGATACTGCTCGACCCACGCACGCAGGCTGAGCACGCGTGCGACCTGGGGATGCTCGTCGCCGAACTCGCGACGGCGACGCGACCACGCGCCGTCCGCCAGCGCGGACGCGTCCTCGAGCGCGCCGGCCTCGAGCTCGAGGCGGGCCTTGGCGACCATGACGTCGGTGACGAGGATGTCGTCGCCCGTGCGTTGCGCAGCGGCGTCGGCGATTTCGATCCACGCCCGCGCCTCGGCCGGTCGGCCGCGCTCGGCGCCCTCGAGGGCAGCCAGCCGCGCGGCGGCCTGGGCCATCGCGACCGGCGCGTCGTCGGCGATGGCCCCGGTCGCCGCCCGTCGCAGCTCGTCGTCGGCGTCCGCGATCTGGGTGTCGGCGGCGAGCGATGCCGCGAGCGTCCGCGCCTCGGCGAGACGCGTCGACGGGCTACACTCGCGCGCGATCACGACGGCCGTGCGTGCGGCCTCGAGCGCCTCCGCGGCGCGGCCGAGCTCGCGCAGCGTCGTGGCCTCGTCGACCCGCGCGTCGAGCTCGATCGTGCACGGCGCATCGGCGGCCGCCTCACCCTCGAGGTCGAGGCAGTGGGCCGGCGGCGGCAGCTCGACGGCGGCGTCGATGGCCCGCCACGCGCCGGCGTGATCGACCGTCGCGAGCATGTCGACCAGCACGCGGGCGCGCCGATGCAGCCGCGTCAGACAGGCCATGCGAGCGTCGAGAATGGCGGTCGATCGCTCGCCCCGCACGTGGGTGGCCTCGCACGCCCGCTGGGCGCTCTCGCGCCAGCGATCCTCGAACACCTGCAACGCCGCCATCGCAGCGCGGGCGTTGGCCTCGCTGTCCCCCTCGCGCGCGAGCCGTTGCGCCCAGCCGGCCTCGCTCGCGAACAGCGGCGGCAGCTCCGGGTCGGTGCAGTCGGTGCGCGCCGGCGCGAGCTGACGCGCCGCGAGGCCGCCGAGCACGACCGCACCCGCGATCCCGAGCACCGCCGCGCGTCGCCGCGGCGCCGTGCGGACGTGCGCGAGTGCGTCGAGCAGCTCGCGCATGTCCGCGAAGCGGCGCTGCGGATCGACGCTCAACCCACGCACGAGCGCTCGCGCGAGCGGCCGCGGCAGCGAGCGCGGCGGCGAGGCGAGCTCGCCGTCGGCGAGCTTCGCGGCCAGATCGGCGGCGCTGGCGGCGACGAACGGCGCCGCCCCCACCAACGCCTCCCACAGGCTCACGCAGAACGCGAACTGGTCGGCGCGCGGGTCGACCTCGGCGCCCTCGTACTGTTCGGGCGCCATGTAGCGCGGCGTCCCGACCACCGCCGCGGTGGCCGTGCGGCTCCCCGACGGGTCGGACGACGCGACGAGGCTCGCGATCCCGAAGTCGGCCACGCGCACGCGACCATCGGCGCCGACGAGCACGTTGTCGGGCTTGAAGTCGCGGTGCACGAGTCCTGCGTCGTGGGCCGCCACGAGGCCGCGGCCGGCCTGCTCGAACGCCAGCAGGATCTCGCTGCGGCCGCGCGGCTGCTCGCGCAACCACGCCCGCAGCGTGCGGCCCTCGACGTACTCCATCGCGACGAACAACCGATCGCCGGCGCGACCGACATCGAAGATCGTCACGACGTTGGGGTGCTGCAGGCGGGCGGCCGCCCGCGCCTCGCGGAGCAGGCCAGCGTCGCCGTTGGCCTCGCCCAGCTCGCGGTGCATCAGCTTGATCGCGACCTTGCGGTCGAGCTCGGGGTCGTAGGCGAGCAGCACCTCGCCCATGCCGCCGGCGCCGAGCCGCCGCAGCAGCACGAAGCGGTCGACGGTCACGTCGTCGTGGCGGGCGAAGAGCCCTGCCTTCACCCGCGCGAGCACGCGCGCGGCCTCGAGCGACAGGACCGGACCACTCCCACTGCGCTCGGGGTCGACCTCGGTCCGCGTGTCGCTCATCGCCGCGCCGCTCGCTCCTGGCGCATCGCGTCGCGCATCGCACCGGCCCAGCGCTCGATGTCGTCGGTGGTGACGCGCAGGCCCTCGCCCGCGGCGTCGAGCGCGGCGAGGCTCCGCTCGAGCGCGAGCCGGGCGCGGCGCAGCCGGGTCCGCGCGGTGCCCTCGGGCACGCCGAGCACGACGGCGATCTCGGCCCCCGTGAGTTCCTCGAAGTACATCAGCTCGAGCGCGATCTGATCGTCGAGCGGCAGCCCACGCAGCGCTCGGACCAGCAATCGGTGCTCGCGGCGGGCATCGATCGCGCTGGCGGGACCAACCACCGCGTCGAGCACCCCGCTGGCGGTGGCGTCCGGATCGACGTCGAGTCCGCGCCGGCGCCAGTGGCCAAACAGCTCGTTGCGCGCGATCGCAAACAGGTAGGTGCGGAAGCTCGACTCGCCGCGGAAGGCGTCGCGGGCCTCGACGCAGCGCAGGAACGTGCGCTGCACGAGGTCCTCGACGTCGCCGCCGACCTTGTGACGGAAGAAGCCGTACACCGCGGGGAAGTGGCGCTCGACCAGGCGCTCGCCAGCCGAGGCGTCGCCACTGCGCCATGCGTGCACGAGCGCCGCATCGTCCACCGCCCCAGGGTAGCAGCTCGGGCGGCGGCGGATCGTGGGTCGCGTCCGGGCCCGCCGCATCACCCCGGCGTGGGTCGTGCAACCGGGCATCACGGCAGTGGGCTCAGCGGATCGCCCACGGGTGGCACCACGTCGCCGCTCCACGGCATCGCGGCGCCGTAGTCCCCGAGGTGGCGGAACGCGGTCACGCGCCAGCTCGCGGCGTCACCGTGGATCTCGTCCTCGTCGACCACCAGCGCGACGACGTCGCCGGCGATGACGATGCGCTCGCTCGACGGCACGGTCGCGAAGCCGGCCGCCGCACTCGCGGCCCACGTGGTCCACCCGTCGCCGGCCACATGCACCGTGTACAGCCACAGATCGGTGCCAGCGAAGAAGTCCGCGGGGTACTGCGGCCCGGGCACGTAGTCGTTGCTCGCATCGCCGTCGGTGTCGAACACGAAGCCGTACTGATGGTCGAACTCGAGGTCGTCGACGTCGATCGGTGCGGCGACGCGACCGTAGAAGATCGCGGCGGTACCCGTGATGGGCAGCGACGTCGCGGTGCACAGCACCGTGGCACCGTCGCCGGCACCGCAGGGCACGTCGCCATCGAGCTGGACCCCGAGGATCGATCCGCGGTCGATCCAGTCGACCTCTTCGGTGGCGTCGCTGGTGGTCTTGCCGTTGGAGTGCTGGGTCGAGTTGCCCGCCGGCAACGCCTGCCCGCCCGAGCAGACCGCGTCGGTCACGTCGACCCCCAGCGCGTCCCCGAGCGTGGCGGCGATGTGTTGCAGGTCGGCGTCGTCGCAGCTGGCCGGGTCGGTGTCGCCGGAGGTGGTGCCATCGGTATCGGTGCCGCCGGGATCGCCAGCGCACATGGGCGGCGTCGGATCGCCCGTGGTCGGCCGCGTCTTCACGGCGCCGTCGCGCAGCTGCGCCTCGGACCAGCCGCGCTGGTACGCGAGGTCGTACATGCGCTCGCGCAGCGTGGCCTCTGCGACGAGCGCACCCATGAAGCTCCCGCCCTGCTGCTGTGCCACCGTCTCGAGGCGCGCGAACTCGCCGGGGTCCGCGACGATCTCGCGCAGCGAACGTGCGAGCGCGCTGGTGAACTCGCCGCCCTGGTCGTCGGGATCGTCGTCGCCACCGCCGAAGAGGTTCAGCAGCCGGTCATCGAGGTCGCCGTACGACGACTGATCGGATCTCGCCGCGGAGAGCCCGAGATCCGCGACGCACTCGAGGTCGAGCAGCATCGACTCCGAGTGACACGCGTCGACGATCACGATGATCTCGACGCCGGGGTCGAACTTCGCCAGCTGCTTGGCGAGGTCGGCGGAGTAGATCCCGCCGGCCTCACCGTGGCCGAGCGTGCCCACGAATTTCTCGGTCACGTCGATGCCGTGGCCAGTGATGTACACGACGAGGTTGTCGCCCGGCCCCAGCTCCTGGGCCTTGCGCGTGAACCAATCGTCGAGCCCTGCGGCGTCGATGTCACCCGCGGCGCCGGTCGGGGTGCCCTGCGTGACGTCGAATCCGAGGCCGGCGAGGGTCTCGCCCATGTTCGCGGCGTCGAACGCAAAGTCCTCCTCGCCGCTCTGCCCGGCCTCGAAGCCGTTGTACACCAGCGCGGTGCCGAAGCCGGGCTGGCACGCCCCGCCGAAGCTCGGCGCGCTGCCGCCCAGCGCCCCCCGGCGCCCCGGCGCCGATGCCCAGACCCACGCGTCGGCGTCCCAGTAGTCGTCGGCGTCGGTCCACAGTGGCGCGCCGTCGAGGATGGGCCACCACTTCGCGTCGTGCACGGTGAGCTCGCCGCTGGCCCTGTCGACCAGCACGTACCGCGTCGGGTGGTCGAAGCGCGCCCCCGGCTCGTCGTCGATCCAGAAGAACCAAGCGTCGGACTCGATCGCGATCGTGGTGCGGGCGCCGTGCCGCTCGGGCGATCCGACCACCACGCTCGATGCCGGCGACAGCGGCTCGGGGTGCGAGAACACGAGCGTCGGGTCGCCGTCGACGACGAGCTGCTCGACCACGAGCTCGCCCGCGCGTTCGCGGGAGATGCCGTCGTCGGGGTGACGGCAGCTGGTCGAGACGAGGGCGGTCAGGCCAGCGGCACACAGGGCGAGGCGTTTCATCGCCAGGGTCCGATGCGCGGGGTCGGGTCGCGATTGCCGATCGCCGCGAAAATGCCGTCGACGGCCTCGAAGCGCCGACTTGGCGGCGCTGCGCCGGCGTCAGCCACCGGTGATCGTGAGCTCGTAGGGCGCGTCGGCGGTGACGAAGACGTACGCGGTGTCGCCGGGGCCGAGCGCGAGACCGACCTGCGCGAGCGGCTTGTCGCAGGTGTTGGCCCCGTCGCCCAGGCAGCATGGCCCGCGCGCGTTGCAGCCGAATGCCCACGGCGCGTCGAGCCACGAGGCGTAGCCGAACGCCGGGCAGGTGAACTCGACGTGCTCGTCGCCGGCGCCCACGACGTAGGTGTAGTACCGATCGACGCCGCCGCCGGCGGTGGCGGTGAGGCCCAGCTCGAGCGCGCACGGGGCCTCGGGGTTGCTGCAATCGTTGGCGGGCTCGCCGGAGCTCGAGTCGTCCGCGGGTCCAGTGTCCGCCGCCGCGGTGGTGCCACTGCCGTCGTCGCTGCCGCCCTGCGTTGCCTCGGTGGTCGCGGTCGTGCTCGATCCGGTGCTGCCGTCGCCGGACTCGTGCGCGCCGGAGTTCGCGGTCGTGCCGTCGTCCTCGCCGACCGCGGTCGTGCTGCTGTCGACGGCGGTCGTGCCGTCGCTGGTCGAACCTGCCGCCCCTGCCTGGCAGGCGCTGGTGGTCGGGACCAAGGCGACGAAGGTGGCGTGGAGGATCGTACGGACGCTCGGATTTCGCTGCATCGAGGGGGCCGATGCGCGGCGCGGCCAGACGATCTCGATTTCCCGCTGCGGCCGCGAATTCCCACCTACACGGCCGAAGACACCCACGGCCGAAGGCGCGCACGCCCGACGCCGCGCGGGGCATGACCCTCGTACGCGGCGCTACTCCCAGCCGGGATCGATGTTGCCGTAGGGCTGGGGCGAGCCGTAGATCGTCGATGCGAACGGCGTCACGGTGCTCGGCCCGCAGGCGGCCGCGTTGCACGACAGCGTCTGGCCCTCGATGCCCGGCCGCAGGGCCGAGACGTACTGATCCTCGACGAAGCCCTGCGTGCGCACGCCGAGGATGCCGGCGATGAGCCGTAGCAGCCGTCGACCGGTCTCGTTCGAGGCGACCTGACAGCCCGCGAGCGTGAGCACGGTGGTCGCATCCACGTGGGGCCGCAGGCGTTCGAGCGCGGCGGCGTGGCCCTGCGAGAACAACGTGTCGGGCGAGAGGAAGTCGGGCCCGAAGGTCATGCCGATGAAGCTGCCATCGGCACCGGTGGCGCCGTGGTCGAGCAGCAACAGCTCGCCGATGCGGGCGTCCTGGTGGCGCGCGTAGGTCACCGCGAACTCGATCGCGCGGGCGAACGTCGGCGAGGCCGAGACCCAGGTGTTGTTCGATACCCGCGGGTACATCACGGTGCCGGCGCGCCAGATCTCGATCACCTCCTTCGCGATGCTGGCCCGCGGGCGCTCGTCGATGAGACCGCGGGCGTAGGCGTCCTCGCGGGTCATCGTGAAGGCCTGCTCGCCGTCCTGCACGTAGCCGCCCAGCGAGTTCACGGCGACGGCATAGGCCGTCACGATGGCGCGGTCCATGCGGTTGCTGCGGTCGATCGACGGCGCCGGCTCGCGACCACCGAAGAACGCCAGGAACAGCCGCGTGTCACCGGCCATGCGCGGCACCTCGCGACACAAGGGGCTGCTGCTGCGTGCGTGGCTGCATCGTCACCTCTCTCGACGCATGGCAGTACAACGCGCGTGCCAAGCGAGCGCGGCGCGCATCGACGCGCTCGCGCCCGAGGTGGGGATTGCAGCCCCTGCCCGACTTGGGGCCGCGCCGGCCCAGTTCGCGCGCCCGCGACTGCCCGACTTGGGGCCGGACGCAGCGGGGCCGGCGGGGGCCCTCGATCGCGTCGCCCACTCAGTACGGATCCGCCGGCATCAGCCCACCGTCCGCCGCCGACAGCAACTCGCCGGCCACCTCCGTCTCACCCCCTGGCAGCGCGATCGTATCCCCCGCGACCAGTCGCACGCGCTCGAGATCCGCATAGGCCAGCGGCTCGCCCGGCGCGCACACCTGCGGCGTCCCGTTCGAGCGCACCGCGTAGACGGATCCATCACCGACCACGGTGCCGGTGCCGTCGGGGCCGACCAGCAGCGCGGTGCCCTCGTCGACGCCGAGCCCGAGCACGTCGTCGGCCCAGCCATCCTGCACGATGCGCGCGAGGAACCCGACCAGCCGGCCCATGCGATCGCGCTCGTGGAAGTGGCTGTCGGTGATGACGCCGCCGAGCGGCGCAAGGCCGAACATGCCGCGATCCATCGTCATGTAGCGGTTGTACGGATCGGCGAGCGCCTCGTCGGTGTCGACCGTGTCGTTGTACGCGGCGAACACGAACTCGCCGAGCACGGCCAACCCAGCGCTGGTCCCCCCGACGACGGCGCCGCGATCCCACGCGGTCATCACCGCCTCGGCGAGGCCGCGGTCCTTCCACAGCGTCATGTACCGCGCCTGATCGCCACCGGCCATGAACACCGCCTCGGCCTGGGCGACGCGGCACACGACATAGGGGTCGTCGGCGAGTGCCTCGGTGTCGACCAACAGGGTCTCGACCGAGTCGACGCCGCCGATGTCGGCGAACAGATAGTCATTGTAGCCGTCGGCACCGCTCGCCCGCAGCACGACCACGTCACCGCCGTCGACCCACGATTGCCACCACGTGAAGGCCGCGTCGACATCGGGCCCGCCGCCCATGAGGATCAACGCAGGACCCGCGGGTGTGGCGTCGGCATCGGCCGCGTCGCCCACCGACCACCGCATGAGCTCGGCCGGCGGCGGCGGGCAGTCGTCGGGCACGCCCTGCGTCGTCGTGGCGTCCGCGGTGTCGTCGGTGGTGCCCGTCGACGACGCGGTCGTGTCGCCCACGCCGGCGGTGGTCGTGGCCGACGACGCGTCGGCGCCGTCACTGGTGCTGTCGATTGCGCCCGACGACGACGCGTCCGCGCTCGACGACGTGGGGTCGGCTGCGCAACCGAGCGTGGCAGCGATACCGAGGAGTGCAAGCAGGGCGACCTCGCGATGCATCGACTCGCTTGGTACCACCCGCGACCGCACGCGGACAACGTCGCTCCGACAGGGCCTCTAGGCCCGGCGAAAGCGCACGAAGTCCACGCCGCCATCGCTCGTCGCGAACGTCACCGCCCACGTGCCCGCGCCGAGCTCGATCACCCCCACCCCATCATCCGCGTCGATCGCCGCCGGATCGGCTGCGCCGGGGTACGCCGAGTCGAACATGAACAGCCGCCCGTCGGCGAGCTCGATCGTCGCGTGCCCGAAGCTGTGCCACCGCGCGTCATCGACATCCGTCGGGCGCTCGCTCGCATCCTCGCCGACCGAGTTGCGCACGATGTAGCCGCCCTCGCCATCGGCCACGAAGACCGTCGTGACCTCGGCGTCGAGCACGAGCGCGGGGCGTCCACCCACGTCGAGCCAGCCGAAGCCGCCGTACTCGGTGCGCTCGATCGGGCTCACGTCGCAGGCGCGGTCGTAGTCGCACGTGGGCCCGCCGGAGTCGCCCCACGTCCAACCGGGGGGCACCACCGCGCCCGGAGATGGCCGCGTGCCGAACCACTGCGCCGCAACCTCGGCGGGCAGCACGACGACAGGGCCGCCGCCGGAACAGGTCTTGGGTCGTCCGTGCTCGTCGATGTGGATCACGGCGCGGTGGAGCCGGGTCGGGCGACGATGTGACACGCGTGCCGCGGCAGTGCATCGAGCCGGGCGTTCAGACGTTCACGCGGGCTCGAGCGACCACGTGCCATCCGAGGTCGTGCCGCAGAACCACAACGGCTCGCGGTACGCGACCGCGCCGCCGACGTGCAGCGCCGGAAGCTCGGTCGGGTCGCGGGTACCGTCGGCGAGCAGCGCTTCGCCGGCGCGGGTCCGTCGCAGCTCGCAGTCGGTCCATGGGTTGATGCCCGCGACGGGCCGCAGCGCCAACGCGCCACATGAGCTGGCCGCAAACGCATGCCACCGCGCGATGATGAAGTCATCGCCGTAGCGGGTCATCAGCCCGAGCAGCGCGGACGACTCGCCGTGCGCGCGCAATACGTCGACGGGGCGCTGCCACGTCGCGCTCGACACCGCCGAGAGCAGCAACTCGTCGTTGCGGGACACGAGCACAACCCCAGGCGAGCGCCCCCTGCGAGGCAACGCGTCGGCATAGGCACCGAAGCTCGCCCGCGCAGCGGGAAATGCGGCGAAGTCCTGCCACGGCAACGTGGCGACGGCCTCTGGGGTCGGGCTCGCGTAGGCGGTCCACAGGCGTGCGGCCGCCTCGAGCCGATTGGCGCCGACCGCCACCGCCGCGCGCAGCTGTGCGCGGACCCGATCACGACCGAGGTGTTCGTAGGCGGACGCTTCGGCTTCACTGCGCTCGGACTTCGCCCACCTGGCGAAGCGCCACGGCGACCCGCGCTCGCCGATTGCGATCGCATGAAGCAGTCGCCAACAAGCCAGGCGCGCCGGCCAACTCGCGGCCGCCCACAGGACCTTCGCGCGCGCCGGCGCGTCGAGGCAAGCGAGATCATCGACGCAGTCGTCGAGGACGCTCGCGTCGAAGCCTCGCGAAGCCCAATACGCGCGCCGCAGCTCGGATGTTCGCGCGACCTCGACGGCGACCGGGCCCACAGCGAGGTTGTCGCGCAGGGCGTGGACATGCCGGTAGCCGAGCTGCCGCAGTCGCCCGGCGACCAGGGCCCCATGCGCGACGTGCAGCACGCGATGGCGCTGCCCGGCGTCTGGGTGCGCGGTGATCGAGATGGTCACGGCCAACGATACCCAGGCTGGGCAGCTCGCGCGGCCCCACGCTTTTGCAACCAACGCGTGGATCGAAGCAGGATCTGCGGACGGCTCCAAGGTTGACTCGCATCGATGTCTTGCGCTCGATGCAGATCGCTCATCGCGACGGTCACAGGGAACGCAATGCCCGCTGTGCACGACATCGACGCTCGAGCTCGGCGCCCCACGAGCGGCCCGCCTCGGGCATCGGGCCCTCACGCGCCAGCCAGGCAGCGCTCCGCGCGAGGCCGACCAAATCGCCATTGGGTGCGGTCGCCATCCGCGACGCCACGGGCGACTGCATCACCTGGTCGAACATCCGATCGGCACGATCGAAGTCACCGACGAACGCCGCGAACCAGGCGACCTGCAAGCGCCAGATGTTCGACGTGTCGGTCTCCTCCACGAGCTCGAGCTCGAGCTCCGCCCAGGTCACATCGGAGCAGTCGATCTTGCCCGCCTCCGCCTGTGCAGTCGCCAGCCAGCAGCGCGGCAGCACGCCGCGACTGCCGTCGAGCGCAGCGACCGCGTCCGCAGGCCGGCCGCTCGCCATCAGCACCTCCGCGCGACTCCATGCCAGCTCCACCGGGTGGATCTGCGTCGGACCGACTCCGGCATCGAGATCGTCGAGCAGTGCCAGCGCGTCGAGGTAGCGCTCCTGGGCGAGTGCGACTGCGGCGCGGGCGATGGCCCGCTCCAGATCGGCATCGATCTCGCGGGGTGGGAGTTTGGAGCGCGGAGCGTCGACATGCGCCCAGAAGCGTTCGGGCAGCTCGGTGATCCAACGATGCAGGCCGAGCGCCTCGCTGGTTCGCGGATGTCGGAAGATCCGGATCAACGTCGCATCGGTCGGGGGTCGCTTCATCGGACACGCGCCTCCGCGCGGGTTGTGACGTTGCGACGTTGCATACCCGCACGGCCTCGGCAGCTACGCCGCCCCGCCTGTGGGCGTGCTCTCCGAACACGCATTCGCAGCACGCGTACGTCACGCTCCGACCCCGACGCGCTCCTCGCTTCGCTCAGCACGAGCGGACCATCCTGCGACCAGGTTAGCACGCCGACTCGCTGCGGCCCCTGCCCGACACGGGAGCCGTCCGGTGCCCCGGCTCGCGCAACCGCGATCGCGCCGCTGTCGATGAGCCCGGCCACGCCGAACCTCCGCTCGAGCGACCCACCGTCGCGTTCGTCCGGTCACCGCCGCCGGCCAGGACTCGCAGGTCGCCTCAGCCACCGCTTGGGCGCCTGCGCGCGCGGAGCCGTCGAGCCAGCGCCGTCCTCCGTGGGTCGCGCTCGGCATACACCGCCAGCGCCTGCTCGAGGCACGCCCGCTCGCGCGTCGCGTTGCCTTCCAAGTGTGCGGCGGCGGCGAGTCCCTGCCAGGCGTCGCCGACCCCGTTCGGGTATCCGAGCGCTGCAAAGTTCTCGCGGCATCGCTCGAAGAAGCGCTCCGCCGCGGTCGCGCGCCGGCGGGCGAGCTCTGCGTTCCCTGCCAATCCGAAGATCCTCGCCGCATCGAAGCGAGCGACTTCGGGGACCGGCAGCTCTGCGACGCGGCAGCCGATCCGCACGACCTCGTCGTCGTCACTCGCGGCGGCCGCGAGCGAGGCGCGTGCACAGAGGACCTCGAATCGCAGGATCCTCGGCAGTGCCGACTCGGCAAGGCTGAGCCATCGACGCGCCTCGCCTGCTCGGACCGAGCCCTGCGCGGCCGCTGCGACCGCAACCATGAAGTCGAGTGCGTTTCTCGGGCCGCCTCCCGTCGCGGCTGCAAGCGCCGACGCCAGGCCCTCGCGAATGAGGGTGTTGGCGCGGCGGCGCGAGCCCTCGACCACCGCTTCGCAGGCCAGGGTCTGCAGCAGCTCGAGTCGCACGCTGGGATCCGCGCGAGCACGCCGGAGGATCGATGCCCTGACAGCACGGGCCTCGTGGGGTCGGCCGAGGCCGATGAGCGCCTGGGCGCGGGCGCAACTCGCCGCGCACCATTGTGCGGGATCGTGTTCCGGACGAGCCGAATGCTCGGAGCGACACAGCGTCTCGAGCACGCGTTCGTCGTCGCCGAGCGCCAACTGGCTGACCGCGGCGCCCAGCCGGCACGTCTGCGCCATCAAGCCGAACCCAGCGGCCCCCGAGAGGATCTCGCAGCCCGCCCGGAAGGTTGCTCCGCTCGACCGCCACCGCCCTTCGCGGAGCAGAAGCCAGCCCAGCGCTGCGTGATAAAGCGGCTTGCGCGTCCTGGCCGGGCACGAATCCCACGCCGCCTTGGCCGCCAGCAACTCGGCCTCGGCCGACAACGGCTCGCGCGAAAGCCTGACGGCAGCGATGTACTCGAGGATCTCTGCGAGCTGCGCAGGCGTGCCGCTCGTGCGGCATAGCGCCTCGGCGCGTCGGTACCAGCGAAGCGCGGCATCGCGTCGGCCCTTGCTCATCTCGGCGAGACCTCGCTGGAGGGCCGCCTCGATGCGCCGCGCATCGCGTTCATCCGCGCCCTCGGCACGGCGTCCCGGTCCCCGCCCGATCTCAGCCCTGGAGCTCGCGTACTGTTCCAGCGCTCCGTGGAGCGGCACCATCTCGACGAACCACGCCACGAGTTGCGGCGAGGCTGCCCGCGATCGAGGTCGGCGTTTCGGCGACGTCATCGGGTCTCCGCGCGATGCGAAAGCGCGTCGTCCCCGTCCCGTCACGCGCCACCTCGATCGACGCCACCCAGCGGTTCCCACGCCGGGTAGCGCCAGAATGCGCGCGGGGCAGCGCAGACGTGGCCGCGCTCGACGTCAACCAGGCAGCCAACCACGTCGCGCCGCCGTTGCAGCGTCACAGCGAGAAGCCGAGAGTCCTGCGACCACGCAGGTGTCTGCCACAAGCCGGGAACCTCGCTCAGCTCGCCCGGCACTCGTACGACCAGGCGGAGTTCTGAGCTCGCCGGATCTGGATGTTCCCGCAGCACCAGGGTCCCGGCGTCGGACAATGCTGCGGTCATGCGACCGTCCGGGGACACCGACGCCATCGCTTCTCCGGCGATCTGCGCGAGGATCGAGCCATCGCTCGCAAACCGCACGTGATGGCCTCCGCTGCATGCGACGAGCTCACCGGTGACGCTCGCGGTCACGTGCGCGCCCGAACGCAAGATCGCCACGGGGCGTACGGATGCTCGCTTCAGCTCGTAGCACCACAGCTGCATCGAATGATCGGGCAGGCTCTCGCAGATCCAAAAGGCGTTCGCCGATCGCCGTGAAGTCCCACACACGCCGCGGTGCTCCTGCAACCACCCCGTCGCCGCCGTTCATTCGAGTTCCTCGGGACACCGCTCGAGACGTCGCACAGTACGGGGCGGAGGTCTGCGGCGTCATCCCGCCGTCGCCTTTGCTCTCAAGCGGTCGAGCAATCCGGCCGTCCAGCCTACTGCACGCTCCGCCCCTACACCGTCGACGGCGAGGCCCGTCGCGGTCATGGCATAGCCGCGCCAGTGCTCGTACGGCGTGTGGCGAACCAGCCTTCGATCCCTGAGCAGCTGCTCGAACAGCCGCTCGCAGCGCTCGAAGTCACCCGCAAACGCGGAGTGCCACGCATATTGCAGCAAGTTCAACTCGTCCCGCGACGCGCCCTCGTCGAGCTTCGCGAAGACCTCGTCGGCGGCCGCGACCTCACCACTCTCCACATACGCGCGTGCGAGCCAACAGCGCGACAGCGTGCTCTCGGCCGCCTGCAGACATCCCGCCGAAGCCCGGGCTCGCCCCGCGACCAAGAGAACCTCCCCCCGGCAGCGCCCCACGAGCATCGGCGGTATCGTACCACCCGCCACCGCGGCATCGAGGCGACCGAGCATCTCGAGTGCCTCGTCGAACTCATCTCGCAGATAGTGGAGCAGCGCCCGCGCGAGGGTGGTTTCCACCGCTGGATCGGGAGCGTCGGTTGGTCTCGAGCTCGGCGACGGCGCGTCCCACATCTTGCTGGGGAGCTCGGGGACGAACAACCTCGCGGAACTGCCGGCCGCCGCCCTGGGGCGGCAGAAGATCGAGACCATGACGGCCCAACCAGGTGGTCGTCTCATGGACATAATCCGGCGTAGGCATGGCCATCATTGCATTTGTAGGAGCAATACTCGATGATCTTCTGCCGCTCGGAATCCCATGCCTCCCAACTCGGAATGTCCGAGTTCACCCAGCATTCGCGTTCCGGCCGCTCCGCTGGTTCCCGGTACGGCGACACTCGACTCACTCGATCACGCAGCTTGTCCGCGATCGGGCGGCAGCTCTCCGGCAGCCGAAGATCAAAGTCGAACCGCGGAAACGGCGGAAGCTTGCAGGCCCCCGACGCGAAGCACACCGCTTGCGCGTACAACAAGCTCGCGCCTGTCGCGACCAGGGACGCGCACCAGGCACTGGCTGCGCACGCGGCAGCTGCCGCGCCGATCGGGTTCTCCCCATTCGGATCCACCAGGTTCACCGGATCCCCTTCGCAGTACGCGAAGTGATTCGTCCCCCCATCGAACCCCACCGGGTCCTTCGAGATCCACCGCCCGATGCTCGGGTCGTACTCGCGCGCGCCGAAGTGCACCAACCCCGTCGCCGCGTCGTACAGCCCGCCGGCGAACCCGAACGGCTGGAACCCGGGGTTCGTGTCGAGCAGCACCTCGCCCCACGGGCCCCCAGGACCGGCATAGTCCAGCCGCTGCGCGATCGCCCCGGTCGCCACGTCCACCACCAGCCGCACGCTGCCGACGTGATCGACCACCAGCCGGTACGTGCTGCCGTCACGCAGCACCAGGTCCGGCACGTGGCCGTGGCTGCCGTACACGAACCGCGACACCTCGTCGCCCGCTCCGTCCAGCTCCGCCACGACCTGCAGCTGGCTGCGGTACAGCCACTGCTGCTGCAACACGCCGTCGACCGACCGCGACACGCGTCGCCCTCGCGCGTCCAGCTCGTACTCGACCAGCGTCGCATCCGGCAGCTCCACCGCCACCAGCTGTCCGAACGCGTCGTGCTCGTACTGCGTCACCGCGACAAGCCCCAGCACATCCTCGCTGCGCGAGAGCAGCTCACCCGTCACCGCGTACTCGAACTCCACGTCGCCCTGCACGACCAGCCGGTCCTGCGCGTCGATGCTCGCCGACGCCACCGTCGGCGTCCCACCGACCACCGTCGTGATCTCGATGCGGTTGCCGTTCCCGTCGTACTCGTACGACGCCACGTTCGCAGCGTCGACGTCCACCGACGACAGCCGCCCGGCCTCGTCGTACGCGTACGCGGTCACCCGTGCATCGCCATCCACAGTCTCGGTCACCGTCACGATCCGCCCGAGCTCGTCGAGCTCGTACGCAAAGCTCGCGACCTCGTCACCGTCGTAGCGCGTCACCGCGGTCGCGACCGACCCCAACGCGTCGTACGTCCACGCCACGTCGACCTCGCCGACCGCCGCGCTCGTCAGCAGGCCCGAGCTCCCCGCGTGCACCAGCGACTCGTCGCCCGCGCTCGTCAGCAGCCCGTCGCCGTCGTAGCCGAACGCAACGCTCACGCCGCATCCTCCTCAGTACGAGTATCCCAGCAAGTTGCCGAGATCATCGGTGACGAGCGCGAGTTCGTCGTGGGCGAGATCGATCGCCGCCAGCATCGGGAAGCCCACCACCTGGGGCGGCCGATCCGGCATCTCGAGCGGCCGGAAGGGCATCATCGAGAACAGCATCTGCTGACCGTCCACCGAAGCCGTCGGCGGCCAGAGGCTCAGCGCCTTGGCGCGATCACTTCGCATGGACCGAAGCTCGAGCAGCGTGGACCGCTCGTCCGACTGCGGGTCCCAGGTCATGGCGGCATACCCGTCGCGAACGTACGCCAGCACCTCGCTCGGCCCCCAGCCGACCGCACCATGGACGGTGTCCTCCGACCAAACCATCTGGTCGTCAGCCCAACGCCACACGCATGCCCAGGTGCCGAGTTCGAAGATCATCAGAGCCCCGCTCGGAGAGAAGGCGTGCCTCGGAAGGTGCTCGCATCGAAGTCGCGAGCGAGCTCGAACGGTCCCATCCATCTCGGTCAGGACCGGTCGTGAATCACGACGGTCGTTCAACGCGATCAACCCTGTCTCATACGAATAGTCGAGCACGGTGTGGCTCTCGGGCAGCTCGAACCGCGCCACGACCCCTCGGCCAGGCTCGATCAACACCACCTCGCCGCGTCGGTTGTCGTCGAACACCTCGAGCGCCACTTCACCGCTCTGCGGTCGCCACCGAAGCACGGTCGCGAAGGACACGACACGTTCACCCCAGCCGAGGCATTCCGGCAGATCCACGATGGTCTCAGAACGATCGCGCAGTGGTTCTTGCACATCGATCCGCGCGTCCGCTCGATACCGCAAGACCATGGGCTCGCCGGCGGCAGACCTGCCGAAACCCACCGCCCTCCCCTCGCCCTCGAAACCGCGCAACCGAGCAACCCCGACGTCGGCAAGCCAAGTTCGACTTCGCCGAAACGCCCACACGTACTCGACCGGATCTCTCGGCGAGGCGTCCCGCGACGGACGCACCTTGGCAGTCGCCTTTGCCTCCGACGTGCTCATGCTTCGGGCCTCCTCCGCCACGCGATCCTCGCGTCGCTCCGCACCAGCAATCCTATCCCACGATCGCGCACGGGTACCACGCCCACGTGGCCGCGACGGCGACCCAAGGGATGATCGATGGCGCGAGTCCACGCGCACGCGCCTGCGACGTCTTCGATCGCCTGCGGCGGTCCGCCGCGCGCCGTCAGAGCCCGGCGAGCTCGCGGATGGCGTGGATCAACGCCTCCGGCCGCTCGCGACCGTCGTCCCACGGGATCGATCGCTGCGCCGCGACTTCGTCGGTGCCGGGCTCGAGCAGCTCGACGCTGACGTGCTCGTCATCCTCGGGGCGCACGAGGATCCGTCGCGTGGTGGATTCCTCGGCGTCGGCCGGGGCGTCCTCACCGAAGCGCACGCGGATCGGCAACGCAGGGCCGCTCTTGAGCAGCGCCAGCTTCACGCTGCCCGCGAGGCTGCGCGCGGCCAGGATCACGGCGTCCTTCATGAGCGCGTAGGGCGTGACCCATCCGTGCAGCGACTGCAGCTCGCTCGACAAGGTGCCACAGAGCATGCAGCAATCGTGCGGGGCTGGCCAGTCCCCCACGCGGGCGGGACCGGCTCTCGACCGGCCCTCGAGCGACGTTCGAGCGGGACCCGCGGGCGTCGGTGGAGCCAGCAGCGGCCCGTCACGGGTCACCCGCGCCCGATCGAGGCGAGGTGCCACCGGCGAGCCCGCCCTCAGGCGGCGTCGAGGCCCGCCAGCTCGCGGATCGCCGAGATGAGCTCGTCCGGGCGCTCGGGCCCACCGTCCCAGCAAACCGTGCGCCGGCCCTGCTCGTCGCCGTCCTGCGCGAGCAGCACAACGCGGAGGTTGCCATCGCTCTCGCCCGCGGGCGGATCACCATCGGGCTCGACGAGGATCCGTCGCGTGGTCGGCTCGTCGCTGCAGGCATCGGCGCCGTCGTCGAAGCGCAGCGGCAGCGGCAACGCCTCGCCGCTCGACAACAGCACGGCCTTGGCGCTGGACGCCAGGCTGCGCGCGGCGACCACCACCGCATCGCGCACGAGCTCGTAGGGACGCACCCAACCGACCAAGGTCTGCAGCTCGCTCGCCAATGTCGACCCCAGGGTCCAGACGACCCGGCGACCAGCATGCACCATCGATCCACCGGCCGCCACCTGACCCCGCCGCGGCCGGGCCGCGGAAATACCAGCAAGGCGCGCCGCCCGAGGGCATCGCGCCGCCCGGCGCATCGAGCATCACTGCGCCGAGAACGTCGGCGCGCGCACGAGCGCGGCGCCGCAATGCGATTCCGAGCGGGGCCCGAGCGGTGCCGCGCCCGCAGCATCGGCCCCGACCGGCGCGCTCAGCCGTGGGCGCGCAGCACGATCTGCGTGATCTCGGCGGGCGCACCGAGCCGCATGGGCGGGCCCGAGTGGCCGGTGCCGCAGCTGACGTAGAGCTGCGTCGCGCCGAAGCGCCGCAGCCCCGCACGACCGAGGCGATCGAGGCGCAGCAGCCACGGCAGCGGCCACAGCTGCCCGCCGTGGGAGTGCCCCGAGAGCTGCAGGTCGACCCCCTCGCGCCCCGCCGCCCGGATCACGTGGGGTCGGTGGGCGAGCAGCACCAGCGGCACCTCGCGATCGCGCCCCGCCAGCACCGCGGCGAGCTGCGGCGGCGCGCCCTCGTCGTCGTCGATGCCCGCGAGCTCGAGGCTCGCGCCGCCGCGCGCGAGCGTCACCCGTGCGTTGCGCAGCACGCGGACCCCGAGCCGGCCGAGGTGATCGCACCACGCGTCGGCGTCGACGTGGAACTCGTGGTTGCCGGTCACGAAGTAGCAACCGAGCGGCGCCCGCAGCCGCGCGAGCGCGGCGACGTCGGCGTCGAGCTCGGCGACCGGGGCGTCGACCAGATCGCCGGTGATCGCGACGACATCGGGGGCGAGCGCCTGCGTGGTCGCGACCACGCGCTCGACGAAGCGTCGCCCGAGGATCGGCCCCACGTGCAGATCGGACAGCTGCACGATCGTGAGCCCGTCGAGCGCACGGGGCAGCCGTGCGATCGGCACCTCGACGCGCACGACCCGGACGCGGCGGCCCTCGACGCTCGCCCACGCGGCGGCCACGAGCGTGAACAGCACCACCGCGAGCGCCCCGGCGCGCGGCGTCGGTGCGCCGAGCACCGCGCGCAGCAGATCGACCGCCAGCAACGCCGCGCACGCCAGCGTCGCGGTGCCGATCCAGAGGTACGTCGGCGTCAGCCACCACCGCGACCACCGCGGCGCGACCACGCGGCCGGCGAGCACCGCGAGCGGGGTCGCGACCGCGATGCCGATCGTGGCCCACGTGAGCGCGCGCGACCACGACGGTGGCCAACCGACGTCGTGCACCAGTCGTCGCCACAGGTACGCGTGGCCGATCGCGACCGCCAGCGCGACCACCGACAACACCACCGCGAGGGATCCACGGCGTGCCATCAGCGACACCCACGCGCGAGTGCGATCGCGTCGGCGCCCGCGGGGTAGCGCAGGCTCTCGCCGTCGTCGACGGTCTTCATCGCGCCCCCTGCCCGCGCAGCACGCCGCCCTGCGGCACCACGTCGTGGTACTCCGCCTGGCCTTCGACCAGCGCGGCGATGCGAGCGACGAAGGCCTGCGACTGCGGCCGCGCGAAGTTCTCGGCGTGGGCTGCCTTCGAGGTCCAGCCCTCGGTCACGTGCACGACCTCGGGTGCGCTCGCCGAGCGAGCGACCAGGTACAGCACGCAGTCGTCGTTCGCCGCTGGGCCGCCAGGGGCGGTGGCCTCGAGCAGCAGTGCGACCAGCGCGTCGCCATGGCCTGGGCGTGCGGTCATGACCGCGTGGAATCCGTAGCTTGCGTTCATGGGGATCGGCTCCTTCTCTCGCGTGTGGATCGGTGTCGAAATCGGTGGGTTCAGGCGGTGGCGAAGGCCGCGAGGTCGCGGGCGGCGTCGCGGCTGATGTCGGGACAGATGGCGGTGAAGATCTCGGTGCCGTGGATGGTCCCCATCGACTGGCGGCAGCGGGCCGGCACGCCGCTGCGCAGCAGCAAGCGGTAGAACGCGATGCCCTCGTCGCGCAGCGGGTCGCACTCGTCGACGTGGATCACCGTTGGCGGGAGTCCGGCGACATCGGCCTCGGCGGCGAAGCCGGGCCACGCCAGCGGGTCGCGCCGATCCAACGCGTCGATGCCGTAGGCCATCGCGCCGCGGTTGTTGTGCAGCTCGAGCAGGATGCCGTCGTTGTCGAAGGACGACGGATGCTCGGGGTTCGGCCAGCGGCCGCCGATGTACGGACACAGCGCGTACAGGCCCTTCACGAGGCTCTGGCGGCCCTCGCGGAGCAGTCGCAGGCCCAGCGCGAGCGTGAGGTTGCCGCCGCCGCTCTCGCCCGCGACCACGATGCGCGCCGGGTCGATGCCGAGCCGGCGATGATGCTCGTGCAGCCACGCGAGCCCGGCCGCGCAATCGTCGAGTCCGGCGGGGAACGGCGCGATCTCGCCGGACGACGACGGCACCAGCGCGTTGCGGAAGTCGATCATCACCACCGCGACGCCGCAGGCCGCGATCACCCGACCCCAGGCGCGGTACATGCCGTCGAAGCAGGACCAGAACTGCATCGCCCCGCCGTGCAGGTAATAGACGCAGGGCACCGGCGCGGTGGTGTCGGGGCGGATGATCTGCACCGCGAGGGTGTTGCCGCCGAGCGTCGAGGAGAAGCGCTCGCTCGTGAGCACCAGCCCGCGCGAGGGCGCCACCGTCTCGTCGTCCATCGCGTCGAACATGGCGGTCTGGGCGGCGAACAGCTGGCGGACCTCCGGACGCGCGAACTCGGCGACCAGGGTCGCGCGATCGGGCACGTCGCCGGGGTTCGGGGCATCGGGCATGGCGCCGAAAACGGCCTTGAGACGGGGGTCGATGCGGGGATCGTCGGAGATCTTGGACATGGGTGTCGCGCCTGGTGGCGACCGCTCGCGGCGGCCGGTGATGGCAAGGTAGCCCCGCGTGCTCGGACTCGCTGCGATGCACAGTCCGGTTTTCATCTGCTATCGTCCGGACATGGTCGACCCGCTCGCCGAAGTCATCGCCCTGCTGCAACCCCGTGCGGTGTTCTCGAAGGCCATCAGCGGCGCGGGGGCGTGGGGTGTCCGCTATGCCGCGTTCGGTCAGCCGAGCTTCTGCGCGGTGCTCGAGGGCGCGTGCCGGCTCGCGGTCGACGGTGCCGAGCCCATCACGCTGCAGGGCGGCGACTTCGTGCTGCTGCCGGCGACGCCGAGCTTCACGATGTCGGGGTTCGAGCCGGTCGCGCCGCGACGGATCACGCCGGTCGCCGGCGATGCGACCGGCGACGAGGTCCGGCACGGCAACCAGCACGGTCGCGCCGACGCGCGCATCCAGGGCGGCTACTTCGAGTTCGACTCACCCGATGCGGCGCTGCTGGTGTCGCTGATGCCCGCGCTCGTGCACGTGCGTGGGGTCGAGCGGCTCGCGACGCTGGTGCGTCTGGTCGGCGACGAGTCGCAGGCCCGGCGATCGGGGCGGGAGCTGGTGCTGCGGCGGCTGGTCGAGGTGCTGCTGATCGAGACGCTGCGCGCGAGCGCCGACGACGACAGCCACCCCGGGCTGCTGCGGGGCCTCGGCGATCCTCGCCTGGCGCCGGCGATCCGGCAGATGCACGCCCAGCTCGCCAAGCCGTGGACGGTCGCACAGCTGGCCAAGCTCGCGGCGCTGTCACGCTCGACGTTCTTCGATCGCTTCACCCGTGCGGTCGGGGTGCCGCCGATGGAGTACCTGCTGGCGTGGCGCATGGCGGTCGCACGCGACCTGCTGCGGCGCCAGGACGTGCGCATCGCCGAGGTCGCGGAGCGGGTCGGCTACGGCTCGGCGAGCACCTTCAGCACCGCGTTCACGCGGCACGTGGGGCAGCCGCCGAGCCGCTATGCGCGGGCGGCTTGAGGTCGGGGTGCTCCGGGCACGGGCACGGGCACGGGCACGGGCACGGGCACGGGCAGGGTGTTCGGAAGAACGCGTCGCGTTCTTCCGCACCCTGCTACCGCTTGGGATCGTTCCCGCCCGAGCGATCGAGCGTGCCCTGCGGCGTGGTCGAGGTCAGCGACGACGCCGCCGCGGTGTGGCGATGGGACTCCGAGCGCAGCCGTGCCTGCGGAGCGCCCGGCGAGCGCGCCACGAAGGCCCGCAGCCGCTCGAGCACGAGGTCGAGCTGCTTGCTCTCGACCACCCGCGCGACCGCGTCACGATCGACCGACTGCACGTCGGAGCGCATCGACTGGAACTCGACCGTCACCACCGTGCGCGCGAGATCCCAGCGAAAGAGCGGGTCGAGGTGCACCGGCATCGTCGAGTAGAGGAACTCCGCCAGCGCAGTGAGATCGCTGGCGCCGGCCAGCGCCTCGGCCCACTGCTGCGGCTCGAGCGGGCCCCTGGGCGCCGGACCCCACGCGCCGACGACGTCGGCCAGCCGCGACTCGACGCGGCTCTCGTCGCCGCCGCCGTACCAGATGAGGTGCTTGTAGCGACCGCGGGTCGCCAGCGCGGCCAGCCGCACCGACGCGTCGCCCTCGTAGCCGAGCTCGCGCAGATCCGCGGCGTCGAGCTGCGGCACGTAGACGTGGGGGCTGAACAGCGAGCGCAGCACCGAGTCGTGTCGGATCTCCTCGCGCGCCCACGCTTCTTCGAGCGAGATGCCACCGATCACCACGCACGACATCTCGCCGGTGGTGAACAGCCCCTTCAAGCGATTGACGACCTCGGTGGCGATGCTGAGCTGGCCGTCGCGACGCGCGTTGCTGTCGAAGTCCGACGCCAGCTTGTCGAGCTCGTCGAACACGTAGACCAGGTGGATGCGCAGGCCCTGGGTGCCCGACCACGCGGCTTGGAACTCGTCGAGGGTGCGGCGCACCCACGAGCTCGCGCGCGACTTGGCCCCGCGCGACTGCCCCACCCGCGAGGCCCCGAGCCCACGGCCGAACTCGAGGATCTCGTCCTCGGCCTCCTCGATGTCGAGCGGGCCCGCGACCAGCTTCAGCGTCTCGGCGAATTCCCACTCTTGCTGGGCGGTGACCTCGAGCTTGCCGACGTTGTCGAAGTCGAGCCCGAAGCGGCTCTTGAAGCCCTCGTACTGCTCGATCTCCGCGCCCTTGAGCGTGCGCAGGTACGCGAAGCGGAGCCGTCGCAGCAGGTCGGGTCGCAGCGCGCCCAAGTGGTTGTGCGCGGCCGCGAAGTACGTGCGACGCAGCAGGCGCTTGAACAGCTTGTCGGGCTCGATGGCGTCGGCGATCTCGACCCGCACCGGGAAGAACATCACCGCCTGATCGTTGAGCCGCCGCTCCTCGATCACCTGCTCGAGGTCGCTGCGCGCGAACGGGCCCCAGCGCTCGTCCGCGGGCGCGTCGCCATCGGCGAACGCCAAGCCCAAGAGGCCCTGCATGCCGGCGTCGAACAGCACCTTGTTGACCAGCAGGCTCTTGCCCACGCCGCGAAAGCCGGTCACGAGCGCCGCGCCACCGCGGGGTCGCACCGCGCGGTCGGTCGCGCCCAGCCACTCGCGCAGCCGTCGTTGCTCGCCCAGTCGACCGTGGAAGTCGGGGTACGGATACGGCGGGACCATGCCCGACTCGAAGTCGAGCCCCCACGGCACCAGGGCCCGCGTGGCGATCGTGCTGGGCAGCGTCAGCGGCATGGCGGGCGGGTCCCTCTAGACGAAGCGGCTCGACGCGAACATGGTCTCGAGCAGCTTGTCGACCTCGACGATCATGCGCTGCGCCGCGGGGTTGTCGGGCATGCGGCCGAGCGCGGCCTTGATGTCGCCCAGGTTGCGCAGCTGACTGAACAGCTGCATGTCGCTCAGCACCTCGCTGCCGGTCAGCGTCTCGCGGATGACCCGCAGCTCGTCGAGCAGATCCTGCAGGTTGGTCGGGGTCGCGCCGATGCGGGCCTGATCCGGGTGGTGCTCGTACCACTGATCGAGCACCGGCCCGACCACCTCCTGCAGGATCTCCTCCTGCTCGGGGGTGTTCCACACGTGGCGCAGCACGAAGAAGTCGCTGTCGTTGACGACGTCGCGGCCGTCGAACACCGCAGACGCGGCGAACAGCTTGAGCAGCTTGACGATGCGGCGATCGGAGAGGCCCACGCCCTCGGAGCGGATCTGGAACACCAGGCCCTTGAAGGTCGAGAGGAAGTCCTCGGAGAAGCGCAGCAGGTTGCCGAAGTTGCGCTGCAGCTCGCGCAGCTCGTGGGCGCTGATGACCGGACGCAGCTGCGGCGTATCGGGATTCATGCCGCGGGCCTCGAGCTCGATGCCCTTCTGCAGCAGGCCGCGGAAGTGATAGCTGTCGAGGTAGTCGACCCGCACGCGCAGCAGGAAGCGGTCGAACAACGCCGACAGCGCCTCGTCGGTGGGGACCTCGTTGCTGGCGGCGTACAGCGAGATGAGCGGCACCCGCACGGCGACGTTGCCGTGGGTGAAGCGGCGCGCGTTGAGCAGCGTGAGCAGGCTGTTCAAGATGGCGCTGTTGGCCTTGAAGATCTCGTCGAGGAACACCACCTCCGACTCGGGCAACATGCCCTCGAGACGGCGGCGGTAGGTGCCCTCGCGGAAGGCCTGGATGTCGACCGGGCCGAAGATCTCGTTGGGCTCGGTGAAGCGCGTGAGCAGGTAGTCGAAGTAGCGGGCCTCGATGACCTGCGCGAACTGGCGGATGAGCGCGCTCTTGGCCGTGCCGGGCGGGCCGACCATCACGAGGTGCTCGCCCGCGAGCGCGCTGACGAACAGCAGGCGGATGATCTCTTCTTTGCCGAGGAACTGCGCCTCGAGCTGACGAGCGCCGTCCTGTAGCCGCCGCGCGAGCTCCGGGATCGAGACGGACGGGCGCGCGATGGGGGGGTCCTGCATGCTCACGACGGTTTTACGATGCGGGGAACCAGGGTGGATAGTAGATTCTCGACCACGCTGCGGGGCACCAGCTCCTCGAGGTGATCGACGTACTCGGTCCAGCGGCGCGCGATGGCAGCGGTCGGGCCGGTGTCGGTCGACATCGACATCGGCAGCCCGGTCACCTCGGCCACCGCCGGCAGCAGCAGCGGCAGCGCCAAGAAGGCCAGGATGCCGGGGTCGCGGCTGCCCAGCGCGAGCCCGACCCGCGTGTCGAGCTCGAGCACCTTGAGCAGGTGCAGGTGGATGAGCGCGCCGACCAGCGCGGCGAGATCGGCGGGCTCGCAGGCCACCACCGCACCGGGCAGCGCCAGCTGGGCGCCCGAGATCACATGGGGCGGGGCCGCGGCGCCGGGCAGCGACGGCAACAGGGCCGACATCACGGCGCCGCCGTGGCGGGTCCAGTCCTTCTGTTGCGCCCACGCGTGGCACACCGCCCGTGCGAGCCCCCGGTCCTGCAGCAGCGCGCCGCAGTGCAGCGGCGTCCAGCCGGGCGGCGCCATCGTCGGTCGCAGCAGACACGTCAGCGGTGACACCCGCAGTGCGTCGTGCACGAGGCGCTCGGTCTCCGGCGCGTGGTTGGCGGGCAACCACGGCACCGCGCGCTCGCGGGCGTTCGCAACCGTGCCGCGCAATCGCCTGCGACCGGCCGGCTCGACCGCGAGCGCCCGCAGCTCGCCGACCGGGGTCGACAGCACCAGCTCGGCCCGCAGCAGCTCGACGAAGGCGCCGACGGTGACGTGGCGCGCGACCAGCTCGCCGACGTCGTCCGGCTGCGGCAACGTGAGCAGCGTCCGCGTCGCGCCCTCGAGGCGTCGCCACGTGGTCGCACGCGTCCACACCCGCGCGCGATCGGGGTGATCGAAGACCAGGAGGTTGTGCAGCCCGAGCCAGAGGCCCAGCTCGTCGGCGTCGGGTTCGGGCAGCGAGGGATTGGCGACCAGCAGCTGCGCGCGCCGCAGTCGCCAGTACTGCAGCGCCGGCGCCGAGCGGGGGCCGAGCGCGCGGGCCCACTCGTCGCGATCGCGCGGCCGCAGCGGGCGGCCGACCCACACGTCACCGCCGCCCAGCAGCGGCACCACGAAGTCTTCGACGAAAATGCCGAGCTCGCGGCTCACGGCTCGCCCTCGCCGTCCTCGGCGCGACGCGGCGAGGCCGGCGGTTCGCCGCCGAAGCCCCACAGCGCGAAGCGGCCCAGGCGTTGGTTGCGAACCACGCCGGGCCCCACGGCGGGCATCTCGGGCGTCACCAGCGACGGCTCGTCGAGCGTCAGCCGACCGATCAGCGCGGCGTCGAGCGGCCGCAGCTGCTCGGGTCGCACGCGGATCGGATCGGCGACCGGCGACAGGTACAGCGCGTGATCCTCGGGGCCCAGACCCAGCAACGCGCGCAGCAGCTGTGGTCGCACGCGCGGCCACAGCTCGTGGCCGTCGGGCACCAGCACGCCGGGCGCGACCTCGCCGAGCCGCTGGCCCAGCGGCAGCAACACGCCCGCGCCGAGACCGGCGGCCGACGGCGCGTTGCGACCGAGCGAGCCGGCGCTCGCGAGCACGACCACGCCGGCATCCAGCGGCACCAGCCGCGCGGCGGCCAGCGCCGCGGGCGGCAGCATGTAGACCAGGTGGCGCAGCAGCTTGACCTGGTCCCACGCGATCACCACCGCACGGGGCTCGCGGGCCAGCTGGGCCCGACGCATGCGGAGCTCGACCCGCAGCGGCTCGAGCTCCGCGTCGCGCAGCTGACCGATGTCGCGCAGCCGCCCGGCGACGCTCGACTCGACCAGGTGGCGACCATCGATGAAGCGCGGCGGACCGTCGAGTCGCTCGACGCGGCCGACGGTGCCGCGGAAGAGGAACATCTCGTCGCCGGGCAGGCAGCTCTGTGCGGTCGCGAGCTGGATCGGGTGGCGCCAGCCGATCTCGACGGCGGCGCGGCCCGACACCGGCGCCAGCAGCTCGATGCCGGGCACGCCCGCGAGCACGTCGACCACGCGCGCCCGCGGCTGTCGCAGTCGCAGCAGCAGCGAGGCCTGGGCATCGCCGGCGAGCCGCACGTAGTAGCCCGCCATCGCGACCTCGAGCCGCCACAGGTACCGCAACACCCGCTGGGCCAGTGACGGCGCGGCGAGCACGAGTGCCATCTCCTTGAGCCCGCACAGCTCGGGGTCGCGCGAGACCCCGCCGAGTGGAATCGGCACCGCACGCAGCTCGAGCCGCTGGATCAGCTCGACCGGATCCATGCGGTGGGTGGTGCCGTAGTGCGCGACGAAATCGAGATCGATCACGACCAGCTCGTCGCGCCCGGGCTGGATCACCTCGGCGAGGTCGTAGCCGAACGGCGCCTCGCGATCGCGCCAGCGCACGAAGGTGGTGCCGCCGCCGGTGTACAGCGCGCCACGGGCGGCCACGGCCAGCCGCGCGAGGCGATCGACCGCGTAGCCATCGCTGCTGTTGCAGCGCACCAGCGTCGCGTGCCCACCGCCCTGACGGCGCGCCTGCTCGAGTGTCATCGTCGGCAGCAGATCGTCGAGGCTGGCCTCGTCGCTGTAGGCGCCGAGGAAGGACACCAGGGCGTCGAGCGAGGGCAATACGACCAGCACTTCGCGGCCGATGGCGATGCCGCGTGCGTCGGACGAAAGCCCTTGCATGCGGAAGCGCGTCTGGCCTGCGGCCACCGGCTCGAGCAAGGTCTGCGGCATCTGCGGGCGCAGCATACCAGGTCGAAGGCCGGCGACCGACCGCGTGCGAGGGGGGGCCTGGCGCGAGGGTCGTCGGGCACGGCGGTTTGCCTGCTAGGCTTGCGAGGAACCCCAAAGCTGGCCCCGCTGCCGTCGGGCCGCCGGCGGCCGGGATGGGACGACGATGGTGAGGGCGCCCAGGCGTGCAGCGGTGATGGACGAGGGCGGCTCCGGCGGTGGCCGTGGATGGTTGCGACGTCGCGCGACGCTGCGCCCCGATCTGCGCGCTGCGATCGCGCTCGAGGAAGCCGGCGAGCTGCTCGAGGCGGCGCGCGTGTTCGAGTACGCCGGCGAGCACGCCCAGGCCGCGTTGCTGCGCCTCGAGACCGCACGGACCCTGCGCGATCGCGGTGAACGCATCGACGTGCTGCGCGAGGGCTGCGCGCGGCACCCCGCCGCCACGCCCGAATCACGACTGCTCCACCTCGCGCTCGCCGAGGCGCTGCTGACCGAAGCCGACGTCATCGACGATCCCGCGTCGGCGCGTGCGCACAAGCTCGAGGCCGCCCGCGCGCTCGACGACGCCGACGAGGGCGCCCGCGCCGGCGAGCTCTACGAGGAGCTGGGCCTGCTGGTGCGGGCGGCCGCGGCCTACGAGCGCGGCGGCGAGATCGCCCGACTCGAGCTGGTGCTGGCGGTGCTCGAGCACCAGGAGCAGCGCGACGAGGCCGCCCGCGCGCTCGAGCGCGAGGTCGACCGCGCGCTCGCCAGTGGCCGCCGCGCGCAGGCCTTCGCGCTGCTGCGCGAGCAGACCGACGGCGAGCGCCGCCGCGACGGCGTGGTGCGGGCGCCCCTGCTCGCGCGGCTCGAACGACTCGAGCGCGCGATGGTCCGCGGCCTACGGGTCGACCTGCGCTGGGGTGGCGAGCGACGCACCCGCCTCGACGGTGCGCTGTCGCTGGTGATCGGCCGCGCGCCCGATGCCTCGCTCACGCTCGGCGGCGCCTCGCTGTCGCGCCACCACGTCGCGCTGCGGCTCGACGCCAGCGGCGAGCGCACGCGGGTGGTCGCGATCGATCTGGGCAGCCGCGCCGGCAGCTTCGTCGACGGCGAGCCGCTCATCGCCGGCGAGCCGTTCGAGCTGGGGCAGACCGCCTTGCTCGCGCTCGGCAGCCACGCCGAGCTCGAGATCACGCCGCTGCGCACCACCGACGGACACGACCACGGCGCGATCGTGACGCGCGCGGGTGATCCGGTGCAGCTGGTGTGGCTGCCGCAGGGCGGGCCGCTGTGGCTGGGCCGCGACATCGCCGTGCCCGCGCGGGTGTTGTTCGAGGCCAATCGCGTGGCGCTCGACTTCCGCTCGGGCCTGCGCGTCGACCTCGACGGCGAGCCGCTCGAGCCCGGTGCCTGCATCGATCTCCTGCGCGGCGATCGCATCGCGCTGCGCGACGCGCCGCTTTCGCTCGAGGTGATCGGATGAGCCTCGCGTGGGTCGATCGCATGCTCGGCGGCACCGTCGGGCACCCGCTGCTGCCGGCGGCGGACGCCATCGTCGCCCGCTTCGCCGACGGCGCCGCGCGGCCGCAGGAGGTCGCACGACTGGCCGCGTTCACCGACGCGCTCGCGCGCGAGCAGCCGAGCGCCGCGCTCGAGCCCGAGCTGCGCGCACTCAGCCACGCGGGCTTCCTGCGCGGGGCCATGGTCGCGATGGCCACCCGGCTGCGCGCGGCGCCGCAGCCGGAGCTCGCGCTGATGCTCGCGCGCGAGCTCCTCGACGCCATCGACGCCGAGCTCGGCGTCGCGCTGCTGCAGGGGGTGTTGTCGCTGCCGCAGACCGAGGCCACGCGGTGGGTCCGCGGGGGCATCCACGCGCGTACCAACCTCATGCTCGGTGAGCAGCTGCTCGAGCAGGGCGACGCCGACGCGGCGCTGCGCCACTTCGAGGCCGTGCTCGCGCTCGACATCGATCATCGCCGCGCGCTGCGGGGCTGGCAGCTCGCGACCCAGGCGCTCGCACGCCGCGGCGTGCCCACGCCGCAGACCGCCCGCGGCCTGTCGCTGCTCGATGGCCTCGAGGAGCTCGAGGGCCAGGACGCCTTCGGCCTCGCGCGCTACGAGCTCGCGCGACCGCTCGGACGTGGCCGTCACGCGGTGGTCTACCAGGCCTACGATCGCCACGTCGGACGCGAGGTCGCGATCAAGCGCCTGCTCGAGGTCGACGCCCGCGCCGGTGCCGGACGGGTGCTGCATGCGCGGTTCTTCGACGAGGCGCGCACGCTCGCGCGCGTGCGTAGCCCCCACGTGGTCGCGTTGCTCGACGCGCAGCCGCGTCACCGGCTCATCGCGCTCGAGCTGTGCCGCGGCGGCAACCTGCGCCTGGCGCTGCGGCGCGGCCTGGTCGGGCCAGCCGATCTCCCGCGGGTCGCCGGCGAGCTGCGAGCCGCACTCGAGGCGGTGCACGCCGCTGGGGCCGTGCACCGCGATGTGAAGCCGGCGAACATCCTGGTGCGGACGGCGTTCCGGGGCTCACAGATCGCGCTGGCCGACTTCGGCGTGGCGCTGGCCCAGAGCCCCGCCGCGGCGCCGGGCGCCGGCGCGGGTCCGAGCGCGGGCCCCACCGCAGCCGCAGCACCGGCGGGCACGCTGCGCTATCTTGCGCCGGAGCTGCGCCGCGGCCAGGTCCGCGCGAGCCCGGCCTCCGATCGTTTCAGCGCGGGCGTGGTCTTGCTCGAGATGCTGCTCTACCCTGCCGCGCTCCCCGACGCCCTCGACCGCATCGACGATGACCTGGACGCGACCGCGCTCATCCCCGACGACGCCCCGAGCGCGACGCGGAACATGCTCTCGAGCCTGCTGGCGGGGGACCCCGATGCACGCACGTGGTGAGTGGCGACGCGCGCTGTTGCTCGCCGCGACCACACTCGCGTGCGAGGAGCAGTCGCGCACGTACAACAGCCGCGGTCAGGGCGGCACCGAGATCTTCCGCGACGACTTCGAGCGCGACGTGCTCGGCGAGCGCTGGCACGCGACCGCCGAGGGTGCGTGGATCGAGCACGGTGTGCTCAAGCTCCGCGACCTCCGCAACCATCCGCTGTGGCTCGACCTCGCGTTGCCCGACGACGTGCGCATCGAGTTCGACGCCTGGGCCGCGACCGAGGAGGGCGACGTCAAGGTCGAGCTGTGCGGCGACGGCGTGTCGGTGGCACGCTCGGTCAACTACGTCGCCAGCGGCTACGTGCTGGTGTTCGGCGGCTGGAACAACACCTTGCACGCGATCGCGAAGAAGAACGAGCACGGCCGCGACCGACAGACCGCGACTGCGCCACAGGTCGAGCCCGAGCGCCGCTACCACTTCGCGGTCACGCGCACCGGCGCCGAGATCATCTGGGAGGTCGACGGCCGCCCGCTGCTCGACTTCGAGGACCCCGCGCCGCTGCGCGGCCCCGGCCACGACCACTTCGCATTCTCGGGCTGGGAAGCGCAAACCCACTTCGACAACCTGGTGATCGAGGCGCTGTGAGTCGCGAGCTGCCACAGATCTTCGGGCGCTACGTCCTCACCGAGCTGCTCGGCGAGGGCGGCATGGCCGAGGTCTACCTCGCGACGGTGCGCGTCGCCGAGGGCCTCACCAAGCGCGTCGTCATCAAGAAGATCCGCCGCGACTTCGCGACCCAGCGCGAGTTCATGCGGATGTTCGTCGACGAGGCCAAGATCGCCCTGTCGCTGAACCACGCCAACATCGTGCAGGTGTTCGACTTCGGCCAGGTGCACGGCACCTTCTACCTGGCGATGGAGCTGGTCGAGGGCGTCGACTTGATGCGGCTGTTCCACGCGGTGCGCAACGCCGGCGAGGCGTTCCCGCCGGTGATCGCGGCCTACCTCGCGCATCAGGTCGCCGCCGGGCTGGCCTACGCCCACCGCAAGCACGACGACTACGGCCAGCCGCTCGGCATCGTCCACCGCGACGTCAGTCCCCACAACATCATGGTCAGCTATGCCGGCCAGGTGAAGATCCTCGACTTCGGCATCGCCCGCACCCGCGAGCACGCGCTCGGTCGCATCGACGGCGAGCGCGGCGAGGCCGGCCCCAACGCCAGCGGCGGCGAGGAGACCATCAAGGGCAAGGTCGCGTACATGTCGCCCGAGCAGGCGCTCGGCCGCGCGGTCGACCTGCGCTCCGACGTCTACTCGCTCGGCATCGTGCTGTACGAGCTGCTCGGCGGCAAGCTGCTGTTCCGCGACAAGGACCGCATGGCCGCGCTCGATCGCGTGCGCACCGAGGTGCTGCCGCCGCTGCACGAGGTCGCGCCCCACGTGCCGCCGGAGCTGGCCGCGATCGTCGATCACGCGCTCGCGCGCGATCTGTCGCTGCGCTTCGAGAGCGCCCGCGCCCTGCAGAGCGACCTCGCGGCGTTCCTGCACCGCGCCGATCCCGTGGTCGACGACGAGGTGCTCACGAACTTCGTGGCCCGCTTCGCCCGCCACGCGGCGCTCGACGCCGGTGGGCCCGGCGACGCGCCCTCACGCGACGTCGATCCCGGCGGCACGCCGATGCCGCGCCGCACCAGCCGCGAGGCCCAGCGCGTGGTCGTGGTCTACGCGGCGCTGGAGCCCCCGAGCGTCGCGCCGGGGGTCCCGGTCGCCGAGCTGTCGGGCTTCGCCACGCTGGTGCGGGACATCGCCTTCAAGCGCGACGCCCAGGTGCTGCGCTCCGATCCGCGGGCGGCGATCATCGCGTTCGGCACGCTGCTGCGCACCGCCGACGATGCCGACCGTGCGCTGCGGGTCGCGCTCGCGCTGCGCGAGGACATCGGCGAGGCTGCACCCGGCTGGCGGCTGGGCCTGGTGGTGGCCAACGCCGCCGCGGTGCTGCAGCGCAGCGGCGCGGGGCCCGTGCTCGCCGAGCTGCGCCGCGGCGTCGCCGAGCAGCTCGACCACGTCGCGCGCCACTTCATGGAGGGCCCCGTGATGGTCTCGGGCAACCTCGTGGAGCTGCTGGTCCGCGCGTGGCGCTTCGGCGACGGCAGCTTCGTCGAGCCCGCCGCCGGCGTGTCGGGCACCGCGACGGTGGTCGACCACGAGCTCGAGCATGTCGCGCCGCTGCTCGGGCCCGCGCTCGAGGACGAACGCAAGCTCCACCAGGTGCCCGGCGGTCGCACGGTGCTCTACGGCCGCGAGCTCGAGCTCAAGGCGCTGCGCGACGCGCTGGCCGAGGCCATCCGCAGCCGCGAGTCACGGGCGGTGCTGGTGCTGGGCTCGCCGGGCATGGGCAAGCGCGCGCTGGTCGAGCGCTTCATCTCGTCGCTGCCCCGCACCGCCTGCTGGGTGCTGCGTGCCGCCGGCAGCTGGTCGCGCCGCAACGTGCCGCTCGGGGTCTTCCTCGAGCTGCTGCAGCGCTTCCTCGGCATCGAGCACGACACCCCGCGCGAGCAGATCGCGGCGCGGCTGGCGGAGCACGGCGTCGCCGACGGCACGCGGCTGGCCGAGGCGCTGGCGTCGGCGCTGGGCCTGAAGGACGCCCAGGACGGCGAGCTCGATCCGTTCACGCGACGCGACCGCCTGTGGCGGCTGGTCCGTCGCCTCATCACCGCGCTGGCGCAGCGACGGCCGGTGCTCGTGGTGCTCGAGAACATCCACTTCCACGACGAACAGAGCGTGCTGCTGCTGCGCGAGTGGATCCAGCTGCGCCACCCGTGGCCGATCCTCGGCATCAGCACCGGTCGCCCCGGCCACCTGCGGGTCGAGATGATCCGCCGCGAGCCCAACGTCTCGACCGTCGATCTCGGCGAGCTCGATGAGCGCGCCCGCCGTGACCTCATCGTGCGGCGCTTCGAGGACGAGACCGCCGCCGGTGAACTCGCCGACGCGGTGCTGGCCCGCACCGGCGGCAACCCGCTCTTCATCGAGCAGGTGCTGGCATCGCTGCTCGATCGCGGCGTGATCGGCTGGAGTGCGAGCGGGCGCCTGCTCACGCTGCGCCAGCGCGGCGTCACCATCGAGCTGCCGCCGTCGGTCGAGGCCGCGCTCGCCGAGGGCATCGAGGAGCTCTCGCGCAGCGATCGCGAGGTCCTGCAGGGCGCCGCGCTGCTGGGTCGCGCGTTCCGGCCGGGGGAGCTGTCGGACCTGCTGGCGCGCAACGTCTCCAAGAGCCTCGAGAACCTGCTCGCGCGTCACTTCCTCGAGCGCGTCGCGACCCAGTCGCCCCACGCCGAGAGCTTCCGCTTCGCGACCGTGAGCCTCCACGAGGTCTGCAGGGCGAGCATCGCCCCCGAGGCCGCCAAGCGGCTGCACGGCCGCTGCGCCGAGCTCCGGCGCGCGCGGCCCGACTACGCGCCCGAGCACGACGATGGTCCCATCGCCGAGCACCTGCTGCAGGCCGAGCGCGGCACCGAGGCCATCGAGCCCGCCATGCGGGCGGCGATGCGCGCCTACGAGGTCGCCGGCAACGTCGAGGCCCACTACTTCCTCACCCAGGCCCTGCGCGCGATGGCGGCCGACGACCCGCGGCGGTGGGACGCGCTGCTGCGACGTGAACGGATCCTCCGCGCGTGGGGCCGACGACGGGCGCAGGGCGCCGACGTCCGACAGCTGCTGGCGTGTGCCGAGCAGCTCGGCGATCCCGAGAAGGTGGTGATCGCGTCGATTCGGCTGCTGCGGTTCTACCTCGAGGTCGGGCGCATCGCGCAGGCCGAGCGGTTGATCCCGAGGCTGCGCGAGCGCATCGCGGCGCAGAACGAGGGCAAGGCGGCCGCGTTCTCGGCGGTGTTGGGCGAGCTCGAGAGCGAGCTGGCGTTCATGCGCGGCGAGTTCGACGAGGCCGAGCGGGTCGCCCGCGACGCACTCGCACACTGCGGCGCCGGCCCCCGCGGCGCGCGGCAGCGCTGCCGACTGCTGCGCAGCATCGGCCAGGTCGCCAACACGCAGGGGCGCTTCGCCCACGCGCGAACCGTCTACGGCGAGGCCCTCGACATCGCCCGCGAGCTCGGCAACCCGCGACTCGAGGCGAACCTCCTGAACGCGCTCGGCGAGGTCGCGGGCCGCAGCACGCACTACCAAGAGGCGGTCGATTGCTTCAAGGCCGCGCTCGCCATCGACCGCGACCTCGGCGACCGCTATCTCACCGGTCGCAAGCTCGCCAACCTCGGCTCGACCTACGCGGCGATCGGCCTGTACCGCCGGGCCGAACGCTGCTTGCGCAAGGCGCTCGAGCTGCACGAGGCGGTCGGCCACCCCGGCGAGTTCAACGACGTCATCGTCCAGCTCGGCGTGGTGATGGCCAACCTCGGCGACCTCGAAGCCGCGCGCGCGCTGCTGGTCGACGCTGCACGCGTCGCGGTGACGCGCGGCGATGTCCGCATCGAGCTCCGCGCGCGCGTGCGCCTGGCCTATGCGCTCGCGGTGCACGGCACCTCCGACGAAGACGCCGCCAACGCAGCGATGATCGCCGAGCAGGTCGCGACCACCGCCCAGGCCCACGGCCTGCGAACGCCGCGCTGCCGCGCGCTGCACGTGCTCGCGCGCCTGGCCGATCGCGAGGGTCGGATCGACGACGCCATCGCGCTCGAACGCGAAGCGGTCGCGCTGGTCCAGGCCGGCGCCGCCCCGCTCGACGGCGTGCGATCGATCCACCACCTCGGGCGCTTGCTCGCGGACGCCGGCGAGACGGTGGCGGCGCAGCCCCTCCTGGCGGAGGCGGCGCTGCTGGTGCGCCGACGCTTCGACGACCTGCGCGACGAGGACCTGCGGCGCGGCTATCTCGACCAGGACGATGCCCGGCAGATCCTCCACGACGGTGGCGGCATCACGCTGCTATCCTGACCCCGACACGGTGTCGCCGCGAAGGTCACGCTCGAGCTCGCCGCGCGCTCGCCCGCGGTTCTCGCCGTGGGCATGCGTGGTGCTGGCCACCGCCTGCACCCGCGCCCCGGGCGTGCTGGTCTCGCCCGAGGGTGAGCATCGGCTGAGCGTCCACGACGACGCCACCGGCATCACCGTGGTGCTCACCACCGGGGTCTGGGACGCCGAACCCAAGCAGCTGCCCAACAATGTCGCCGTCGTCCATGTGTTGGTCGCGAACCTCGGCCCACAGCCGATCCTGCTCGCGCCCGGCGATCTCGAGCTCCGCGACACCCGCGGCTTTCGCTACGCGCTGCTCGACGCGGGTGCGAGCTTCGATGCCGTCGATGCCGACGTTACCGCCTCGGCGCAGCGCTACGATCGCGAGCTCGAGCGCAGCTACGACCCCGGCCGCTCGATGGACTTCGAGCCCTTCGCGGCCGGCGACGACGTGCCGCGCCTGGCGCTGCCGTGGGGCACGCTGGCACCGGGCACCCAGATGCGCGGGTTCCTCTACTTCGAACCAGTGACCCGCACCGCCAACGAGGCCGTGCTGCGCTGGCACCTCGGCGACCCCCAGCACCAGCCGCTGTTCGACGCGGTGTTCGAGTTCCGCGTCGCCGACGGGTGACGGATGCTCGAGGGCGCGTCTTGGCCTTTGCAGGTCCCACGCGCCGGAGCTGCGCCTGCACAGCCAACTGCCGCCGCCCTCCTGGCAGCGGTCTTCCATCGCTCGTCCAACTGCGTCGGCGCGCGCACCGGGCCGGAGGTCAAGACCCCCCGGTCGCCCCCGGCTCCGGCGGCGCGCGTCGATCGCCCGTCTCATCCCCACACGACATCTCTCCCACGCGAGCGCCTACGGCCCTCCTGCGAACCACCACGCGAACCACCACGCCAAACATCGCAGCGGCGCCGGGGCGTCGCGACCATCCCCATCGCACTACTCCGGGATCAGGCACGCTCCCAACTGCTCGAGGCCGGGCGGGGCCTGACCGACGTCGTACCACGCGACGCATTCGACCCCCGCACCGCTGCAGCCGGTGTTGCCCTCATTGAGATCGCAGAAGTTCGTGCAGCAACCGGTGGAGTCCTGGCAGTCCGGCATCGCGCTCGCGTTGGCGCAGAACAGCCCCGGGTCGCACACGTTGAGGAACTCGCACGGGTCGCCATTGCCACCGGTCTCGCCCGATTCCTCGGGCGCACAGGCGAAGCCGTCGTTGACCGGGTAGCAGGCCTCCTCGGGGCCGCAGTCCTGCACCAACGGATCGCACAGCGGCAGGCACAGCGTGAGCACGCCGTCGTTGGCGATCACGCAGCTGCTCTGAGGATCGTCGCAGACGGGCGCCGCCTCGGTACCACCGCAGAAGGCCACGCAGGTGCCGAGCCCCTCCTCGTTGGTGTTCCAGCACATCGAGCCCAGCGCGCAGTCGTCGAGGCCCGAGACACCCGAGCCCTCGACGTGGCACTCGTCGCCGGGCTGTCCGGCGTCGGCGTTGACCTCGACGCACTTGAGCGAGTTCCACGAGTTGCCGCCATCGTTCGCCCACGGCATGCACTTCTGCCCATCGGGGCAGTCCTGCGCCCACACGTCGCAGTCTTCGATGGGCCCCATGTCGGGCGGACAGATGAAGCCACAGGTATCGCCGCCGCTCGACTCGTCACCGTCGGTGTCGGGCTGCTGCGCGGTGGTGTTGGGCATCGACGTGTTGCCGTCGTCCACCTCCAGGCCCGTACTGGATGAGCCCGCCCCGTCGTCGTCCCCCGCCGTCATCTGTTCGAGCTCGGGCTTCGTGCCGGCGACGCAGCCCGAGATCACGAACACGGGCAGTCCGATCCACCATTGATTCTTCATGGGTTCCGCCTTCCGACGCCGGGTGAAAGCAAACACCAAAGCCGACGTTCTTATCTTTCATACCTTAACCTCCAAAACTAACAAGTCTTTTTTAACTGCTTTTCGACGCCCTCCTCCGGCGTGCCGATAAGCTGTTGAAATCGCTCGGCCTCCGAGCCCCATCCCCGGCGGACCTCCACCGCCGCGGGGCTGAACCAAAAGAAAAACGCGGAGGGGTCCACACCCGCTCCGCGTTGGGTGGGCCAGGCGATCGGCGTCAGCGCCGATCGTCCCTGGCCCGGCTGGCCTGGCCTCGGATCACATCGGGATCAGGCAGCCGCCGACGTTCTCGAAGCCGGGAGGGGCCTGGCCGGCGTCGTACCACGCCACGCACTCCTGGCCACCGGCGGCGCCGGGGCAGTTGCCGCTCGCCATCGGGTCGCTGGTGTCGCAGAAGGGCGAGCAGCAGCCCGAGCTGCCGCCGCAGTCCGGCACGCCGTCGGCGTTGGCGCAGAAGAGGCCCGGGTCGCACACGTTGATGAACTCGCACGGTGCACCGAAGGCGCCGTCTTCCATGCTCGCATCGGGCGCGCAGGCGAAGCCGTCGTCGATCGGGTAGCACGCCTGGCCCTCGGCGCAGTCCTGCAGCAGCGGGTCGCAGACCGGCAAGCAGAGGATCAGCGTGCCGTTGTTGGCGATGACGCAGTCGGTGGTGGGGTCGTTGCAGACCGGCGCGGCCTCGCTGCCCATGCAGAAGGCGGCGCAGGTGCCCATGTTGGTCTCGCCGTCGACGTCCCAGCACATCGAGCCCAGCTCGCAGTTGTCGATGCCGGACACGCCCGTGCCCTCGACCGTGCACTCGTCACCGACCGACGCCGGCGCCTCGTCCACCGGCGAGCAGCGGGTGGCATTCCACGCTCCGCCGCCGTCGTTCGCCCACGGCATGCACTTCTCGCCCTCGGGGCAGTCCTGCGACCACAGATCGCACTCGATGCTCACGCCGCCACCGTCGGGATCTTGGATGAAGCCACCGGTCATCGTCGCGGCGCCGGTGGTGTCCATGCTGCCGGTGTCGGCCGGGCCCGAGGTCGCCGAGTCGGTGGCGCTCGTGGTCATGCTGGCGCTGCCGGTGTCGGCCGAGCCGCCCTCGGCGCTCCCCGACGACTCCTCGTTGGTGTCGTTGGTGTCGTTGGTCGTGTTGAGGACGCCGTCGCCGGAGTCGCTCTTGGTGCCGCAGCCGCCCAGCACGACGCCGGCGGAAACACAGAGGCCAATCAGAAACTTGGTGCGCATGGTGGTGGAATTCCTTGTTCTGGAGACGTTGGGATGCACTGTCCCAGGCGATCCGCCCCGGACCGGGCGACGCTGGGATCGGAGGAAACCCTCGGGCCGGGGACTGGCCGTCGGGTCGCGCTCGAGCTCGTGGGCGAGTTTGCGCGTGCGCCGGGCCCTCCCGAGTGCCGCCGCAGGACGCAATCTCAGTTCCGAGAATCCACCAAAACCAAAAGGGGTGCAAGCCCCCTGTTCATCGGATACGGCACAACGCCCACAACCCGAATGTGCCGCTTCGTCCCGCTTCGGGGCGGTTCGGTGCCAGAATCGCAATTGCGCCCCTAGCCCGCCGCAAGGCCCGCCGCCCGCGGTTTTCGCGTGAAGATCATCACGGGATCGATGGTCCCGACGCCGGGCGGCGCGCCCCGTGGGGTGGCCCGAATCAGCACGCGATGCACATGTATCTCGGCCCACGCATTGCACGGTAGGCACGGCATGACGACCTGCCCGGTCTGTGACAGCGCACTGGCGGATTCGATCACCTTGGCGAGCTCCGCCGCGGGCGATGCGGTGACGACCCGCATCTGCGGCGGATGCACGCTGGCACTCACCGGCACTGTCGCGTTCGCCCTCGACGCGGGCTACCGCGCGCGGGCGTGCAGCGACGACGTCGCACTGCGGTACGAGGCCGATGACGGCAGCGTGCAGCGGCTCGACCTCGCCGGCCGAACGCAGCTGGCCCACGCGCGCGCCCAGGATCTACTGCGTGCCGTGGCAGCGCTGCGGAGCCCTCGACGCGTGCGCGTGCTGCAGATCGGTGGCCGCGACGTCGCCGGCATCCAGGCGCTCGCCGCCGACGCCCGCGTCAACGCCGTGGCGCTCGAGCCGTGGCTCCCGTGGGCCCGCACCGCACGCAGCAGCGGTGTGGAGGTGCAGTCGTCGTCGCTCGAGCGCTGGCGGGCGCGTGGACGCTTCGATCTCGTGGTCGAGTCCGACGTGCTGCCGCACCTGGCGGATCCGGTCGCCCATCTCGAGGGCATCGCCAAGCGACTGAGCGCGACCGGGGTCGCACTCATCGAGGTGCCGAACCTGCTGCAGGCGGTGGGCATCGCGGCCGACGACGTGCTGAGCGCGGTGCGACGCTGCTGGTTCACACCGCGTGCGCTCGCGACCGCGTGCCGACGCGCCGGCCTGGCGCCGTTCTTCATGGTCGCCGACGATCGCCTCCGGGTATGGTGCCGACGCGCCGCGCCGCAGGCCGGCGTGGTCCCGGGCCCGACCGCGCAGGAGGTCGCCGAGGCGGTGTGGGGCAACGATCTGCGGGTCCAGCTCAAGCGTGCGCTGGCCAAGGTGGGTGGCACCGCGACGGCGATGCGCATGGCCGCGGCGATCCACGCCCGCTGCACCCACGCCGCAGTGCGAGCCGACCTCGCGCTCGAGATCGCCAACGCAGCCGAGCGCAGCTCGGATCTCGAGACCGCCGCCACCTGGCTCGCGACCTCGCTGCAGGACCGCCGCGACCCCGCCGTCGTCGCGATGCTGGAGCGTGTGCACGCGCTGCGCGACCGCGTGGGGGCGATGTGGGCCGCGATGCCGGCGGCCAATGATCCGATGCCGAACGAGCGCTTCCGCCTGGCCTCGTGAGCCGCGGGCTACAGGATGTGCCGCGAGAGGTCGCGGTCCTGGAGAAGGCCGTCGACGCGCTCGTGGACGTACGCGGCCGTGATGCGGATCTCGCGGGCGCCGAGCTCGCTGGCCTCGAAGCTCAGCTCCTCGAGCACGCGCTCGAGCACCGTGTGGAGCCGCCGCGCGCCGATGTTCTCGAGCGACGTGTTCGCCCGCCACGCCGCGTCGGCCATGGCCGCGATCGCGTCGTCGTCGAACAGCACCGTGACGCCCTCGGTCTCGAGCAGCGCGCGGTACTGCTTGAGCAACGAGTTGGCGGGCTCCTTCAGGATCCGCACGAACTCCTCGACACCGAGCGACTCGAGCTCCACGCGGATCGGGAAGCGGCCCTGTAGCTCGGGGATGAGGTCGCTGACCTTCGACAGGTGGAACGCTCCGGCGGCCACGAACAGCACGTGGTCGGTGCGCACCGGCCCGTACTTGGTCGATACCGTCGAGCCCTCGACCAGCGGCAGCAGGTCGCGCTGTACGCCCTCGCGCGAGACGTCGGCACCGCGGACGTTCTCGCGGCTGCAGATCTTGTCGATCTCGTCGAGGAAGACCACGCCGAGCTGCTCGGTGCGCCGCACCGCCTCGCGTGCGACCTTGTCCTGATCGACCAGCTTGCCCGCCTCTTCGTTGGCCAGCAGCTCGTGGGCCTCGCCGACCTTGAGCTTGCGCTTGTGCTTGCGGCGCTGGAACGCCGACAGCATGTCGCGCAGCTGCTGGCTCAGCTGCTGCCCCATCTGCTCGCCCATCGGCAGCCCTGGCACCATCTGCAGCCCCGGCAGACCGCCTTCGTCGACCTCGACCTCGACCTCGCGATCGTCGAGCTTGCCGGCGCGCAGCAGCTCGCGCAGCTTCTCGCGGGTGGCGCTGGGCTTGGGCGGCTCGCCGGGGCGATCGGTGAAGCCGCGCGGCTCGCCGGCGGGCGGCAGCAGCAGGTCGAGCACGCGCTCCTCGGCGCGCTGCTTGGCCTCGGAACGGACGTCGCGCTCGAGCTCGCTGCGGACGATCTGGACCCCGACCTCGACGAGGTCGCGGACGATCGAGTCGACATCGCGGCCGACGTAGCCGACCTCGGTGAACTTGCTGACCTCGACCTTCACGAACGGCGCGCCCGACAGGCGCGCCAGTCGTCGCGCGATCTCGGTCTTACCCACGCCGGTGGGCCCGACCATGATGATGTTCTTGGGCGAGATTTCCTCGCGCAGGGCCTCGGGCGCCATCTGTCGCCGCCAGCGGTTGCGCATCGCGATCGCGACGGCGCGCTTGGCCTTGTGCTGACCGATGATGAAGCGGTCGAGCTCCTCGACGACCATCTTCGGGGTCCAGTTGCGGTGTTCGATGCTCACGTCGAACCCCCGAGCTCGAGGATGGTGTGCTCGAGGTTGGTGAACACGCAGATCTCACCGGCCACCTGCAGCGAGGCGGCGACCACCGCCCGCGGATCGAGCGCGGTGTTGCGCACC